>JBEKTC010000461.1:0-7826 GCA_049516475.1 Candidatus Korobacteraceae bacterium | reverse complement strand
AGCGAGACGATCGCGCCCTTCATTACTATTGGCGAAATGTTGGGCATCTAGATCTCCTTGGGATGGGCCGCGGGCCTTTCACAGGTCAGGTCTATGCTGCACGTGCTTCGGTCAATGCCCTCCCGGCGCGGCGGCTTTCGGTGCTGGTGCGGGCGAGCTTGACGCGTCGGGTACTTTGCAATTCATGTAGACCTTCCAGAGGGCCTCTCCGATAAATCCACGTGCTGCCTGGTCCGCAATATCCTCCGCCCTCTGCACGGCCTCGTTCGCTGAGATGGGGCCGTCAACGCCCCCGGTGGTAGATTGAAGCGCGCTTCTGAACGTCTCGCCCCAGACACCTTTAGATCCTTCTCCCCAGGTGAGCGAGATATTCAGGATTTTTCTCGATTGTTCATCGCTGGCTGCGTTTTCCGCGCACTTCGATTGCTTACCATGCTTAGTGCAATGAACCATGCTCAGGTCCGCGATGCTTACAGCGAGGGCTTGTACTTTCTCGGGCTTTAGCTTGCTGCCGGCGAGTCCTTGAATAGCAAGCTGGTGAAAAGCATTCCATTCAGCCTCTGACCCCGGCCATTTCTTTGCTCCCCAGATGGGTTCGGCCGCTGCCTGTGCCGGAGCTTGCGCCGGTGTTTGTGCTGGTTGCCTTTGCAGTGCTGGCGTTTTCGTGTGCACAGGCGGGGCGCTGGGCTGGTTTGAAACAACCGCGTTCGCGATGCGGTCAGCTTCCTTCTCGAAAGGCGAATCGATTTCGCCGACGCGCAGGCTCGAAGGGTTCCCTTGCGCTTGAGACTGTTGAACGACATGGGTCAACTCATGGGCGAGGAGCTCCGTATCGCTCGCGGCCCCCGGCTGATAGGGTCCCGCTCCAAAGACAATTTGTGGCCCTACTGTGTACGCCAGCGCATTTACCGACTGTGCTGACTCATTTGCCTGCGCGTCCGTATGAAGGCGCACCTTGCCGAAATCGTGCCCGAAGCGAGGCTCCATGAATGCACGCGTCTCACGATCCAGTGGCTGGCCGGGCGAGCACAGCACCTCCTGCACAATAGCGGGAACGGCGGCTGGCTCGGCATTCTCAGCCGCCCGGCGCTGCAAGGTCTTGTTCTTACATTCCTCGCATCCCCCGCCGTTTGAAGAATTGCCGCCGCAGGAGCACTTGCGCTGCAGCAGCCTGGACCGCTCCGGGGAGACGGCCGGGGTGCTCGACCAAACGGGATTCTCTTGAGTCATAAACATAAAACCACCTCGGTCGCGCCGCGCTGCACTGTTTTCTTCTTCTTGCAATCGGAGCATTCGCCCGTCGAACCAGAAGAGCCCCCCGATCCTCGCCAGGCGCACATCCGCTGCAAGGTTCCTAAAGCCGCAGACTCAATGCGCGGAACTGGTGCAGCGGCTGGGTTGGTTCGTAGATCAAATGGCTGGCTCATGCCTGAACGACCACCCTTCCCGAAATGTTGTCCGCGTCCACTGAAGCGTTGCCATCCGTTCCGGCACTGCCCTCCCTTGATGGCACTAAATTACCTGCTTAAGCGCAGCGTTCCTCACGCGGCAGCAAACAACAATGCAATAATCGCTGCGACAATTCTTGCAAGAACGACCGCCAGCCGCGACGCCGCCAGGTAGGTCCCCACTACGGCCAGCGCCACGGCAAGGGCCTTTCCCAGCGCTACGATTACGTCCTTAATGGCCACGCCAGCCTCTTTCAATGCCTCCAGGATCGCTTCCGCAATCATGTGGGCCAATTCCTGGCCGATTTGGGTCAAAGCGGGCACCAGCACCAGCTCGCCCATCTCTTTATCAAGCTTCTCGAGCAGATCCTTTATGGAAATCGCGGTCTTGGCAGCGGCCCCGACACACAGTGCGTTTAAGGCGGTCTGGAGAGCCTGGCGTAGTTGCGCCTTCATCTCCTTTCGCAACATGTCGAGCGCCTTTGTCTCGATTTGTGAGATCAGTTTTTCGATCAAATCCTGGGGAACATTGAGACCCGCTCCCTTCAAACTGTCTTGGAGCGCCTTGTCAATGATCGGGGTGATGGTCTGGTGGATGTAGCGATCCACCGCCGTCTCGGCCTGTCCGATCACCCGATCAAGAAAACGATCGACCGCCCCCTTGTCCGAAATGGCGCCGCACAGGAAGGTTTCCTCGTCGCTCTTCTTGACGGCCTTGTATACGATCACGCCGGGCTCGCACCAGCCAACGTTGACGGGCGTTCCGGAGTGAGTCTGCAGTTGCGAGGGCGTAAAGCGGCTAGTCGGCATGAGCTCGAAGCTGTCGATTCCCAGCGATCGCTTGAAGGCTGGGTTTGCGTTCCCCACGTCGACGTAATTCTTGACTTGCCTCTCGGCCAGGTCCAGGCACTGCCATGTGCCGATTTTGACTTCGGCTAACTCAACCACGCGTCCATTTTTGTAGGTCAGATCCGGATAACCCATTCCGGGAATCTGTGTGGACTGGAACCCCCCGCATTCCTCCGTGCGCAGCAACCTCGCCGACGCTCCGGGAATCGCCAGCGGCATTGTCTTAGGGAAAAGTCGCGCAATCAGGTCAACGCGCACTTGCCTCTCCACTTCTTTCCCCTCGGTTTCCCCGGCTGCCTCTTCCGCATTCAGAATGCTGTCGCACGCCAGCCTCTGCACTGCGTCCTGAGGGACGCGCTCCCGGATCGCGTAGGGCCCGCCCGACAGCGCCGTCTCCGCTGCTCGTTCGGCCTCGAACTCCGAACTGTCGTTGGGACCGCTTACCGCCAGTCGTTGCGACGCTGCTCCGCCGCCTTTTGCCTGTTGCACGACGTGACTCAGTTCATGCGCCAATACGCGCGCTCCGCCGCGGGTCCGAGGTGAATACTCGCCGTCGAGAAATGCGATGTCCCTGCCCACCGTGTATGCCAGCGCATTCACGGCTCGCGCCGACTTGTCTGCCCTCGCATCGTTGTGAATCCGCACCTTACTGAAGTCATGCCCGAAGCGCGGCTCGAAGTAGGCGCGGGTCTGCGCGTCTAGCGGCTGGCCGGGCGAACCCAGAACCTCGTGTACGATGGGTGGAGCGGCATCCGGCTGCGTGCTCCCCGCCGCCCGGCGCTGCAGGGTTTTCTTTTTCTTGCACTCGGAGCAGTCACCCGACGAACCGGAAGAGCCGGATGAGCCGGATGAACCGGATGAGCCTCCCGATCCCCCGCACGCGCACTTCCTCTGCAGAGTTCCGAATGGCGCTGGGGTGGGCGTCTGCACCGGTGGTGCGACGGCCGGCTTCATCTCCGATGGAGCGTGAGCGCTCATGGCTTGCCGCCCCCTTGTCTACGACGCGTACCCGTCGCAGCGGCAGAGGCGCCGGCATGGTTGCTGAGGCTGCGGAAAACGGCCCGTGCTATCTGCGTTCCTGCCTCCTGACGTTTGGAGCCTGGTTTCATTTCGAAGGCGCCGCCATTCAGTTTTGCGATGCCAACAGGATTCGCAAGCGCGCTCTGCTTGCCTTCAGCGCTTAACAGGCGGGTCAGTTCCGATTGCACCGCGGCCGCGATGCGGTGCCGGTCGCGCGCCGCGAAGCCACGCAGGACGAGCTCTTCGATATGCAGCTCTACACCCATCCGGCGACCTCCGAATCCGCGAGCGGACGCTCGATCTTGGTGAACTCGGTGCGCGCCGCCGTGAGTAGATGCGACATGCGCACCGGTTCTCCGGCATCGGCGGCGAGAAACGCCGCGCCCATGGCGATGTTTTGAATATTGCCGCCGGCAGCGCTCAAGCGGGCCAGGCGGTCGATGCGCAGCCCATCCGTGGGGGTCTGGCGTGGAAATGCCCGCGCCCAGATCTCCGCCCGCTGCGGGGCCTCGGGGAAAGGAAATTCGATAACAAAGCGAATGCGGCGCAGAAACGCGGTGTCGAGCGCATCGCGGCGATTGGTGGTCAGGATGGCCAGGCCGCGATAAGCTTCCATGCGCTGCAAGAGGTAGCTGACCTCGATGTTGGCGTACCGGTCGTGACTGTCTTTGACCTCGCTGCGCTTTCCAAACAGAGCGTCGGCCTCGTCGAACAGCAGGATGGCGGCGCTCCCTTCGGCCGCATCGAACACGCGCCGCAGGTTTTTCTCCGTTTCCCCGATGTACTTGCTGATCGTCTGGCTCAGATCGATGCGGTAAAGGTCAAGCCGCAACTGATTGGCAAGCACTTCGCCCGCCATCGTCTTTCCGGTGCCGCTGGGGCCGGCGAAAAGAGCGCTGATCCCCAGCCCACGGCCGCCCTTCGAAGCAAAGCCCCAGCTCCTGTAAACCTTGGTGCGATGCCGGACATGCAGGGAGACCTGCGAAAGCAGCTGTTTCTGTTTCTCCGGCAGCACCAGATCGTCCCAGGCCGCGGCTGGCTCGATCCGTTGCGCCAATCCCTCCAGGCGCGGACGCGACTGCATCCGGCAGGCGTCCCACAAGGCCTGCGCTAGCGCCGGAGCAGCTTCAGCGGCTGCCCCATCGGCGCCATCGGCCGGCAGCGACTCCAGATTCGCCTGCCAAAGCTCGCGCGGCATCTGGGCTACTGCGGCCTCGATCCGGTCCGCGCTCATGCTGAACTGCGAGACAATCGCCGCCACTTCCCCGTTGAGGACCGGAGCCGCCGCGCCCAGCGCCCGGTACCACAGCTCGACCTGCTCTTTCGCGGTCGCCTCAGGAACATCGAAGGTGAGTATCTTTCGTTCAACCGGCTTTATCTGTTCCCGGTTCGAGACCATCAGAGGGCTGCGCAGCTTTTCAATCAACCGCTTGACCGCAAATTCGCCTGCCGCGTCCAGAACCGGCCCGTCGTCGAACTCCAGCAGCAGGCAATCCGGTTGAAGAACGGTCTCGCGCTCCCAAAGCCGGAGGAACAGGTCGACCTCCGCGACCCCACGGGGGATGGCCTGGACATTCAGCACATGCAGGCCTAAGCCCACCAGCGCGCAAGCCTGCGCGGCAACCGCCCGGCGGCTCTCCGGCTCGCCGCCGCACAACTGCATCACGGGCCGCAATTCCTGCCGGTTCCGGGGAGACACGCAGTCGACGATGCGCTTCGCCACGGCCAGCTCCGACGGTGTCAAAGTGCGGGCAGGCCCCATCCCATCCACAACCCCTCGCACCCTCTCGTCCATGCTCCGCATCCCCGTCAGATAGTGGAGAATTCGCTCGTCGATGCGCAGCGGGCTGGTAGTCAGCGCGTCTCCGGAGAGCACCTCAATCAGATGCCAATGGCGCAGAGGCCTTCCCGGCAGCATCGCGCTCCAGTGCGCGTCGTCAAACGCAGCCAAAGCCAGGCTGAAGGTCGGCAGCGCCGGCCGCTGACCTCTATTCGCCGCTTCATAGATGGCCGCAAAGCGCGAATCGAGCTCGACCGCTGCACACATCAGCAAAATCATCCGTTCGAAGCTCGAAAGGCCAAAGATCGCGCAGATCGTTTCAAGCGCTGGAGGGGCATCCTCCGAACGGCCGCCGTCCCCGGCCATTCTGACCTCGGCCGGGTAAGCATCCTCGCCGGTCTCGGCTTCTCCCCCAACCCCGGTTTCTCCCGTTTCGCGGGGTTCAGGCGCATGATGCTTGCGCAGCGCTTCGCGCAAATCGTCCAGCGCCCCCATCAGGTAGGCCCGGTTGAAGTCTTCCCAGCTCTGTTCGGGGACGTTTGTCATGTCACGGTCACCGTAGGTCCGCCACCTGGACTGGCCAGATCCAGAGGACTCTCTGCTCCATCGACCTTTGCCCGAATGAAATAGACCCCGCTCGCTACGCCGGTGACGTCGCAGGCGAGCGTACCCGTAGCAACCGTAAACGGAGGAAGATCGAAGGAGTACGCGGTTGGCGTCGGCGGCGAAGTGGTTGGGATCTGGTTGAGTATGAGCGTCACCCGCTGGCCCGGCTGAACGTCGGGATTGACGGCAACACTCAATGTCGTACCGGTAATGGATGGCCCGCTCAGGACCGGCTGCAACACCAGCGCCACCACATTCGATTCCCAGCCCGGATGCGGCTCCGCCGGGTGGCCGAGCTGCAGTTGCTGGACAACCTGAAGGCCGAGCACGCCCGCCTGCACCCCGGCTGGCACCGGCATGATGATTGCATTCTCGGTCACCACCGGCGGCGTCACCGTCGTGTCACCGATCCGCACCGTCGTGATGTCGCCGAGCAGTTGTGTGCCCTGGATCACGAGCGTGCTGGTCGGCAGAATGGGCTGTCCGGCTGCTCCTCCCTTGGGCATCACCTGGGTAATCGTCGGCTGGGTGAACGGCGCCACATGGAGTTTTCTGTGCTGCACGGGTAGAGCTTCCTGCGGCGGCGTCTCATCGCTCATCAAAACCACCGAGGCCTGGTAGGCGGCCGACAAGCTGTATTCCACCTGAAAGAACGCCGACCATAGCTTCGAGAACTCCTCGAGCGTAAGCGCGGTCGGAGTAAAGCGGATACGCTCCACCTGATTCGTAAGATCTGATTTGTTGAGGAAGCTGAAATTTGCCGTCGCCGACTGAATGTTCTGCGGCGAAAGTAGCGGCTGCGTCTCCAGCGTAACGGCCACCGCGCCCAGCATCAGTTGCGGCTCCAGTTGGTCGTCTTTCCCATGAAAAGTAAACAGGTAATGGAGATCGAGCGCCGCGACGGGCTGCTTCACCAGGGTGCCGTCGGCCCGGCGCGTCGGCAAGTCTATGTTGCGGAAGGCCGCATTCGGCGTCACTTGGTAAAGGTAGACGTTCACGTGCGGCTTCCCCTCCTGGTCGTCCGTCCGGTCGGGCCGGCGGAAGCGGACCACGGCGCCCGTCACGGCAGACTTCACAGGATCGTGGAGTACCTGATATAGAGCGCCCGTGACGGTCGCGATGGCCAGATAGTTGCTCATCGCTTCGCTCCGCTGCCTCGACTCAAATAATCGTCCAGAGTCACAGAGGGCCTGAAGCGCGGGGGCGCGCTGCTTTTCACCGGCTGCTCCGGAAACACAGCGCGCACTTCCACCCGTCCAATGGTTACTCGAATCTCGGGCTCCGGCGCACCGTTGGCGGGAGCTTGAGGGGCAGGCCGGTTCGCGGCTGCCGCGAAGCGAATAGACGGATCCGGCTTCAGGTCCGGCTTCAGAGTTAACGCTTCTCCGGGCCATGGCCGGCCTGGCGCGTCCTCAGTTTCCAGGCCAGATTCGCGTCGAGAGCCATCCTGAAAGACTCCCCCCGGGCCGGCCGGTTCAACGGTCATCGGCATCGCCAGTCTCGGTTGAGAATGCCTCGGTTGAAATTGCCCGGTTGGAGCCTCGTCGCTGCGCGCCGGCTCAGTAACCTGCGAAGAAAGCATGCGAGGCTCGATCTCAGACCTGGAAGAAGCAATGAAAGGGGCTCGGACCGGTCTCTCGTTCATCTGTTCCGGCAGAGCCGGAGTTCTTACCGTAGAGGAAACGACTAAACCCGAGTCGGGCGCATTGGCGCTTAACGGCCCCAGCCCTACGGCAGATCGAGTCCGTCGGCCAGTTCGAGCCTCTTGGCCGGTTCGACTCTGTATTGCTCCCTCATTCGTCTCACGACTTTGCGCACTTGCAGACTCTACAGCCTGCCCCGTCTCTGCTTCGGTCGGCTCAAGCTCGGGCACATTTCCAGCATTCTGCACCCGTGGCGTAGCGGTTTCGGCAACCGTGCGGCGCGCGGGTGTCAAGGAACCGACGGTTTCGCTTCCCGGAACCCTCTTCGCCTGCAAAACCGGCTCATTTGGAGTTGGCGGCGTCACTGGAGAACTCGCGCGGGCAGTTGGGCGATCAGCAGGTTGAATTGGCAACGGCTCGGGCACGGATTCCGCAGACCCAAGCGACGGGCTCGGCAGCCGCGGCGATAAATCCGTTGGC
>JBEKTC010000460.1:0-3300 GCA_049516475.1 Candidatus Korobacteraceae bacterium | reverse complement strand
CCCTGAGCAAAGCCGAAGGGCGCTTGGCGGGGTGTGGGAGCGGAGTCGAGGGACCTGCTAATCTTCCACTCTCTTGGCTTGGGCGGGACATTCTGCAAAAAAATTAAACATGCCGCACTTTTCCCTGCCCCTTCCGTCGCAAAGTCGCTGACTTCCCGCTCCATACATGATCTAATTCTTATTAGGTCAATCGCTGGTACCTAGTCCCAGAATGGGCGCGGTTCCAACCACTTGGCCGGAATTTGTGTCGCTACGGAGCGCAGCTGCATCAAACTGTAAAAGACGCGTTGTTGCGTGCGGAGAACCTCAAGAAGGTTTTCCGCTCCGGCAATTCGGATTTAGTGCTCTTTGAGAACCTGTCATTGGAGGTGCAAACCGGGGAGATGCTGGCCATCGTCGGCGAGTCAGGTACCGGGAAAAGCACCCTCCTTCATATACTCGGAGCGCTTGATCGTGCTTCTGAAGGTGACGTATACTTCGCCCAAGTTCAGTTGGGGAGCCTCTCCGAGGATGATGCAGCAGAATTCCGCGGCCGGGAGCTTGGATTCGTCTGGCAGTTTCATTACTTGCTGCCCGAATTTACCGCGCTGGAAAATGTGGCCATGCCCTTGCTGATGCGGGGCACGAGCAAGCGCGAGGCTGAGCAGCAAGCCCTGCAATGGTTGCAGGAGGTTGGTTTACAGGACCGTGCAACTCACCGGTCCGGCGAGTTGTCTGGTGGCGAGCAGCAGCGGGTAGCGCTGGCCCGGGCGCTGATCACCGGGCCCATGGTCCTGATGGCGGACGAGCCTACAGGTGACCTCGACAACCGGACAGCGGAAACGGTTTTTAATTTGATCGCCAGGCTACATCGCGACTATCGTCTGACCTCGCTCATCGTTACTCACAATCTTGGGTTTGCGCGTCAGTGCGACCGCGTTCTGCGTCTGCAGAAGGGACGGGTAGTCGAAGTGTCTCCGCAATCGTTGTCGGCGTAGCGGCAACGTAGGGCAACAATTCGGGGTTGTAATAGCAGTGGTCTTAGGTGTGGATGTGTGGAATTGCATGCTGAGCTGGTGTTTGGCGGGATGTTTGGATCGCAGCGAATCCAGCCCGCAGGGCGGAACAATATTAGCCCAGCGCGTAAGCGCTGGGCGGGCTGCACTAAGAACTCGAGCCCTGTAGGGGCGGCACATATTTTGTTTGAATTTCGGTCCCAGCTTTATCTCGGGACTGGCGGCCACGACGAGTCAGGTAACAGAGCTCGGCAGGAGAAAAAATTCCAGTCGCGTTCTTTGGGAGAGGTTCCATGTTTGAACGGTACACGGAAAAGGCCAGGCGCGTAATCTTCTTCGCACGTTACGAAGCCAGTCAGTTTGGTTCTCCTTACATTGAAACGGAGCACCTGCTGCTTGGTCTTCTGCGCGAGGACAAAGCGCTTACCAATCGGTTCCTTCGGTCCCACGCCTCGGTTGAGTCGATCCGGAAACAAATCGAGGGGCACACTACCATTCGGGAAAAGGTTTCCACTTCCGTGGACCTGCCCCTCAGCAACGAGTGCAAGCGTGTGCTGGCGTACGCCGCTGAGGAAGCCGAACGGTTGTCGCACAAGCACATCGGCACCGAGCACCTGCTTTTGGGCCTTTTACGCGAAGAAAAGTGCTTCGCGGCTGAAATTCTGCACGAGCGGGGCTTGCGTCTCTCCTCCATTCGCGAAGAACTGGCGCGCACTTCGCAGGAAAAGGCGCAGCCTTCGCAGCGTTCGCGCGAGTCGTCGCTGCTGTCCGAGTTCTCTCGCGATCTCACCCAGGCCGCGATGGACGGCCAGCTCGATCCGCTGGTCGGTCGCGATAGCGAACTGGAGCGCGTGGTCCAGATCCTGTGCCGCCGCACCAAGAACAATCCGGTCCTAATCGGCGAGCCGGGTGTTGGCAAGACTGCCATCGTCGAGGGTCTCGCCCAGCGCATCGCCGACGGCGAAGTGCCATCGTTTCTGGCCGACAAGCGCATCCTCGCGCTCGATCTTTCCCTCATTGTTGCCGGCACCAAGTATCGTGGCCAGTTCGAAGAGCGGCTGAAAACCATCATGAAGGAACTGATGGAGTCGCAAAACTCCATCATCTTTATTGACGAGCTTCACACCCTGGTCGGCGCTGGATCGGCCGAGGGCTCGCTCGACGCCGCCAACATCCTGAAGCCGGCTCTGTCGCGCGGCGAAATCCAGTGCATCGGCGCGACCACGCCTGGTGAGTATCGCAAGTCGATTGAGAAAGACCGCTCGCTGGAGCGCCGCTTCCAGGCGGTGAAGGTTCCTCCGCCGAACGAAGCCGACGCGGTCAAGATCCTGTTTGGCATCAAGGAGCGCTACGAGAAGTTCCACGCCGTCAGCTACACCGACGATGCGATCACGTTCTCGGTGTCGCACTCGAACCGTTACTTGCCCGATCGTTTCCTTCCGGACAAGGCCATCGATCTCGTCGACGAAGCCGGTGCCCGCGTTAAGCTTCGCCAGACTTCCCTGCCCGAGGACATCACCGAGGTGCAGAAGCGGATCAAGTTCATCGTGCATCGCATGGAAAACGCCATCGCGAACCACGAGTTCGAGAAGGCCCGCTTCTACTCCGACGAGGAGCGCAAAGAGCGCGAGAACCTGCGTACTCTGCGCGAAAAATATCACCTCGATGAGTCCTCCACTGGCGTTGTAGGCCGCGAGGACATCGAAGACGTGGTCTCTCGGTGGACCGGCGTCCCCATCGCCTCCATCAAGGAAGAAGAGAGCCAGAAGCTTCTCCGCATTGAAGAAGAGTTGCACCGGCGAGTGATTTCGCAGGACCGCGCTATCTCTGCGCTGGCTCGCGCCATCCGCCGCTCGCGTGCCGGATTGAAGAGTCCGAATCGTCCTATCGGCTCGTTTCTCTTCCTCGGCCCCACGGGCGTGGGGAAGACCGAAGTCGCGCGCACCCTGGCGCAGTTCATGTTTGGCAGCGAGAAGTCGCTTGTCCGCTTCGACATGTCCGAGTTCATGGAGAAGCATTCGGTCTCCAAACTCATCGGCTCGCCTCCGGGATACGTTGGCTACGAAGAGGGTGGCCAGCTTACCGAGCGCGTCAAGCGCGCGCCCTACTCCGTCGTGCTGCTCGACGAAGTGGAGAAAGCCCACCCTGACCTGTTCAACATCTTGTTGCAGGTATTTGAGGACGGTCAGCTCACCGATGGTCTGGGCAACACGGTGGACTTCAAGAACGCCATCATCATCATGACCTCCAACATCGGCGCGCGCCATCTGCAGAAGCGCACCGGCCTGGGCTTCCAGTCCGAGCT
>JBEKTC010000459.1:0-2916 GCA_049516475.1 Candidatus Korobacteraceae bacterium | reverse complement strand
GGTCGGAATCGTTCAACGGGTTGTCTTTCGTCGCACGATTGTTGAAGCGGAATATCTGCTCATCAAGGTAACGATCAAGATGGAAAGGCTCAACAGCAACGTAGGTTCCGCGAAGGGTACGCCTCGGTGATCACTTCAAAAGCGGCCAACAGTTATCAGTTCAAAACCGGCCAACGGAAGTGGCCGTCCAGGACTGAGAATGTTCTACCCTGCCGCCTCCTGTGGTGGCAAGTCGGTTTTCGTGCGCCAGCTTCGCGGGCCGCACTTGAGCACATGCCCATGGTGTAGTAGGCGGTCGAGCATGGCGCTCACGGCGGCCGCATCGCCGAGCAGTTTGCCCCAGTCTTCCACTGGTCGGTTCGAGGTCAGCATGGTACTGGCCCGCTCGTAGCGTCGCATGATGATCTCCAGCAGTTCCTCGGCAGCGGTGAGGGGCAGCTTGCGCATTCCCAGATCGTCGATGATGAGCAGGGGCACGGTCACCAGGAACTCCATGTGCTCTTTGTGGGTGCCGTCGAGCGTGGCTTCAGCCAGCTCATCGAGCAAGCTGTGGGTCTCGCGGTAGAGTACGCGGTAACCCTGCTGGATGGCGGCGTGTCCGATGGCTTGAGCCAGGTGGCTCTTGCCGGTGCCGGGGGGACCGAGAAACAGGGCGTCTTCGCGGCGCGCGATAAAGCCGGCAGTAGCCAGATCGAAGACCAGGCTGCGATTCATCTTCCTGTTGAAAGCGAAGTCGAAGTTGTCGAGGGTCTTCTGGGAGTCGCGGAACTGCGCCTGCTTTTTCCGCCGTTCCAGCAAGCGCTCGCCACGCCGGGCCAGTTCGTCGGAGACCAGACAGGAGAGCAGGTCGATGGGGGCGAGCGGTTCGGCTTGGGCCTGGCGCAGGCGGGTCTCCAGCACGGCGGCCATTCCGCCCAGGCGAAGTTGTTTGAGAGCACGATCGAGTTCAATCAGATTCATTCCTCTACCTCCTTGGTTCTGTAATCAATAAGGTCGCGGTACTGCACCAGCTCGCGAATCAAAGGATCCACTTGCTGCAAACTGAGTGGGGCTTGCGGGTGGCGCTCCAGATAGCGGCGGACAAAGCGGTATTCCTGCACTCCCATCTCCAGCGCAGCGGCGCAGGCTTCATCGACCGCCGCTGTTCCGTACTTCTTGGCCAGGGAGAGAACGCCCAGGATGCGGCGCACACCTACTTCGCCTTCCTGACGATGGATGGCGTCGCAGAGCGTGCCGATATGCAATCCGGCTCGACCGGCCCGCCACAGCAGTTGCGAGGTGCGCAGTGGCGTCCGCTTGGGGCGGTCTTGGGTCTGGATGCGATACCAGCCTCGCTTCTGGCGCAGGTGTTCGCGCAGCAGTTGCCCGGTCTTGGGATCGAGCAGGCGAACATACAGGTCATCCCATTGCACCCGGACTTGGCGCCCGATCCAGCCCGGCGGTGCCCCATAGTAAGCGGCTTCGACCTCGACACAACCGTCCAGATGCACGATGCGTTCGCCGTACTGGTAATAGCGGAAGGGCTCCAGCGGAAGCGGAAGCAACGTGGGTTTCTCTTCGGCAAACATGGCGGCCACCTGCCGTTTGGTGGTGCCGTGGATGCGGGTGTCGGCCCAGCGTTGTTCCCAGTGATCGAGGTAGGCCTGGGCTTCTTCCAGACTCTCGAAGCGCAAGCCTTTCAGCGGTGTTCTCTGGGCATGACCGACGCCGGATTCGACCTTACCTTTGCGGTCCGGATCCTGGATACGGCAAGGCATGGCTACCGCGCCGTAGTGCGCCAGCACATCGCGATAGAGGGGATTCAGAGCGGGATCGTAAATGTCGGGGACGAGCACGCCCTCACGCAGATTATCGTGCACGACGATGCGCGTGGCGCCGCCCAGCCGGCGAAAGGCTCGTTCGTGCAACTCGGCCCAGATGCGCGAACTGGAGCGGAAGGTCAGCAGACGAACCGACTTGCGGCTGCAGCCCAGCGTCATCACGAACAGCCGGGTGCGCCGGTACTTGCGGCTCTCGGGATCGCGCACCATGGGGCCGGTGCCGTAATCGACTTGCGCCTCCTGCCCGGGTGCGGTGACGATCACCACGCGGGCTTCGGGCGTTTGACTTCCGCGCCGTTTCCGCACAAAGCGCTGCACGCTTTGGTAGCTGCTGGCGAAGCCGTACTCGCAGACCAGGTCTTGCCAGATGGCCCGCGCATTCCGGCCTCGGCTGAGCCCCAACTCGATGGCCTCCCGGTACGGCTCGCAAGCGCTGGCGCGCGGACTGGGCTGCGGAGATGCAGCCTGTCCCCGTCCTGTCTTCGGGGCAAGAGCGCCCACTTCGTCTCGTTGGGATGGATTGAGGTCGGCGATCACCGCAGAGTCGGTGATCACTTCGTTGGCCGGTTTTGAAGTTGCTTTTGCTTTTCCCTTATTAGAAAGGTTTTCGGGGTTGGGGTTGGGGGAATCGGAAATCACCGGAATGGCCGGTTTTGCCGCACCCGAGTCGGTGATCACCTGGTTGGCCGGTTTTGCCGCTCGCCGCCCCCAACCACTGGGCGGACGCACGGCAATCCCAGCCGCTTTCAGGTATGCGCTGGCGGTTTCGCGACGGATCCTGGTGGTTTGCTGGATCCGCCGCAGCGACCATCCCAGCCGTCCCAGAGCTAAGACTTGTTGTTTCTTCTCTTCGTTCAAGACATTGGCCATGCCCACGGAGCCTACAAGCCTCCGCGGGAATCAATGTCCCGGACGCCGCTCTCATTGGCCGGTTTTCAGGTGATACTCAATGGCCGGTTTTGGGTGATCGCTGAGGAGGGGTGTTCAGGCTGGGATCTCCGGGCGAGCGTGAAGAAACCTCGGCTGTCTGCGGAGTCTTGGGGCTTATTGCTGGACCGCCTTACTCGCAGGACGGCAATCAAGCCGCACGCTCGTG
>JBEKTC010000458.1:0-8909 GCA_049516475.1 Candidatus Korobacteraceae bacterium | reverse complement strand
GGTCCAATTGTCACTGTTTTACCACCAGGAAGGCCGCTACCGCGATTGCATCGATGCCGCAAACCACGCGCTACAGCTCAAGCCCGACTACGCCGAGGCCTACAACAATATTGCTGCCGGCTACCAGTCGCTGGGCCAGTGGGACGATGCCATCCGCGCCTCGCAGCAGGCGCTCAGGCTCAATCCCAACCTGCAGATTGCCAGTAACAATCTGGCTTACGCGACCCAGCAGAAGCAGCATGCGCAGAGCAGGCCAATCCATCCATAACGAAGCCCCCAGCCGGGAAATGCCCGCCCAGGGAGGGCTATTGCTCTCAACCAGGCCGGACGTAGTCTCTAGTTCGTCAGCCAGCGATCGGCCCATGCCTACTGAGTCGCGCTTATCTTGGTCACGTTGTTACTGACGGCAGCTGTCACCCATATATTGGTTCCGTCAAACGCTACGGCATAGGGACCAGTTCCAACGGGAAACGTGCCGACGAGCGCGCCGGTACTGGCCAGCAACTTGGTCACGGTGTTGCCGTTGTCGCCCCCATTATTTGCGACCCAGATATTGGTTCCGTCAAACGCTACGGCATAGGGACCAGTTCCAACGGGAAACGTGCCTTTGAGCGCGCCAGTGCTGGCCAGCAACTTGGTCACGGTGTTGCTCCCATTATTTGTGACCCAGATATTGGTTCCGTCAAACGCTACGTCTGTGGGGACGAGTCCAACGGTAAACGTGCCGACGGTCACGCCGGTCATGGCCAATAGCTTCGTGACGGTGCCGTCGAACTGATTTGCCACCCAGATGTTGGTTCCATCGAAAGCCACGCCGGAGGGGGCATGTCCAACGTTAAACGTGCCGGTGTGCGCGCCAGTGCTGGCCAGCAACTTGGTCACGGTGTTGCTCTGCTCATTCGCCACCCAGATATACGTTCCGTCAAAGGCCACGCCTTCCGGGCCGGATCCAACGGTAAACGTGCCGACGAGCGCGCCAGTGCTGGCCAGCAACTTGGTCACGGTGTTGGTCTGATTTGTGACCCAGATATTGGTTCCGTCAAACGCTACGCCATATGGGTTAGCTCCAACGGTATACGCACCGACGTAAGCTCCAGTACAGGCCACCAACTTGATCACTTGGTTGGTGTTTTCACTCGCCACCCAGATATTGGTTCCGTCAAACGCTACGCCTAGAGGGGCGGTTCCAACAGTGTATTTCGTGGGATACCACTGCAATAGCGCTGCCTGCATTTGCGCGCATCCCTCAGGGCCCTGCGGGCCGGTCGCGCCGGTCGCGCCCATCAGACCGGTTGCTCCCGTTGCTCCCGTCGCACCAGTTGAGCCCCTTGCTCCAGTTGCTCCCGTCGCCCCGGTCGAGCCTTGCGCTCCCGTTGCACCCGTGGCACCAGTCGAGCCTCGCGCTCCGGTTGCGCCCGTGGCTCCCGTCGCACCGGTTGAGCCTTGTGCTCCCGTTGCTCCCGTTGCACCAGTCGAGCCTCGCGCTCCCGTTGCTCCCGTGGCACCAGTCGAGCCTTGTGCTCCCGTGGCTCCCGTGGCACCAGTTGAGCCTTGTGCTCCCGTGGCTCCCGTTGCACCCGTCGAGCCTTGCGCTCCGGTTGCGCCCGTGGCCCCGGTCGAGCCTTGCGCTCCAGTGGCACCAGTTGCACCAGTCGAGCCTTGTGCTCCAGTTGCGCCCGTGGCCCCGGTCGAGCCTTGTGCTCCGGTTGCACCCGTGGCACCAGTCGAGCCTTGCGCTCCGGTTGCGCCCGTGGCACCAGTTGAGCCTTGTGCTCCAGTTGCACCCGTCGCACCGGTTGAGCCTTGCGCTCCGGTTGCACCCGTTGCACCAGTCGAGCCTTGTGCTCCAGTTGCGCCCGTGGCACCAGTTGAGCCTTGCGCTCCGGTTGCGCCCGTTGCACCAGTCGAGCCTTGCGTTCCCGTTGCACCCGTGGCACCCGTTGAGCCTTGCGCTCCGGTTGCGCCCGTTGTTCCCGTTGCACCAGTTGAGCCTTGTGCTCCAGTTGCTCCCGTTGCACCAGTCGAGCCTTGCGCTCCGGTTGCTCCCGTGGCACCAGTCGAGCCTTGCGCTCCGGTTGCTCCCGTGGCCCCAGTTGAGCCTTGCGCTCCAGTTGCTCCCGTCGCACCAGTTGAGCCTTGTGCTCCAGTGGCTCCCGTCGCACCAGTTGAGCCTTGCGCTCCGGTTGCACCCGTTGCTCCCGTGGCACCGGTTGAGCCTTGTGCTCCGGTTGCCCCCGTCGCTCCCGTCGCACCAGTCGAGCCTTGCGTTCCCGTTGCTCCCGTTGCACCAGTTGAGCCTTGCGCTCCCGTGGCTCCCGTGGCACCAGTTGAGCCTTGTGCTCCAGTTGCCCCCGTGGCACCAGTTGAGCCTTGCGCTCCGGTGGCGCCCGTTGTTCCCGTGGCACCAGTCGAGCCTTGCGCTCCGGTTGCTCCCGTGGCACCAGTCGAGCCTTGTGCTCCCGTTGCGCCCGTGGCACCAGTCGAGCCTTGCGCTCCAGTTGCTCCCGTTGCACCGGTTGAGCCTTGCGTTCCCGTGGCTCCCGTGGCACCAGTTGAGCCTTGTGCTCCAGTGGCACCAGTTGCTCCCGTTGAGCCCTGTGCTCCAGTTGCTCCCGTGGCTCCCGTTACACCAGTCGAGCCTTGCGCTCCCGTTGCCCCCGTTGCACCAGTTGAGCCTTGTGCTCCCGTGGCTCCCGTCGCACCAGTCGAGCCTTGTGCTCCGGTTGCGCCCGTTGCACCAGTCGAGCCTTGCGCTCCGGTTGCGCCCGTTGCACCAGTTGAGCCTTGCGCTCCGGTGGCCCCCGTTGTTCCCGTTGCACCAGTCGAGCCTTGCGCTCCGGTTGCGCCCGTTGTTCCCGTGGCCCCGGTCGAGCCTTGCGCTCCGGTGGCACCCGTGGCACCAGTTGAGCCTTGCGTTCCCGTTGCGCCCGTTGCACCAGTCGAGCCTTGTGCTCCAGTTGCACCCGTGGCACCAGTTGAGCCTTGCGCTCCGGTTGCGCCCGTTGTTCCCGTGGCACCAGTCGAGCCTTGTGCTCCGGTTGCGCCCGTTGCTCCCGTGGCACCAGTTGAGCCTTGCGCTCCCGTTGCCCCCGTTGCACCAGTTGAGCCTTGTGCTCCGGTTGCGCCCGTTGCACCAGTCGAGCCTTGCGCTCCGGTTGCGCCCGTTGCACCAGTTGAGCCTTGCGCTCCGGTGGCCCCCGTTGTTCCCGTGGCACCCGTTGAGCCTTGTGCTCCAGTTGCCCCCGTTGCACCAGTTGAGCCTTGCGCTCCAGTTGCTCCCGTTGCACCAGTCGAGCCTTGTGCTCCGGTTGCGCCCGTTGCACCAGTTGAGCCTTGCGCTCCGGTTGCTCCCGTGGCACCCGTTGGTCCCTCCATCCCGGGTGATCCCTGCGCCGCCATCAGACTCCAGTCGTTCGGGTTCTGGTCGGGCGCTTTACCCTGACTGGGGAGGATGGCAATGTAGGTAGAGCCGTTGTAGGTCACTACGTCATTGGGGCTGTATTGAGTGCCGGGGTTCCACGCACCCATGAAGTCGAAGCCATTCAGCTCGATCTCAAGCTCGGGCTCGTGGCTGGTCTGGGGGTTCTCCTTGCTGTCGAAAGAGAAAACTCCAGTCAGCGGCGGTTCTGGCACTAGCGCGATACCGTAGTTCGGCACGCTCCCGTTCACCCAGCTCTGCACCAGGCTAGTAATGTCGATCAGCACAAACTGGTTCAGGCTCGATGCAGTCACGTTGATGGGATTATTACCGGTTGCTGACCCTCCCAACAGGGGCTGATTGTTCCAAGTCAGCGTGCCCTCACTCCAGGAGCTGTCGACTTGGTACACATCGAACGAGCCAACCTCGGGCACCGCGTCCACGTACAGGCGCAGCGTGGCCTTGGTGACGGTCACTCCAGGGGGCATACTCCCATTGGCCAACGTCGCCAGATTGAATTGGATGTAGGAGTTTGAAACCGGCGTCGCCTGCACGCTCAGCGTGGGTACCGAGCCATAATTCTGAGTTGGATCTCCTTGGGTGGCGTAGGTATCGCCGGCCGGCGGAGCCGATTGTGCAAAAGCTAGCGGGGAAAACAGGCAGATTGCTGCTGCGGCCAGAATGCCCCGGAGACGTCGTGGCATGACACCCCACCAGTGCGATAAAGGACAGTGACTTTCTGAAATCGGGAGACTAGGGCCCAACACCTAAAACTTTGGGAACCTATACGCGTGAAACGTGGCCGAACTACTCGGATACTTTCTTCCCGAGAGTGCCTCAATCGTGCCCGATCGCGATTACAACGGAGGACGAAGGGTTTACTTGGAAAGTGAGGCAATTATCCGCCCAATTTACGGTTTGTCAAGAGAATTTAATAAAACTTTTAGGAGACGGGTGAAGGCCTCCGGGCACATCGCGAGCGAAAACTCGCCTAGCAACCGCGCCCTGACGGGCTATCTGGGTTGGGAAGTCTATGTGGCGAAGCTTATAGTGGACATGCTGCTCAGCCTCGCTAGCTGTTCCGTGGAGAGAACATTTGTTTTTCGTAAGGCAGAGGAGTAGTCCTAAGTCCTGGATATGGAAAAGCGGAAGAAGATAGCTGTCGCAATATACACAGCCACGGCGATATGGTGCGCCTTTTTGCTGCTCTCATTGCGGTTCGGATTTCTGAAAGGCTTCTTCTATGACACCATGTACGCGCACGTGCAGGGCATTGACTTCTTTCCAGTGGAGAAGTCTTTCCGCAACCTGCTCGCGGGCCGCAGTATCTTCGACACTTTTGGCGCCCCCATGTACGGGCCCTACGCCACATGGTTTCTCTATCATCCGGCCTCCTCCATCCTCCTCGGTCTTTGGTTTGGCGCTATGGCGCCGTGGACGGCCTACTGCACCTGGACTGTACTTTCTCTTGCGTTGATGGGCGTAGCCGCGTGGGTGATCGCGCGTTGCGGTTCAGACCCCGTCCGCAAGGCGCTGGTTACACTGCTGATGATGGGCAGTTTCCCGGCGTTCATCATGTTATACGTGGGCAACGTGCAGGCAGTTGTGGTGCTCGCGGTGGCGCTGATACTTGCTGCTGTGGAAACGATTCGCGAAGAGGGCGCAACACGGCGCAGCGATTGGATGCTGCTAGCCGGACTCTTGCTGTCGCTGTTTTCAAAGCCCGTTGTGCTCGCCATGCTGCCGCTTCTGCTAATGCTGAAGCAGACGCGCAAAGCAGCCGTGAGAGCAATCGCCGTCTATGCGGTTGTGTCGCTCGCGTTTCTCGTGCTGCCGTTCTTGAATCCCGATGCGATGAGCTGGAAGCAGCGCGCCGATCTAGCAACCCACCCTGAGACCGTCCGGCAGACGATGAACATCTACACCAACAACTTCGTGGTCACGCCACCGATGAAGGACAACAGCGTCCACTGGCTGGCAATGATGGGCCTGTCGGACTACCGGATGCTGCACGTGGATGTGTACTCGCTGTCAGCGTTTCTCGATATGGCTCTGCAGCAGCACACGGCAGAGGCCTGGTTCCGCGCGCCGGGAATCCTCGTACTCGAAATGTCGCTGCTCGTGATGCTGATTGACGATAATCGCAAGCGGCTGGAGGCTGCCGCAACCGTTTTGATGGCCGCGACTATGATGCTCTTCGTCACCTACGGGCTGGTGTGGGAGTACCACTATACTATGGTCTTCCCCGTGGTGGCCGTGCTCCTCATGCGCGAGCGCCAGACCATCGCGGACGGAATCATCTGCGCGCTTGGACTCATCGTGTGGCTCCCGAGCCTCTTCATCTTCGTGAACGCCGGTGACGCCACATCGCAATTTGTACAAACTTTAATCCGAGTGGACCGCGTCGTTCCGGCGGCGCTGATCTTCTGCATTCTGGTGGGGAAACTCGCGGCCGAGTTCGCAGCACAAGGCGTTCCCGGCATTCTGCGGGGAGCCTTTAAGACGCATGCATTCCCGTCCGAAGACTGACGCAGAGTTTATCAGTGCGTTGGGTGGCGGGCCTTTTCCTGCTCGGCCCACGCAAGATTGTTCTTTGCAAGCTGCATCGTCGGGTCCAGCGCCAGTGCTCGCTTAAACCACGTTGTCGCTTCCTCGTACTGAAGCTTCATCATGTACGCCGTGCCGATGTTGTTGGCGGCGACAGCGTTCTTCGGATCAAGCTCCAGCGTGCGGCGCCATGACTCGATCGCCGGATCGTATGCGCCGAGGTAAAGCTGATCCAGGCCTTCATCGAGATAGAAACGCGCATCGCGTGTAGCTGGAGCCGCCTGAGCTCTAGCCGCAAGATCGGCTGCGAGCTTGCTCCGCTCATCGCTTGCCCATTTCAGATTGTTCTTCGCCAGTTGAAAGTTGGGTTGGATGGAGATCGCCTGCATACAGGCGGCAATGCCGTTCTTGTAATCCTTCAGCATCGTGTCGGCAACGCAGATGTTGTTCCAGGCAGGTGCATTGCCCTTGTCCTCCGCAACGATGCTTTGCAGAACCGGCAACGCGCGGTCGGGCATGCCCGCTTCGATGTACGCCTGCGAAAGGTGGATCCGGTTCTCAGCGCTCGGTCTGGCTGCAGCCGCGGCTTCAAGCGCCGGAATATCATTTGGCGCAGCGGCGTCCGCTGATTGCAGGGGCACCGCAGTGTTGGTTGCATCTGGCTTGTAGTGCAGTGCCACGTAGAAGAGCGGAAGCACAAGCAGGCCGGCGAAGACTCCCCCTGCCGCAAGCCTCCGCCGCCGCGGTGCGGACCCCGGCTCAATAGGTGCTGTGTCGTTTAGATTGAATTCGTTCATCTCCAAACCGTGCCAATTTTGGATTGTTGTTGGACAATGAGTGGGCAATATACCCACGCGTTGCCATGAAATCACTGGCTTGCGGTGACTTCCGGTTGCCCGAACCGGAGGTCGAGATCTGCGAATGAGAACCTCGCCCGCAAGGAATTTCGATCCCGCGGATGGATCCCTGCACCCGCTGCTGCAAGCACGGGAAGGTGCTGCAACGAACGCCGCAAGAACGACGCACAAACCCGCCATAGTCAATCTATCGTAAGTTACCGCAAAACCGCTAACGCTACGGGCCTATGTCGATGGCTCGGCTCTCAGCGATTGCCGCAAGCTGGAATCCGTCGAAGCTCGACCCAATCTCCATTACCCGAGATGGAACGATATTGAACAGCCACGAAGTATGTGAGCTGGCGCGCAGAAGGACAATTCAAGGGTTTGACAATTCTGAACTGGGCATGGGATCACGGATATTTGATTGACGACACTCGCAAAGCTTATCGCCTCGAACCTCAGGCTGATCTTGCCGGCGTGCGCGATTCCTTCTTCGTTATCGTCCGGCGCTGGCTGATGGGTGACACTTTCGCCGAAATTGCGGTAGCATCCGCGACTGCAGTCGACGATACTTTGGCTATATAAAGCGGCGCAATTTCTTATGAACTACAGACGATCGTCGAACAAGGCATCTCATTATTGTCGAAGTTCCTTGAAAGCGCCCGGTCATTTCCGGAACATCTAAGATTCGGCGCCATTCCACTTCAACGGAACGATTGGGAAGACTTAGGAGCGTTAACGACCGCGTTTCGCGGCAACTGCCGTGAGCCTGCGCAGCAATATCCCGCACCCAGTGCCGATGGTTGCGACGGCAAGAGAGAAGGCGGCCAGCCTGAGGATCGTAGTCTAGGTATTCGGTTGCATGGTGTCCGGCAGGCCGAGCACGTGCTTGATGAGGTGGGCCAACGGCACACATATCCACGCGGCGGCCGCCGCGACCCATCCGCGCCGGTCCCACACAAGCCCGGTAATGCCCGTCGCTGCCAGCAGCATAACGACGATGAGGATCGGGCTGACCTCGCCGCCGAATGCGAAATTATCCACGGCAGCAATGGCCGCTCCAGCAACCACCCCGACGCTGGCCAGCACCGGCCACCTGAGCGTGATATCGGTTGCATTCATTGGGAATTTCCGTTTTAGCTCCCCCGCGCCCGACGCCATACACTGATCCAGCGATTCCTAAGACCTTGACCTTAAACGAAAGGAATATAACATGCGAACTGCACGCTCAATTCTTCCAGTAAGACAGGATCGATCCCGAGGTCGACGCTGAACGCGATTTCATCGGCGCCAACTGACGGAAACGGCGTCCGTTACCCGGCAAGAGTACGTGCAAGGTATGAAACTACCCTCTAATTGCGCCGCCTCTTCGAGGCGTATACTTTCCAAACTATGGCTAATGAGAGCGAACTTTCGCGGGAAGAGCTACAGGGATTGCTGGAAATCGCGGGGGAACTGGCGATGCAATCCGATCAGGAGCTGCTGGTGCGAACCATACTGCAAAAGGCCTGCGGGGCGACCGGTTCCCCCGACGGCTCTGTGCTGCTCTACGATCCCGTGCACCAGGGACTCTACTTCGCCGCTGCCTTTGGCGCCAAGGGTCCGGAGCTGATGCAGAAATGGGGCGAGCCGTCCAGCCAGCGGGTTCCCATGGAGAGCAACGCCGGACGGGCATTTACCACCAGGGAAATCAACTTCGAGAGCGCTGCCGGGGCTGACCCGGAACACTACAAAGGCGTGGACCAGCAAACTGGAAACAGGTCGAAATGCATCATTTCCGTTCCCTTGCTGATTGGCGACAAGAGCATTGGAGTGCTGCAAGTGCTGAACAAGACCGGCGCTGTGGGTCAGCCGGCTGCTTATGAAGAGCACGACGCCACCCTGCTGCTGCGCTTGGGCGAGTTGGCGGCCACAGCCATCAATCATTCGCGGCTCGTCCGCAAGCTGACGGCGCAAATGGGCCTTTACTCGCGTGATTCTGCCGATGACCTGGTGCAACGGCTGGAGAAGCCGGCCGAGCGCGAACAGCTGACCGTGATGTTTGCCGACATGCGAGGGTTCACACAACTGTGCCAGTTGCAGGCATCCGACCCGGAGCAAACCCA
>JBEKTC010000457.1:0-5274 GCA_049516475.1 Candidatus Korobacteraceae bacterium | reverse complement strand
GTCACCATCGGGCTGACGGGCAAGCAGTACCTGCTGCAGCAAATTCAAAACATCGGCTCCAACATGATGATTGCGGAATACGCCGGAGGCGGCATCTATGGCCGCGACGCCTCCAGCGACTTCCTCACCCTCGACGACTTGAATGCCGTGCGCCAGCGGGTTCCCGGCATCAGCAACGCCTCGCCCATGATCGAGTTTCACGATCGCATCGCAGTGCCCGGCGGCAAGGAGCGCGAGGTCATTGTGCTCGGCGTCTCACGCCAGTATCTCAACGTGCGCAATTTGCAGATCCTCTCAGGCCGGTTCTTCGATGACGGCGACACCTCGGCGCGCAATAAAGTCGCGGTCATAACCCAGAAGCTGGCCGACGCACTTGGCTCGGGGGACTCCGCGGTGGGCCAGGAGGTCAAGCTCAACGGACTTCCCTTCACCGTGATTGGGACCTTTCGTGAGCGTGTGGATACCTTCGGCCAGTCCGAAATCTCCGACGACACCATCCTCGTTCCTAACACCGTGGCGCGCTACTTCACCAACAGCGACGAGGTAAAGCAGCTTTTCTTTTCGGTGTCCGACTCCGCTGAGGTACCTCGCGCAACGCAGGAAATCCATGACGTCTTGCAGTCGCGGCATCGGGCGGAATCGGTTTACCGGGTCGACAATTTGACCCAACTGCTGCAAGTGGCCGCCAAGACCGCGGACACGCTGACTGAAGTTCTGCTGCTGATCTCGGTGCTCACCCTGATTGTGAGCGGAGTCGGCATCATGAACATCATGCTGGCCACGGTGAACGCGCGCATCCGCGAGATCGGCGTTCGCAAGGCCGTAGGCGCCACCAATTCCGAGATACGCGCTCAATTTATGGTGGAAGCGATCCTCATCTCGCTGGCCGGCGGCATCGTTGGAATTGTTCTCGGCCTGGCGCTGCCGCTCTCGGTCCGCTTCATCACCAACTACCGCGTCCCTATCTCGGGATGGTCGGTGATCATTGCGGTGCTGGTCTCCAGCCTGGTTGGCGTTTTGTTCGGAACGGCCCCGGCCGCGCGCGCCGCGCACTTCGACCCTATCGAGAGCCTGCGTTACCAATAGAGAACCGAGCCGCGTTTCGTGAGCGTGCTGCGATGAAAGTCGCTGCCATCGAATCCTTCTCTTGATACAAAAGGGCCAGCGGACTCCCCCTTTTAAGCCCGCCAGCCCCATGTCAGCTACCAGAAGACTGGTAACTGAACTTTTGTTCTCGCAGCGCCGCCTACTTGCGGCGCTCCGAGTCACCCGTCATTGCTGCACTGCCCATGGCTACTTCTCAGCTGAATTCACAGTAGAACTTTGCGCTCCTTACGGCTACTGGCCTGTGGCCGCAATTCAGGACAGGGGGCAAAGGCTGTTCTGCCCTGTTCGAAAGTGCAGTCGCGTGCTTACACAATGCGGCATCGTTTCGAGGGATACGCACGGTACGCGTCTGGGCGTATGATCTTCACGCCCCGTCGAGCATCCGGCGGCAGGAGGCACGATGCTGGCAGCCAGCGACTTTGAGTTCAAATTCCGCTTCTGGATTTTCGGCGCGATATTCGGCATCGCGTTCTTCAGCTACTCCGTCGATCACCAGAACGCCGGCGCGGCCCTGGTGGACTGGATTGCCCGACTGCGCGGCGCGCCTGCGCCCGACTGGGAGTATCACGCGATCTTTGCCGTCGCTGCGCTCTTCTGCATCGCGAATGCAGCTGTCCGGACATGGGGAACGGCCTACCTCAATCCTGAAGTCATGGTCGACATGCGCTTGCACACTACGCGTCTCGTCGCCGACGGCCCCTATCGCTATCTGCGCAACCCGCTCTACTTCGGCAACATTCTGCTGGCCATTGGCTTTGGCTTGATGGCGAGCCGCATCGGCTTCTTCATCCTTGTGCTTGGGATATTCGCGTTCGACTATCGTCTGATCCTGCGCGAGGAAGCCGCGATTTCCGCGACCCAAGGCGACAGCTATCGTGCCTACTGCGCAGCGGTCCCGCGACTGCTTCCCGCAATACGGCCACGGTTGCCATCCGGCGGAGCAACCCCAAACTGGAAGGACGGCTTTCTGGGCGAGGCTTTCATGTGGATGTTGGCTTTGTCGCTCGTCGTCTTCGCCATCACTTTGAGCCAGAGGATTTTCTTCGTCGTGCTCGGGTCGGCGTATGTGGTTTACGCCGTCTGCTACGTGGTAATCATAAAGCGCAAGAAGAAAACTCCGGCAGCTTGAAACCGGCATACCGCGAGGCCACGCTCCCCCAGTTCAAAGTCATTTCACTGTTTGTGAACCGGACTGATGGGCGTACAATGCGGCCAACTCAATTACAAGGAGGTTTTACGAATGAACCATAGGACACTGTGTGTCTGTATGTTCGTTGCCTTGGCGGTTGCGATGGCCTCGGCGCAAACCAAAACTACGATGTCCGGCAAGTGTGGCAAACCTGACGTTATGCACAGCCTTCCTGCCGGCGACCCGCAGGGCCGTACCTTCACGCTGTCTCAGGGAAAGTGCACCGCGGTCGGCGATGTCGGTGGAGTGGCGGGCAAAGATGGTACTTTTACCGAGCATGCAGAGGTTACGGGAACCCACTTCAGAAACTGGGGAGTCTATGTAGAATCCTTCGCTAATGGCGACAAGGTTTTCTACGACTACCAATCCGTGGGGACCATGAAAGATGGCGCCTTTCAATCAGCCACCAACAAGTACCAGATCAGCGGCGGTACCGGAAAGATGAAAAGTATCAAAGGGTCGGGCACCTGCAAGCTTACCGGCAGCTCCGACGGCGGTACGGACTACTCGTGCAGCGGCACCTATACCCTCGCCGGCGCCGCAAAGTAGAAGAAGATTGGTTTGCGAGGCATTGCCTCCCGCATCACTCCCACCCTGTCCGGAGCCGTTGCGGATAAGGGTGGGCACTCCGAGTCGAATCCGCAAAGAGTTCGGAATCGAAATCCCGGGAGAACCGCGTTCGCGCAAACCGAGCCGGGCACCGACACCCAAGTTGCCTCCGTGACAATGAACTTCGCTTTGCTACCGCTTTTGTGCGAAACTCTGCGGGCACACCAAGGGGTACGGATGGCCGCAACAGAAGACCACCTCAGTAAGGCGACGATGCTTGGCATGATTGCCATGGGGGTCGCCGTTCTGGTAGTTGCCAACGACTTCACCGCGCTCTCGGTTGCGCTTCCCGCCATCGAGAGTACTCTCCATACCAACGTCACCACGGTGCAGTGGGTCATCAACGGCTACGCCATGGTATTCGGCGTTCTCATCGTTACCGGAGGGCGGCTGGCCGACATGTTCGGCCGCCGACGCATCTTCTTCGCCGGGGCGGCATTCTTCGCGGGCTTCTCCCTGATCGGCGGATTTGCGCCGAATGTCTGGGTACTGCTCGCCTGCCGCTTCCTCATGGGGATCGGCGGCGCGATGATGTGGCCCGCCATCCTTGGCATGACCTATGGCCTGTTGCCTAGAGCCAAGGCCGGACTCGCGGGCGGCGTGATTCTGGGCGCGGCCGGATTCGGCAACGCGGTTGGTCCCTTGTTGGGTGGCCTGCTGACCGACACCGTCGGATGGCGATGGATCTTCTTCGTCAATCTGCCGGTCGCCGCAGCGGCGGTCCTCATCACGTTGCTGGTGGTGGCGCACGACGCGCCCGTTGACCACCACGGCGGAATTGATTATCGCGGGACGGCGGCGCTTTCCCTCGGACTGCTGGCTCTCCTGCTGGCGCTCGATTGGGCCCTCGACCTCGGCTGGACCGCTCCGTTAATCATTTTCTTGTTCGTACTGGCGGGTGTGGCGTTGGCCGCGTTCTTATTGATCGAGCGTCGGGCCGGCGACAGCGCCCTGGTTCCCGAAACTGTTCTGCAAAACCGGGGATTCGTCGCAGCCAGCATCGCCACATTGTTGGCCTCGGCCATCTTCTTCGCCGCGCTGCTTTACCTGCCGCAGTTTATGTCCAAGAGTCTCGGCTTCAGTGCGATCGGCTCAGGCGCCGGGCTGCTGCCCATGATGGGGACATTCATGGTGACCTCGTTCATCGCCGGACGACTTTACCAGCTTCTCGGGCCTAAGCTCATCGTAACCCTTGGCGCGTTGCTTCTTGGCGCAGGCATGATTCTTCTTTCCCGGATCTCAGGCAACACAACCTATGACCAACTCATCTTCGGAATGATCGTACTCGGCATCGGCGTTGGATTGTTCTATTCGTCGATCACGACGGCGGCGATTACCGCGCTCGATCCGTCACAGGCCAGCCTGGCCGGCGCAATTGTCTATATGTTCCAGATTGCGGGTGGCTCCATCGGTGTAGGATTCAATACCGCCATTGTCGTCTCCGCAACATCGATGCCGGCGGGAATTCACATTGCATTTCTGGTCGATGGCTTGTTGGCCATCGCCAGCGCAGCGGTAGCAGTCTTCTTTGTCGGCGGCACGATCGACGCGGAGCGCCTGCGGGCTTTAAGACACCACCACCGCGCCCACGCATGATGCGGAATACGGGTATTATTGCCGCTGAAGGTACAAACGGAAACGGCCCCACGTTATTCACGTGAGGCCGTTATTTATGTCGGCGACGACCTACTCTCCCACACACTTTCGCGTGCAGTACAATCGGCCCTGCGGGGCTTAACTTCCGTGTTCGGGATGGGAACGGGTGTTTCCCCCGCGGTAAGATCACCGGCTTCGCAGGCGCGTGCGGAATACTTCACCGCAGCTCGATCCCAGGCGTGGGGTGCACGCAGGACCTCGAGCGCCAATCTTCAAAGAACTGTCCGCTTTCTCCTGGGCTAAAGCCCAGAATTCTTGGGTGTACCAGGAACGCGGCGCTAAAGCGCCGCACTACCCAATCACCCCAACGGGCGATCTCTCACAACTGAATAGCATCAGGACTTTCAAAGCGAGTACTGAAAATTTAAGGCTGGAGCTCCGTCGAGCTCCGCACGCTGACAAGTTCTTCAACGTGCACGGGGTTTCCCATAGCGCACCAGTTTCTGCGCGAGATGGGGTAACACGTGTAGCCAAGTAAATTTTATGGTCAAGCCGAACGGGCGATTAGTACTGGTAAGCTTCATGCATTACTGCACTTTCACATCCAGCCTATCAAACACGTGGTCTTCATGTGCCCTTCTTTACCCTTTTGGGTTGGGAGATCTCATCTTGAGGAGTGCTTCACGCTTATATGCATTCAGCGTTTATCACAACCGAACTTCGCTACCCAGCCGTGCCATTGGCATGACAGCTGGAACACAAGAGGTTCGTCC
>JBEKTC010000456.1:0-8208 GCA_049516475.1 Candidatus Korobacteraceae bacterium | reverse complement strand
GCGCCATGCGTAAGGCTGTGGATTCGGCGCTGCGCTTTGGCTGCAAGGGAATCAAGGTGCGGGTCAGCGGCCGCCTGAACGGCAACGAAATCGCGCGGTCGGAGTGGTATCTGCAGGGGCGGCTGCCGCTGCATACGCTGCGCGCCGACATCGACTACGGCTTCACCGAGGCCAGGACAACGTACGGCGTCATTGGCGTGAAGTGCTGGGTGTACAAGGGCGAGATCTTCAAGGAGAAGCGCCGCGAACCGCAGGGCGTACAGTCGGGAGCGTTTTAGAAGCAGTTGTCAGTTGCCGGTTGTCAGTTGTCAGAAAGACGGCGACCGACGTTGGTAACTGAGAACTGACAACTGGAAACTTATTATGTTGATGCCAAAGAAAGTGAAGTATCGCAAGCAGCAACGCGGCCGCATGTGCGGCAAGGCGTGGCGCGGCGGCGAGCTGTCATTCGGCGACTACGGATTGAAGGTCCTGGAGCCGGGATGGATCACCGATCGCCAGATTGAAGCCAGCCGTGTGGCTATGACGCGCTTCATCAAGCGCGGCGGCAAGATCTGGATCCGGTTGTTTCCCGATAAGCCAGTCACCAAGAAGCCGGCTGAAACCCGTATGGGCAAAGGCAAAGGCGCACCGGACCACTGGGTCGCGGTGGTGCGGCCGGGCAAGATCCTCTTCGAGATGGAAGGGGTGCCGGTGGCCGATGCAGCCGAGGCAATGCGGCTGGCGTCGCACAAGCTGCCCCTGCGGACGAAGTTCGTGCAGCGCGAAGGCGTGCACTAAAGAGCAGTTGTCAGTTGCCGGTTGTCAGTTCTCAGTTAGGAACGTACGAGACACCGGTGATTGGCGTAGATGAGAAGTAGCGTTGGGATGGGTAGTGAAAACTGACAACCGAAAACTGACAACCGACAACTGGATTTCACGATGAATGTAGACAAGATTCGTAACCTGACCGGGATTGAGCTGGAGCATCAGCAGCGCGAGCTGTCGGACCAGCTCTTCAAGATGAAGTTTCAGCTCAAAATGGGGCAGACCGAGAGCCTGAAGAAGATCCGCGAGCTGAAGAAGGACATTGCGCGGGTGAAGACGGTGACGCGCGAGAAGCAGATCGCCAGCGGCAACGGGGCATCGGCTCCGAGAGCGGCGGTAGCCAGCGCACCGGCACCCGCGGCGAAGACGGCGAAGAAGGCGGCCAAGAAGACGGCTGCGACGGAGAAAAAATAATCCATGGCCGAAACAACAACCAGTAACGCAAAGGCTGCGGGCCGGCGCAAGATCCTGATTGGCAAGGTGGTCTCCACCAAGATGGCCAAGACCATCGTGATCGAAGTGCGGCGGCAAAGGGCGCATCCGTTCTACAAGCGGGTGGTAACGCGGAGCAAGAAATTCTACGCGCATGACGAGCAGGGCACGGCGCACCTGGGCGACTTCGTAAAGATTGAAGAGACGCGTCCGCTGTCGAAGCTGAAGCGGTGGCAGCTGAAGGAGATTGTGCAGCGCGCGGCGCAGGTAGCTCCGGTGGAAGCTGTACCCGCCCTGACTCAAGAGCAGGGATAGAACGGGACGCCCCGGCACGATGCCGCCCTAGCCAAAAGCAGGCTAGAACGGGGCACCGGCGAGAGACGGGACGAGGGAGACAAGATTATGGCAGTGATGATGAGGAGCATGCTCGATGTCGCCGATAACTCCGGCGCCCGTAAGCTGCAGATGATTCTGCCGCTGGGCGGCTCTACCGGCCTGGTTGCGGGATTGGGAGACGTGATTACCGCCGCGGTGAAGGAAGCTTCACCGGACGGCACCGCCAAGAAGGGCACGGTAGTGAAGGCCGTAATTGTGCGTACCCGCAAGGAGCATCGGCGTCGCGACGGTACGTATATTCGCTTCGACCAGAACGCAGCCGTGCTGATCAATGATGTGCACGAGCCGGTGGGGACGCGCGTCTTCGGACCGGTGGCGCGTGAACTGCGCGAGAAGAAGTTTCTGAAGATTGCTTCGCTGGCGCCGGAAGTGCTGTAGGAGCAACTAGCAGCTAGCAACTAGCAACTAGCTGATAGGGACGCAAGGGTTTTGGCTAATTGCTAGTGGCTAATTGCTAGTTGCTGAAGGAACAACCATGCAGAAGAGTGTAGACATTCGCCGCAACGATCAGGTGCGGGTGATCACCGGACGAGACAAGGGCAAGCAGGGCCGGGTACTCCGCGTGATGCCTGATAAGGGCAAGGTCCTGGTTGAGCACGTGATGATGGTGAAGAAGAACGTGCGGCCGAACCCGCAGAAGAACATTAAAGGCGGTATCGCCGAGCAGGAGAGCGCGATCGCCATCAGCAATGTGATGCTGATGTGCAACTCCTGTAACCGTCCGGTGCGCGTAGGACATGAGTATCATGGCGACCGCCATGTGCGGGTATGCCAGAGCTGCCGGAATGCGCTGGAGAAGTAGCTAGTGGCTAGTTACTAGTAACTAGCTGCTCAAATTGATTTCCTCACGAACCGGCTGCGACTCACGCCGAAACCGTGAGAAAGGTAGAAGAAGAGAATGGCAGACGAGAAGAAGCAAAAGGCCCAGCAACCGGGCGGGCAGGGCAAGCCGCAAGGCAAGAAGGCGAAGCCGGAGGTGGAAGCGGCGGGCGATCAGTCCGGCGGGAAGCCGGCACGGCCCAAGGCGACGAATCGCGCGACCGCGCGTCTGCGCGAGCGCTACGTCAAGGAAGTCTTGCCGGCGCTGATGAAGGAGTTCAGCCTGAAGAACCCGATGGCGGCTCCCAAGCTAGACAAGATCATTTTGAACATGGGCGTGGGCGAGGCGACGCAGAACGCGAAGCTCATCGACCCGGCGGTAACCGAAGTCACCCAGATCACGGGCCAGAAGCCGGTGGTCACCAAGGCAAAGAAGTCGATTGCGCAGTTCAAGGTGCGCGAAGGAATGCCTATCGGGGTGATGGTAACGTTGCGCGGCGACCGGATGTACGAATTTTTCGATCGGCTGGTGAATGTGGCGCTGCCGCGGGTGCGCGATTTCCGCGGTGTGCCGACCAAGTCCTTCGATGGACGCGGCAACTTCACGCTGGGTGTGCGTGATCAGCTGATTTTTCCGGAGATTGATTACGCCAAGATCGAAAAGTTAAAGGGCATGAATATTACGATCGTGACCTCGGCGGGAACGGACGACCAGGCGCGGGCGCTGCTGAAGCATATGGGAATGCCGTTCCGGCAGTAGGAGGGGACTAGGGATTGGGGACTAGGGGGTTAGTAGTTTCGAGTTTCCAGTTTCGAGTTTCAAGTAAGGACAAGATTGAAGGCAGGCTAAGAGCTCATAGCTAAGAGCCAAGAGTGAAAAGGAAACAATGGCCAGAACATCACAAATCGCCAAGTCGAATAAGAAGCCCAAGTTCTCGACCCGGCAGCACAACCGTTGCAAGATTTGCGGACGGTCGCGCGCCTACCTGCGCAAGTTCGGCCTTTGCCGGCTGCACTTCCGCGACCTGGCACTGCGGGGCGAGATTCCCGGGGTTGCGAAGTCGAGTTGGTAAGAAGAAGTAGCTAGAAGCTAGTAGCTAGTAACTAGTCAGGCAGTTAGTTCGTTGTCGACAGGTTCTTCTCAGAGGCAGATTAATGTTGTTATGAGAAGCTAACGGGCGACGATATCAGGAGAAGCAAAGCATGAGTTTGACCGATCCGGTCTCGGATTTTCTGACCCGAGTTCGTAACGCCATCAAGGCACGGCAGCAGAAGGTGGACGTTCCGCATTCCAAGCTGAAGGTGGAGATGGCCCGCATTCTGAAAGAAGAGGGCTACATCGCGAACTTCAAAGCGACCGAGGAAGAGGGACACAAGGTGCTGCGAGTGTACTTGAAGTACAGCTCGGATAATTCCTCTCCTATTTCCGACTTGAAGCGGGTTTCGCGACCCGGTTGCCGCGTCTATGTGGGACACAGCGAAATTCCCCGCATTCTGGGCGGGTTGGGGATCAACATTTTGACCACGCCGAAGGGCGTAATGACGGGCCGCCAGGCGCGCAAAGAAGGCGTGGGCGGCGAAGTGCTGTGCGAGATTTACTAGCCTGATGGAGGGTAGGGGTCCTTCGACTCCGGTGCGCAACGACGGCGCACCTCCGCTCAGGATGACAGTGTGTTTTGCTAAGAGCTAATTGCTAAAGGCTGATTTACTTATGTCTCGAATTGGAAAGAAGCCGATTCCGTTGCCCAAAGGGGTGACCTATGCCGTTGAGGGCAACACGGTCCGCGTGAAGGGTCCCAAGGGTGAAGTCATCACCCACATGCCAGGCGGCGTCAAGCTGGAACAAAACGACGGACAACTGCTGATCGTGCGCGAGGACGACTCGAAGGCCGCGATCCATGGGCTGGTGCGCGCGCTGGTCAACAACTCGGTGGAAGGCGTTACCAGGGGTTGGACCAAAGAGCTGGACATCGTCGGCATTGGTTATCGCGCCGAGTTGAAAGGCAAGAACACCGTGGTGTTTACGCTGGGATACTCGCACCCGATTGAATATCCGCTGCCCGTTGGAATTGAAGTATCCGTCGATCCCAAGCTGACGCACTTGACGGTGAGCGGGATCGACCGGCAGAAGGTGGGATTTGTCGCGGCTGAAATGCGCAGCCTGCGCCCACCCGATCCGTACAAGAACAAGGGCGTGCGTTATACCGGTGAGCGCTTGAAGAAGAAGGTTGGCAAGACCGGAGCGAAGTAAGGCAGCAATTAGCGACTAGCAACTAGCAACTAGCAACTAGCTAAAGCGTAAGAGCTAAGAGCGATTTCACGGCGTGATGGGGCTTCGGAATAGGCCCACCGTCGCCCGGTTCAGAAACCCGGGATGAGGAAGAAAAAAAGATGCTATCGAAGAATTCAAAAGATCAGACGCGGCAGAAGGTACATGCCCGGATCCGCAAGAAGCTGATGGGTACGACCGAGCGTCCGCGGCTTAATGTTTATCGCTCGGTGAACCATATCTATGCGCAGGTCATCGACGACGCGAAAGGTGTGACCCTGGTGGCGGCCACGTCGGTGGAAAAGGGCAAAGGGGTTAAGGGTGACAAGCGTCCCACCGGCGGCAACGTGAGCTCCGCGAAGGAAGTGGGCAAACTGATCGCCGAGCGCGCCAAAGACAAGGGCATCAATAAGGTGGTCTTCGATCGCGGCGGGTATCTGTACCACGGACGCATCAAGGCGCTGGCCGATGCGGCGAGAGCGGCGGGATTAGAATTTTAGCGCCACCCTTTCGCCAAGAGCAGGCGAAAAGGATGGGGCACCCAGGCGGTTATAGGGGTCCTTTCGACTCCGGCGGTCAAAAGAGGACCGCCTCCGCTCAGGATGACACAGGTTTGAGATTGAGTAGGGCGACGGAATCCGAAGATGGGAAGCGGCGCCAGGAGATACAAAAGTAATGCCAATAGTTAAGAAGAAGCTGGACGCGGGTCAGTATCAGCTGAAGGACCAGGTGGTTTCGATCAACCGCGTCACCAAGGTAGTGAAGGGCGGCAAGAACCTGTCGTTCGCGGCCTTAGTGGTAGTGGGCGATCCGAGCTCGGCCATCGTGGGCTATGGTTCGGGCAAAGCTAAGGAGGTTCCGCAGGCGATCCGCAAGGGGATTGAGTCGGCGAAGAAGAACCTGCTGCGAGTGAACCTGACGCAGACCACGATTCCGCACCAGGTGCTGGGCCGGTATGGGTCTGGGATGGTGCTGCTGAAGCCGGCGCCGGAAGGAACGGGCGTGATTGCCGGCGGCGCGGTGCGTGCGGTGATGACCTCGGCGGGGATCCAGAACGTACTGACGAAATCGATCGGGACCACCAACCCGCACAACGTGATCAAAGCCACGTTCAACGCGCTGGGCAAGCTGCGCGATCGTAAGGAAGTGGCGGCGATGCGCGGCAAGACGGTGGAGGAGCTGTAACTATGGCGCGCATTCGGAAGAAGACAGAAGCGGCGACGGCCAAGCCGGGCACGAAGATGAAGTTGAAGTGGGTGCGGTCGGCAATTGCGGCCCCGGTGAAACATAAGCTGGTGGTCAAGGGACTGGGTTTCACGCGGCTGAACCAGGTGGTCGTTCGGGAAGACACGCCGTCAATCCGCGGCATGGTGGCGAAGGTGCCGCACCTGGTGGAGATAGTGAAGTAGTAACTAGCGAGGATTGAGATGAATCTAAGCACATTACGAGCACCCCGTAAATCGTCGGAGAACCGGAAGCGCGTGGGCCGTGGTATGGGCTCGGGCATGGGCAAGACCTCAACCCGCGGCCACAAGGGCCAGAAATCGCGCAGCGGCGCGCGCCAGATGCGAGGCTTTGAAGGCGGCCAGATGCCGCTGCATCGCCGGTTGCCCAAGCGCGGCTTCACCAATATCTTCCGCGTGGAGTATGAAGTGGTGAACCTGGGACGGCTGGATCTCCTGGACGAGAGCGAGATCACGCCGGAATCGCTGCGCAAGGCGGGAGTGGTGAGCTCCAAGAAGACGTTGGTGAAAGTGCTGGGCCATGGCGAGTTGTCGAAGGCGATCACCGTACACGCGCATAAGTTTTCCAAGTCGGCGCAGGAGAAGATTGAGAAGGCCGGGGGAAAGATACTAGTAGTCAGTAGCCAGTAACCAGTTGCCGGTAGGAGTTGTCGGTTGTCAGTTGTCGGTTGTCAGTTTGCGAACCGAGGCTGGGTGACCGGCAGGTGCTCGAAGGGATAGTTTCTGTTGCGTTGCCGCCGTCGAGGTTGCCGTCCTTAGCGGACAACTGACAACCGGCAACTGACAACTGAGGTTCAGATGCTTGAGAAGTTAGCCAACGTATTCCGCGTTCCCGATCTGCGAAAGCGCATTCTGTTCACGCTGATGCTGCTGGCGGTGTATCGGCTGGGCGGCCACATTCCGACGCCGGGTATCAACGCCGATAAGCTGGCGCAGTTCTTCGACCAGAACCGTGGCAGCTTCCTGGGCTTCATCGATCTGTTTAGCGGTGGCCAGTTGCGGCGGCTGACGGTGTTTGCGCTGGGCATCATGCCCTACATTACGGCGTCGATCATTCTGCAGTTGATGACCGTGGTGTATGAGCCGCTGGCCAAGCTGCAGAAGGAAGGCGAGCTGGGGCGCAAGAAGATTACCCAATGGACTCGCTACCTGACGCTGGGCTTGAGCGCGGTGCAATCGCTGGGCATCGCATTTACGTTGCAGAGACAGCCTGATTTTGTTCTCAACCCGGGACCCGGTTTTGTCCTGATGACGATGTTGACCCTGACCACAGGCAGCGTCTTCATTATGTGGCTGGGCGAGCAGATTACCGAACGCGGCATCGGCAATGGCATGTCGCTGCTGATTTTTGCCGGCATCGTCGTAGGTTTGCCGCGTGGCGTCATGGACCTGGCGGAGAAGGTGTCGTCCCAGGCCTGGGGAGCGTTCACGGTTCCCGCGATGCTGATGCTGGTGGTGCTGATGGTCGCGGTCGTGGCCTTCATTGTTTTCGTGGAGCGCAGCGAGCGCCGCATTCCCGTGCAGTATGCCAAGCGAGTGGTGGGACGGAAGATCATGGGCGGGCAGTCGACCCACCTGCCACTGCGCGTGAACTCCGGCGGCGTGATGCCGGTGATCTTCGCATCGTCGGTGCTGACCTTGCCGCAGACGGCGGGAGCGCTGTTCAAGGACAACCGGTACTTTGGCCCGATGCTGCGCGCGTTGCAGTGGGGCGAGCCGCTGTACACCTTGTTGTACGCAATCGGGATCATCTTCTTCGCGTACTTCTACGTGTCGATCGTGTTCAATCCGACCGAGGTTGCCGACAATATGCGGAAGTATGGCGGGTTCATTCCGGGTATCCGGCCGGGTGCGCGGACGGCGAACTACATTAACGATATTTTGACGCGCATCACGCTGGTGGGCGCGCTGTACCTGATCCTGATTTCGTTTATTCCGGAGTGGATGATCGCCGGTATCCGGCTGAATCACTTGTGGGGCCCGATCGGCGGATTCTTTGAACGCCTGCCAAGTTGGGTGACCAACGGCCTGGGCGTGAACTTCTACTTCGGAGGAACGTCATTGCTGATCGTGGTTGGCGTGGCGATGGATACCATCAACCAGGTGGAGTCGCAGTTAGTGATGCGCCATTACGAAGGCTTTACCCCGCGCAGCGGAAGAGTGCGTGGGAGAAGAGCGACGTGGTAAGAAGAAGCAATTAGCAATTAGCAACTAGCAATTAGCTTTTTGCTACTAGTTGCA
>JBEKTC010000455.1:0-2671 GCA_049516475.1 Candidatus Korobacteraceae bacterium | reverse complement strand
GGCCCATCCTTCTCGCCGGGTGCCCCACCTTTCTCGCCTGGTTTTGGGCGAGAGGGTGGGCCAAAGGGTGTCTCAGGTTTCAAGTCTGAAACCCTCGAAGACCGCTGGATTCTCTCCCGCTTCAACCGTGTCGCCCAGGAAATTAACGATGCGCTCGATACCTTCCGCTTTCACGAAGCCGCCCACGTGGTCTATCACTTCTTCTGGGGCGAGTTCTGCGACTGGTATCTGGAACTGATCAAGCCTCGGCTGATGTCGGACGATCGCGAAGCCGCGCGCGCCGCCTACGCGAACCTGATCGGCATCTTTGAAGGCGCGTTGCGGCTGCTGTCGCCGTTCATGCCCTTCATCACCGAAGAACTCTGGCATGCCGTTTATGATGGCGAGCCGCCGGCCAAGTCGATCGCGCTCTCGCGGTATCCGCTGGCCGATCTGGCCCAGATGGACGCCGATGCCGAAACCGCGATGGCGATCCTTCAGGACCTGATCGTCAGCGTCCGCAACGTGCGAGCCGAGCTGAAAGTTGAGCCTAAACAGAAGGTAGCAATCGAGGTCTTTGCCGCCGCCGAAGACGTTCGTTCCATGCTGGAGCGGAATCGCAGCGCGGTGGAACGCCTGGCGAATGTCGAAGCCATTACGTTCGTCGAAGAGTCGCTGGCCAAAGCCTCGGGCGCGCGCAGCACGGCCCGCTTCGACGTCCGCGTAATCTACGAGCGCAAGATCGACGTCGCCGCCGAGCGCGAGGGAACGAAGCATTCCTGTCAAAGGCGCCTGCGAAAGTCGTCGAAGGCCTGAAGCGTCGCAAGGGCGAGCTGGAAATGCTGATCGAAAAGATCAAAACCGCCCTGGCCGAACTAGGCTAGGCTTCTAGGTCGAGTGACAACTCTGCTGCAACTGTTTTGGTACTGTATCGGGGCAGGACTTTTGGCGACATCGCGAAATTGTTTCTGTGTCAGGGCACGACTTGTAGTTGCGTCGCCGGATGGTTCGGGTTGTGTCAGGGCACGACTTTAGTCGTGCCGAAAGCGATCATCAAATACCCGGGGCTTTAGCCCCTGCGGGGATCGTCGTGCTTTTTGATCGCATCGCGACGGGCGTGTTGTCTTACACTGTCCGCAGCGCGGCGCTCCCGTCCCACAACGTGGGACGACTCAGTTTAGCCCAGCACGAAGTGCTGGGTAACGGTCAGTAGAAATTGCAAGTCCCGGCTGGGACCTTTAGGCTCACGAAGAATATGGACTGGACAAGCCGCCGCATCACCGCCATTCTGGAGAACGCGCTGCTCGAGGACCGCGCTACGCGCGACGCCACCTCCTACGCCTGCATCGACGTCAACCAGCGCGCTTCCGCTACCATCCTTGCCAAACAGGACTGCGTCCTCTCCGGCCTGGGTTGCGTTCACCGCATTCTCGACGTCTTCGCCGTGCTCGACGGCACCGTAACCTCTCATCCCGAAGTCACCAGCCACACCGAAATCTTCGACGGCGTGCGCGTCCGTAAAGGTCAATCCATCGCTGTGGTCGTGCACAATGCCCGCGTCATCCTCTCCTGCGAGCGCGTCATCCTGAACATCTTGCAGCGCATGAGCGGCATTGCCACGCTCACCCGCCGCTACGTTGAGGCCGTGGAAGGCACTGGCACTGTCATCCTCGACACCCGCAAGACCGCGCCCGGCCTGCGTGTGCTCGATAAGTATGCGGTCACCTGCGGCGGCGGCCACAATCATCGCCTCGATCTCAGCGACGGCGTGCTCGTCAAGAACAACCATATCGCGCTGGCCGGCGGCGTACTTCCGGCGTTGGATCGCGCGCTGCGCAATCGCCGCGGCTCGGAGACGGTGGAGATTGAAGTACGCTCGCTGGAAGAACTCGAGCTGGTGCTGGCCCACGGTGCCGAAGCCGTTCTGCTCGACAACATGACGCCCGAGCAAGTCCGCCGGGCAGTGGAACCCCCTGGAAGCCTCGGGCGGAATCACGCTGGAGAACGTTCGCGCCTACGCCGAAACCGGCGTCAACTTCATCTCGGTTGGCGCGCTGACCCACTCCGTTCCCGCCGTCGATCTCAGCATGCGCCTGATGCCGGTGTAGCGAACCGGTGCGCCAGCAGAGGATTTCCTATGAAGACGCTCTTGAGAGTGCTCTCGGATCGCTGGCTGCAATACGGAGGAATCACCGCGACGAAACTCGCTTCAAACAACCACATCCGTCGGAGAGAAAACCGAAATGCCTGCCACTGTTTCAAATAGTTGATCGTTGGTCGCGATGAGAGAAATTCCGTATTCTCTCATCGCTGACACGATAAGGGAATCGTTCGTAAGAAGGCCCGCGTTTGTCCGCTCAAGTTGCGCCTTATTCACAATTTCTTCTTCCATCGGCAAGAGCAAAATGTTGAGCGTCAGCAGTCTGACGGTATTCGTCCAATAGTCGGAGAGCGTCTTGACTTGCTCGGGATGCCTGGCGAGATATTTCGCACCCTTTTCAGGCCCGGTGAAGAGCCCTTTGTCTTGTGCCTCGCCGATCATGAACTTGTGTGTCGCTTCATGCACAATTTCAAACAATGTTGCTCCAGTAACCTCTTCTCGTGAGCACCGTTCAAGAAGAGTCCGGCATTGGGTTGATTTGGCGGTTAAGCCGTAGATGAAAATGTTCGCATCAATAAGTACGTCACTCCC
>JBEKTC010000454.1:0-3268 GCA_049516475.1 Candidatus Korobacteraceae bacterium | reverse complement strand
TCTTTAAGGGAACGCAGCGCTCCGCGCAGGCGCGACTTGTTGGCGCGGTTGGTGGTTGTCTTGGTCTCGGTTTGACGCGCACGCTTGAGCGCCGAAAAATGGTCTGCCATACTTTGCTGTAATCCTCGCTGAGGAATCTCGACGTGAGCCGGATACTTGATCTTACCGGAAGGTGGCGTCCAGCGGCAAGTCCACCGGTCTCCTCGGGCACTAACTGCAGCGCGCGCTTCCTTCGCACGTCAAGCTAACGTTTGCCAGATTCTTTCCGATAAAACAAATAACCGACGCCGCCCGGCAACGGGCCCAGGCTCGTGTGTCAATGCTGCAACGAAGGGATTTGCCTCATGAGTCAACTTTACGATCTGCGATTGCTGATAGAGGAAAGGATCAGGCTCGAAGGCCTCGATCCAATGGAGATTAAAGGCAAAATCGGATTGCGCTCGGGCAAACTTCTCGCGTTGATTTCTCCCAGCACTCCCGACGATCCTGTCGTGATTGCAAAGCTCAAGCAGGCAGCCAAGGAAACTCTGAACCTGAACTTGTAAGGGGTGGTCGCATGAAATGGAACTCGATTCGAACCAAGGTGCTGGCTGCATTACTCGCGTGCCTCATAGTCGGGGTAGGCGGCATTCTAGCGATGATGCATTACGGTTTCGAACGCAATTCACAAGCCTTGGCGGCAGAGTCGGTCCTGAGTGCGCAAAAGCTATTCACCATACTGCAAGCCCGCGAAATCAGCAAAATGATCGCGGTCAGCGACACCCTCGTCGCCAATCCTCAGATTCGCGATGCCCTGGCTACCAAAGATCGTACCCGCCTGCTCGATTTGACTGCCCCTTTGTACGCGCAGCTGAAAGCCCAAGGCATCACCAACTGGATGTTTCACACCCCGGAGCCCGATATGAGGGTCCTGCTCCGCCTGCACAACCCTGCGAAATTCGGCGATCACCTGAACCGCTTCATGGACAGAGAAGTCATGCGTACCCACGCCGTTGTGGTCGGGAATGAATTGGCCAAGGCGGGGTTTGCTTTGCGAATTCTCCGCCCGGTCTACGGCGCGAACGGTACGGTGATCGGCTATGTGGAGTTTGGCGAAGAGTTCGGCCAGTTCATTCATGCCATGCAACAGCAGACTAGTAACGACTATGGACTGCTGCTCAGCAAGAACTTCCTGAACCGGGAGATGTGGGCCGAATCGAGTGCGGCGTGGAAGCGCCGCGACAATTGGAACGACAACCCCAGCTTTGTCGTGGCCGACAGAACTACAAACTCCGATGCGATCCTCCGGTTCCAGGGCGACTTGTCCTCGATTGCCGGTCAGGGACAGGTACTGGAACGCTATGACGAGGCCAACTCGGTTTTCGTGCGGGGCATTTTTCCCATCCGCGACGCGTCCGGCAAAACCGTGGGCGCAATGTTCGTCGTCCGGAACATCTCTGAGTTTTACCTGGCTATGCAGCACACGCAAAGGGTGCTGGTGTTATTGACCGTCGTGGTCATCCGTATCGCTACCCGGGTGGTTGGCGGAGATTATGAATCTGAAATCCGGGTCAGCTCCCACGATGAAGTCGGAGAGTTCGAGTTGCTGTTCGAGCAGTTCCGCTCCGTCTTTGTCACCCTGCTGACTGGCTTGCAGCCCTCCGAAGATGCAATCGAGCACAAATCCGTGTCGTGTGTTTGAGGTACGGGATCGACCTTTGTGATTTGGCTGCCAAGTGGCTCATTGCGGACTTGCAAAGTCCACCCTTTCAAACTTCCACCCTCTTAAACTTCTATTGACAAGATGCTGCTAGCGTTATCTGGTGACTGCGCACAGCCGGTCGCCGATCCGATCAGGCGAAAAAGCCCTGGCCCGTCCCAGCGCTCCTTTTGCCTTGCCCTGTCATCTAAAATGTTGGAAGGGGATTTTGACACAGAGTTCAAGAAACGTACCTCGATTAACACGGAATGGCCCTTTAGCAGGATTGACTCTGTCCCGATTCGGGATTACGCTAACGGCCAATGAGAGTTGTTCTTGGCTTGGACGAACTTCCGGCCGCCCTTCCTCCGCTGCACCGCCTTGTCGCGCACGTCAATGTCAGACCGAAGCTGGTCTGCCCCCGGTCCATCCAGCTTTCGGTCATCGGTCTCAATCAGCCTGTCCGCGCAAAAACGGCGCGAATTGGTCTCTTCCTCACCATTGGAGGCTGTCTTCCGACCCTGAATAAAAGATGAAGAAGAACATTGAAATAAGCCCGAATATCGCAACCCTGTTTGGCACCCGAGACGAAAACCTGCGCCTGCTGGAAAATGGTATGAACGTCGCCATCAACCTGCGCGCCGACTCCGTCGAAATCACCGGTGCTGCTACCGACGTTGGCCGCGCCGAGCAGGTGTTTGCCGACTATGAGCACCTGCTGCGTAACGGCCACAACTTCGTCAACGGCGACCTCGGCGCCATGATTCGCGTGTTGACCTCCGACTCCACCGCAACTCTGCGCAGTCTGGCCGAGGCCGGCAAGCAACGCTCGTTTGGCAAGCGCACGGTTCAGCCCAAGAGCATCAACCAGCGCCGCTATCTCGAGGCCATCGAGAAGCACGACATGGTCTTCGGCATTGGCCCGGCAGGAACCGGCAAGACCTACCTTGCCGTTGCCATGGCCATTTCGGCGCTGCTGTCGAAGCGCGTGAACCGCATCGTCCTGGCGCGCCCGGCCGTCGAAGCCGGCGAGCGTCTCGGCTTTCTGCCGGGAACGCTGCAGGAGAAGGTCGATCCCTATCTTCGCCCGCTGTACGACGCGCTCTACGACATGCTTGAGCCTGACAAGGTCGATCGCTATCTGGAGAAGCGCACGCTGAACGACGCCTTCGTCATTCTGGATGAGGCGCAGAACACGACCTCCGAGCAGATGAAGATGTTCGTCACCCGCCTGGGCTTCAACTCCAAGGCGGCGATCACCGGCGATGTCACCCAGATTGACTTGCCCAACGCGAACCGCAGCGGGCTGGTTGAAGCCGTGGAGATTCTGGGCAAAGTCGAGGGCATCCACTTCTGCTACTTCGACGAAGGCGACGTGGTGCGCCATCACCTGGTGCAGCGCATCATTCGTGCCTATGAGGATTACAAAGGCCGCAACGAGCAACTGTCACTGTCGCTGGAACTCAAGAGTGGCAACGGTTATGGGGCGGCGCGCAACAGCGGCAGCTTGGTCTACACCACCAGCATCGAGCGCGAGGCTCCTCCTTCGGACGTGCCTCCCGCCGAGGCTTCTCCGCCTGCGCCTGATCG
>JBEKTC010000453.1:0-2672 GCA_049516475.1 Candidatus Korobacteraceae bacterium | reverse complement strand
CCTCGATCTCGACGTCGTCCATGATGATGTAGCGCTGTAGTAGGGCGGTGATCTTGGGCGCCTGTTCGCGATCAGTCGCCGCCAGCAAGTAGTCGCCGCGGTTGTAGGCCACCAGGTCGCCTTGATTGTGTCCCTGCGGAGTCAGGATGAAACTGTAAACTCCCTGGCCCAGCGCCAGGTCGCGAACGTTGTTGGTGACCATGCCATTCAGCCACCGCACACGATCTCTGCCGCTGAAGATCAGTTTGGCCTGCCAGCTCAGGTCGAACACGGCGCAGCCGTCAAGCAGCGCGGCGAATTCTGCCTTCGTGTCGCCGAAGCTGGCAGGCGTCTCAGCACCGCGATAGTGTTCCGGGCGCGCTCCCGAGGCCGCCAGCTTATGTTGTAACGTAGCAACAGTCATACGGAATCTTTGATTATAACGAAGCGGGAAAGGACACGTCGGAGTACGCCAATCGACTTCCTCGCATCGAAGCCACTTAGCTCCGCGTCTATAACTCCAAGCGCATAAACCAACAGGGCCACAGGGGTCTTCGTGTTTCAGTGTTCGGAGAACCTTCGGCGAAAGCGAGGACCAATATGGCGGTTCTGATTGTGCTGTTTGGATCGCTGTTGCTCTATCGGGGATTGGGTGCAATGGGCGTAGGAGCATTGCAGACATGGCAGAGCTGCGCCCGCTTTGCATTGGCGACAATGTTCCTGTTCACCGCGATAGCCCACTTCACCTCCACCAGAAAAGATCTGATCGCCATGGTGCCTCCGGCTTTTCCCAGGCCTGACGTACTGGTCACGATCACGGGAATCCTTGAGGCGGCAGGCGCGATTGGGCTCTTGCTGGTTCCAACCCGGCGGTGGGCTGCGTGGGGACTGATTCTGTTGCTGCTGGCTATGTTTCCGGCGAATGTCAGTGCCGCGCTGCGAGGAGTTCAGTTACGAGGCAGCGCAGCAACGCCCTTGTGGATCAGGACGCCCCTGCAGATTCTGTTCATCGCATGGGCCTGGTGGGTGCGCTGAAGCAGCATTTGGCACTTGGCATTTAGCACTTAGCCACGTCCGGTTTTCGGCGCTCGAATCTTCCTCTGCCTGAACAGCGGCCGCTCCACGGCCCGTCGACAAAACTGCCTTGAGCTAATTGCTAGTTGCTAATTGCTCTTTTCTGTTATCTTGATTTCCCGTGAGTACCCACAAACGCATCGCAGTTGTTCCCGGAGACGGCATCGGGAAGGAAGTCATCCCTAACGCACTCGAAGTGGTGCGCGCCAGCGGCGCGGCGGTCGAGTTCACCTCCTTCGATTGGGGCGCCGACCGCTACCTCATCGACGGCACCACGATTCCCGCCGATGGCTTCCACATGCTGGCGCGCGATTTCGACGCCATCTTCGTCGGCGCGCTGGGCGATCCTCGCGTCGCCAGCAACATCCACGCCAAGGAAATCCTGCTCGGGATGCGCTTCAAGATGGATCTGTACGCCAACGTGCGCCCGGTCCGCCTGCTCGACGCGTCACTCTGTCCGCTGAAAAACGCCACGCCCGACGACGTCAACTTCACCGTCATCCGCGAGAACACCGAAGGCGTTTACATGGACATGGGCGGCAACTTCAAGATGGGCACGCCCGACGAGCTGGCTACGCAGGAAGACATCAACACCCGCAAGGGCGTGGAGCGCGTCATTCACTTCGCCTTCAACTACGCGCGCGCTATGACCTATGCCGGCGGCCTGTGGCAGCGCGTCTTCAAAGAGGTTGCGAAGGAGTTTTCCGACATTCAGACGCAGCACATGTACGTAGACGCCCTCTGCCTGCAGATGGTGCGCGAACCGCGCACGCTTGACGTCATCGTCACCAACAACATGTTCGGCGACATCGTCACCGACCTCGCCGCTGCCCTCCAGGGTGGGCTGGGCATGGCCGCCAGCGGCAACATTCATCCCGGCCGCACTTCGATGTTCGAGCCGGTACATGGCTCAGCGCCACCGATTGCAGGAAAGAACATCGCCAACCCGATGGGCTCAATCCTGACGGCTGCAATGATGCTGGCCCATCTGGGCCTCACCGCCGAGGCGGGGAAGATCGAGAACGCTGTGCTGGAAGCAGTTCGCCAGAAGAAGACGACAGTGGATGTCGGCGGCGCGATGGGCACGCGCGAGTGCGCCGCGTGGATCGCGGAGCGGGTGGCTTCATAGTCGATTGCACTCGAGAAATGATTCTCGCCGCCGCAGAGATGAATCTGGTCCAGAATTACTGGGTTGCGCTTGCCACTTCCACAGGCTGAAATTGGACGGACTCTAGCTCGAAGCCGAGCGTACGAAAGTCGTGGTCCACGGGTCCGGCGCCATCAACCTCGAAGGCCAGTTCATTCTCATGACCTGCTCTGAATTGATCGCGACTCACGACAAAGTCACTGGTGACAGGACCGTCTCCCAAAACTGTACCGACCATCGTTCCATTCAAGAGAACTTGCACCGCACGCGCCTTCACGGCGGTACCGCGAATTTCAATCCGCACTTCCGGAGTACTGCTCCAATCGGGAGCGAGCAAGAAGCGCATCATTGATCGCTTCCTCGACCAGATGGGTCCATCCGGAGGATTTTCTGGGCCGTAAAAATCGAGGTTCAAGCTGTTGCGCCCGGCTGGATTTATGGTGAACGGCAACTTCTCAGCCGGAAACGGCTG
>JBEKTC010000452.1:0-3214 GCA_049516475.1 Candidatus Korobacteraceae bacterium | reverse complement strand
GGGCGCGCCAAGAACCGCCGCGTCGATGTCCGCTTGATGGCGAATAGTCTGACCGAGTCAGCGCGAAGCAGCTCTCCCAACCAGCAGCAGTCCATGCAATAGCGATGACGCAAGGCGCGGCCACCCGATGGAGTCGCGCCTGGTTTCGTAAAGTCTCCTCAGCCCGGAGCCAATGGCCACCGGCCCTTGGAGAAAAGGCCGTCCACACGGGGTGGGCGGCCTTTGTGCTGTGACGTATTCACGTCTCGGTCAAATGCCAGGCTTGAAGGGATTAAAGATAGGCACTCCGAACTGCTGGAAATCACTTTCGTTTCTTGTCGCTACGATCAAATCATGAACTTGAGCTGTAGCTGCAATCATCGCGTTCTCGAATAGGTGGCTGGCCCTGCGACCCATGAGCCGGCCGCATTCCCGAAAACAAGCGCTGTCCATCGGGAGGACATGGTATGAGCTTTCGAGCTGATCGACCCAGGTTTCGATCTCCCTGGCCTTCTGCGAATCGTGCCTCCGTATTAGCTCGATTCCGGACTGCAATTCGCCCATGGTGACTGCGGAAAGCAGAATCTGCTCGCTTCTCAACTCTCGCAGCCACACGAGCACCGCGCCGTGCGGTTTACGTTTCCGAACCTCCGAAATCACATTCGTATCCAGGAGGTATCGTCTCATTTGAATGTTACCGGCCCGCGTCGCTTGCGCGCCCGCCTTTCGGGAACAAGGTTTTCGAAGCGCGGGCCAGGGCCAAGCAGGAGTTCTTTAATGTCCGGGCGCGCCGCTCGCTGCAGCCTGCGCCATTCTTCGATCGGCACCAGCACCGCTGCATCGACTCCCCGCTTCGTAACAACTTGCGGACCCTTTTTCAGTGCGCTATCCAGTAGCTCGCTGAATCGGGCCTTTGCTTCTTGCACTTGCCAGGCGGACAAATTACCCTCCTTGCCTCAGATTAAGACTAGTCATCTGACTAGTCAAACTGTTTCTTGGGTCGGCAGGGCGGATCTACCGGCGCACATGCCTGACTCGTATCATCAAGATCATGAGCACGAAATTGCAACGCCTGATGCTGCGCTCCATCAACATTTGGCCGCCGTTCCTGGGCGCCGGTATCCGCGTAAAGTGGAGTCCCGATCGGCGGCTCACTCTATTCCATGACCGATCCCTTCTACATGCTGATGCTGATGGACAATCTTGGTCCCGGTTACATCGTCTGGGACAAGGCAGCTACCATCCGTTTTCGCAAGCCGGGGAAGGGAAGAGTCAAGGTGGAATTTCGCTTGACCGGCGAGCAGCTTGACGAGATTCGCGCCAAACTCGCGACCCAAGACAAGCATGAGCCTACCTTCGTCGTCCAGGTGAAAGACGAGACTGGCGACGTGGTTGCCGAGGTGCAGAAGGTACTCCATGTCCGCAAAAAGTAAGCTGCCGGACGCGCAATGCGGCGGCGCTCCCGGGCTTCGCGCGAGTCCTGACCACGTTTCGCGGGTTCACATACAATATGAATGTGCGATTTCGGTATCTTCTTCTCGCGATACTTAGCCTTTGGTTGACCGGCGCGGCGGTAGCGCAAGACACGTCGCCGCAAGACAGTCCGCCGCAGGACACTTCGCCGCAAGACACCCAGCCGGTAGAAAAACTTCCGGTCGACAAGTCGGCGCCTGCTCCCAAGGACAACCGCGCAAACCCTCCTCGCACCGACAATGTTCCCGCCGGCGAAAGTTCCAGCAAGCAGAGTCAGATCGATGTGTCTCCGCCTACCAACGATGAAAAGTCCCATCCCGAAGCCGGACTGAGCGACACCGGCGTCGATGAGTTCACTCCCTACAATCCCATGAAGGCGATGAAGGATGTCGAGGTTGGAGATTTCTACTTCAAGAAGGAAAATTACAACGCTGCGATTAGCCGCTACCGTGAGGCGCTGGAATTTAAGCCCCACGACGCCGAGGCAACCTTCAAGCTGGCGGAAGCGCTCGGCAAAATCGGCGATGCTGCCGGCGCCAGGGAGAACTACGAAGCCTATCTGAAGATCCTGCCGAAAGGGCCCTACGCCCAGAAGGCGAAGGAATCGCTGGAGAAGCTGAAGCAGAAGACGGCGCAGAAATAGGGGTTAGGGGTTTAGTTTCGGACGCTTTTATTTCGCAGCGATGATGCCCTGATCCCTAGTCTCTAGTCTCTAATCCCTAGCCCCAGCCCCGCTCTTACTGCTTCTTCTTCACCACCAGCGACTGGCGCAACGGCACGATCGCTCCGCGACTGGCATCCACACCGGCCTGATGCGCGCGGGCCATCACTTCACTGCGAACGTAGCTGACGAACTCCGCCATCTGGCGCTGCATTTCGTCCATGCGCTCGCGCATCTGCAAAATGATGGCGATACCGGAGATGTTCACGCCCAGGTCGCGCGCCAGCGACAGGACCAGCTCCAGCCGCTCCAGATCTTCGTCGGTGTAGAGGCGCGTGTTGCCCTCGGTGCGCGACGGCTTCAGCAAACCTTCGCGTTCGTAGAGACGCAGCGTCTGCGGATGGATGCCATACATCTCCGCCACTGCGCTGATCATGTACGCGCCTTGTTTCTTGCGTTTGGCCATGGTGGTAGAGCCGGCCTTCAGGCCGGCGTTACGGATACCTTTCCTGGTGGGCGGCTTCGATCATCTGTGATGGTCGAAGCCGCCGATTTCGCTTGTTCGCCTTCGACGCGGCGCTGAAGCGCCGCTCTACCCGGCGCTTAATTGCCGATCTTCTTCCACAACTCTTCCCGCGGATCATCCGGATTCAGCTTCGCCAGCTCACGAAGAATCTCTTTGGATTTTTCGTCGCCAACCTTCGGCGTGACTGCCTGAATCTCGACGATCTCGTCCCCGCGCTGGCCTTCTGTCACTGCCGATGGCACGCCTTTCTCGCGCAGCCGCAGCTTCTGCCCGCATTGCGTGCCCGGCGGAATCCGCAGCAGAGCGCGGCCGTCAATCGTGGGAACTTCAACCTTTGCCCCCAGCGCAGCTTCGCTCAGCGTCACCGGAACGGTCAGGTGAATGTCGTCGCCTTCGCGCTTGAACACCGGGTGCTCGCCCACGCGCACGATGATGTAAAGATCGCCCGCTGGCGCGCCCATGGTGCCGGCATTGCCGCGACCCGCCAGCCGGATGCGCTGGCCGTCACGCGTTCCGGGCTTGATGCGCACCTTCAGCGATTCGCTGCGCTCCACCCTGCCTTCGTCATGGCACAC
>JBEKTC010000451.1:0-3776 GCA_049516475.1 Candidatus Korobacteraceae bacterium | reverse complement strand
GCTGATCAACTCTTCCGTGGCAACGTCCTGGAAGAAAAAGTATTCGCGGTTGTGATGCTGCAGGGGATTGTTAGCGATTTCGGCAAGGCGGAGTTTAAGCTGTTCGAGAGCTGGCTGGACCGCATCAGCTCCTGGGCCGACCACGACGGAGTGGTCCACTACCTGATCGGGCCGATCATCGCCGCCGATGCGAAGTTGTTGACCGGCCCGCCACGCTGGGCAAAATCAAAGAAACGCTGGCATCAGCGGGCTGCCGCTGTCAGCTTGATCCACAGCACGCGCCAGCACAAGAATTTCGAGCAAATTCAGCGCATCACCGAAATGCTGCTGCCCAGCGACGACGACATGGTGCAGAAGGGACTGGGCTGGCTGCTGCGTGAAGCCGCCAAAGCCAATCCCAAGCAGACGGTTGAGTACCTGATGACCATTCGCGAGCGCACTCCGCGCCTGGTGTTGCGGACAGCATGCGAGACCCTGCCGGCGGCAACGCGGGACAAGGTGCTGCTGCGATCCAAGCAGATCGTTGCGAAACGAAAGGCAACTGCTACAAAGTAAGAGCAAATAGGCATGGCTATCCGGCGAATCAGGATCGACTATACCGTGTATCCGCCTAACTTCCGTCCGAGCGTTGATCACTTTTGGGAATTCGGCACGATCACAAAAGCACGGCTTTGTGCTGAGAGGTTTGGGCCAGGCGCACGGATTTACAGAAATTTCAATCAGACGAACAAGAAAGGGCAGATACTAGGCGATTGGTGGGACGGTAGAGCATGGATGTGGGACGGCGTAACCTTCAAGAGAATAAAACCGAGCGACCTTACTCCCAGGCCCAAGCCGACCCGTCAACCTGCATGATTCATTCCTCATTTACAATAGACACGCAATGAATCTTCCCGAAATTCAAGCTGCGCTGCGCGATGGCGGCCACGAGTGCTGGCTCTTTTACGATCATCATCATCGCGATCCCATCGCGTACCGCGTGCTCGGCTTGCCGGCTAACATGCTGGTCACCCGCCGATGGTTCTACCTCATCCCGGCTAGCGGCGAGCCGGTGAAGCTGGTGCACCGCATCGAGAGCCATCATCTCGACTCGCTGCCCGGCAGCAAGATGGAGTACTCGGCGTGGCAGGAGCTGTGGCAGAACCTCGAAGCCATGCTCAAGCCGTATCACAAGGTCACGATGCAATACTCGCCCAACAACCAGATTCCGTACATATCTCTGGTGGACGCAGGCATGCTGGAGTTGATACGCAGCTTCGGCAAGGAGATCATCAGCTCGGCAAATCTGGTGGCGCGTTTCGAGGCGACCCTGACTGACGCACAAATGGCGTCACACTTCAAAGCTCGTGACGCCATCGACAAAATCACCGCAGCGTTCTTCCAGGAAGTTGGCCATCGCGCTCGCAATGGCGGCACGCACGAATTCGAGATGCAGCAGTGGATTATGGAAGCCTTCCAGCGCGAAGGTCTGGAGACCTGCGACCCGCCGAATGTGAGCGTCAACGCGCACAGCGGCGATCCGCATTACGAGCCGACCTCGGCCACATCGGCCCCAATCAAGCAAGGTGATTTCGTGCTGCTCGACATCTTTCGCGGCGCTCGCGACGTAGGCATTCAAACGGTGCAGCAGGCGTTCGATGCCAAGCGGAAGGTCTGCGGCTGGGAAGTGGACAAGGCGGTGCGCGAGTTCATCGACGGCAAAGGCTGGGGCAAGTACTTCATCCATCGCACCGGTCACTCCATCACCAGCGACATTCACGGTAACGGCGCGAATCTTGATAATCTGGAAACCAAGGACGATCGCGAGATCCTGCCCAACACCTGCTTTTCGGTTGAGCCGGGCATTTATCTGCCGGAGTTCGGGGTGCGCAGCGAGATCAACATGATGACGCGCAACGGCAAGGGCGAAGTGACCGGAAGGATCCAGAACGAGTTGGTGCTTATCTGATGGCGAACCCGCAAAACACAGCCACCATGCAGCGCAACGCGAAGACCGCGTCGCAGACAAACTCCATGGCAACCCTCGCGCCGCTGGCGGGATGGTTCCTTCCCGGCCTCGGACATTTCATTCAACGGCGCTGGATTCGCGGGCTGCTGCTGATGGCGGCGATCTTCACCATGTTCTTCGCCGGGCTGGGCATGCAGGGCAAGGTGTACGCGTTCAATACCGGCGACCTGCTGGATATCCTGGGCTTCATCGGCGACATCGGCGTGGGGGCGCTGTACTTTGTGGCCCGCATGATGGATTGGGGCATCGGCAACATTCATCGCGCCGTGGCCGATTATGGCACCAAGTACATCGTAGTGGCGGGATTGCTGAACATTATCGCCGCCGTCGACGCCCACCACATCGCGATCGGCAAGAAACAATGACCTTCGAACTTTCTCACTTCAATGCCGCCCTGGTGTTTGCGCTGTGCGCGTCCACTGTCTTTGGCATCTCGCAACGCAACACACCGCGCGACATGTTCCGCTACGGCGCATATTGCTTCGCCCTGTTCGTTGGCGGCGTGCTCCTCGCCGCCTGGCTGATGTGGGCGATCAAGCACTGACGAGCAGTTGTCAGTGGGCAGTGGTCAGTGGCCAGCAAAGAAAAACCCCACCCAAGGAAAACCGGATGGGGCGGGTCACCCGCCAACAGATCAGTGCCTACGATTCCAACTAATCCCTGTCGTCGGAATACAATTCCCCTTTGGATAAGACCCTTCGCATCTACGCTTGGTTTCTGCTGGTAGTGACCGCGCTCCCGGCGGCCGCACGTCTGGGCAAGCCGCGCGAGCTCGCTCGCATCGTGATGCTGCGCTATCAGGACCCCCGGCGACGCAAGCGCACTCGCATCACCGGCTTCATATATCTTGGGCTGGCGCTGCTCGGCATTCCCTTCCTGCTGCACGCCCAGGCCCGCCAGGCGCGCTGGATTATCATCCTCCTGCTGCTGGTTATCCTTTCTGCCGTGGAATCGTTGTTCAATAGCCGTGTCCCCAACGAAGAGGCGCTGGCCCGGCAGAACCGCTTGTTTGGCGGCGTCTACGCCGCCATCGCCATCGCCACAGCTCTGTTACTCTTCACCCGATGACCCGCCGCCGCTGGATCGCCGACGAGTTTTCCTCTGACCGCGCAGTCCTGATCGGAGAGCACGCCGCTCACCTGGCGCGAACTTTGCGCGCTCGCGTGGGACAGGAGTTCGAGGTGGCATGTGGAAATCAGGTGCGGCGCGCCACCGTCGCCAGCGTGGCGGATGACCGCGTGGAGTTTGCCCTCGGCCAGGAAATTGCCGCCAGCTCAGTTGTCCCGATTACACTGCTGCTGGCTGTCTTCAAGTTCGATCGCATGGAGTGGGCGATTGAAAAGTGCACCGAACTGAACGTCACCAACATCGTTCCGGTGATTGCGCGCCGCACCGAGAAGCACCTTGCCGCAGCCGCGGAAAAGCGAGTGGAGCGCTGGCGGCGCATCGCCCACGAAGCTTCGGAACAGTCGCGTCGTACCGCGCCGCCAGAAATCGCCGTCCCGGTTAAGCTGAGCGATGCGCTGCAGCTTCCCAGGTTCTCCAGCGCGCTGCATGAGGATGAAGACGCCGACAGGGCTGATGCGCTCCGCATCGTGCTTGATGAAACTGAACGCGAGGCATCGCTTGCGGACGTCTTGCACGCGCATGGCAACCTGGAATCTCTCGCGCTCGCCATCGGTCCGGAAGGCGGCTGGACGGCCGATGAGTTAGGCAGTTTCGGGACTTCGCAATGGATCTCAGCCTCGTTGGGAGAAACCATCCTCCG
>JBEKTC010000450.1:0-3190 GCA_049516475.1 Candidatus Korobacteraceae bacterium | reverse complement strand
GTGCTACGGCCTTGACAGGCACAGCCTCGAACGCACATTCAAACTGTTGTAATCTGAACTCTGGTCTCATGTCCTACCAACACACGGTAGAGCAGCTTTACGCGCTCGGCCACGAGCTGGCCAGCACTCCTTCGCATAAGTTCGATCTGGCTTACGTGCGGGAGATGTTGCAGGAGCTTGGCCGCCCTGAGCGGCGGTTTGCCAGCGTGCTCATCGCGGGCACGAACGGCAAGGGTTCGACCGCTGCGACCCTGTCGTCGATCCTGCGGGTTGCGGGATACCGCACCGCGCTCTACAGTTCGCCGCACCTGCTGCGCATCAATGAGCGCATTCAGGTGAACGGCGAGATGATCTCCGATGCCGAGTTCGGAGCCATTCACGATCGCGTGGAGCGCGTGGCCCAACAGCTTCTGCATTCCGGTAAGCTGCCCTGGCATCCCAGCTTCTTCGAGATGCTGACGGCGATGGCATTCGAGTACTTCGCCAGCGTCGGCGTCGAGATCGCAATACTTGAGGTCGGTATGGGCGGACGGCTGGATGCGACCAACGTCGTCGATCCGGCGATTTCGGTCATCGCAGACATCTCGCTCGATCATCAGAAGTACCTGGGCGACACGATTGCCGAGATCGCGCGCGAGAAGGTCGGCATCATTCGCAAGCACGGAGTGGTGGTGACGCTGCCGCAGCATCCGCAGGCCAACGACGTGATCGGCAATGCGATCGTGGAAAACGATGCGAGGGGCGTCAGCGCCGCCAAGTATGTGCCGCCGGTATCGCCGGGTGCTGTCGCTGACCTGGGAGGACGTACCGTTCCCGTGTCGGGCCGAAGCCGCTATCCGCTCGCCGCTATGGGCGAGGAGATTGAAATCGATTCGCCGCTGGCGGGACGGCATCAGTTGCGAAACCTCGCGCTGGCGATTGCTACAGCGGAAGAGCTGGGACAGTTCGGATTCAAGGTCACGGCAAAGCAGGTGGAGCAAGGCATTCGCGAAACGCGCTGGCCGGGACGCTTCCAGGTGCTTCCGCCGTCGGCAGCGACGCATCAGCGCGAGATGGTGCTTGATGTAGCGCATAATCCCGCGGGCGCGTGGGCGTTGCGGTCGGCGCTGTCGGAGAATTTCGCCGGCCGAGAATTAACGCTGGTTTTCGGCGCCATGCGCGACAAGGCACTCCAGGAGATGGCGGATATACTGTTCCCGATTGCCGAGCAAGTGGTGTTGACGCAGGTGAATAATCCGCGCAGCGCCACCAGCGGCGAGTTGCGGCAGGCTGCATCGCACACTGGAGGAGCGCTGGAAGAGGAGTCGACCGTTTCTGCGGCGCTCGCAAAAGCGCGCGAACTCAGTAAGGCAGACGGCGTCATTGTCGTCACCGGATCGATTTTTTTGGTGGGCGAAGCGATGGAGGCGATGGGAGTCGGGACGTGAAGTGTGCTTTCACCACGGAGGACACGGAGAGCACGGAGAAAAGAAACATTGGGCTTTTAGCTCGAGGCTCGGAGCTAATTGCTAGCTAATTGCTGGTTGCTGTCTTTATGAACTCGACGGACCGACAACTCGCGCAGGCCGCACCGCAGCGCGGTTCTCTCTTCACCCGGCTGCGTTCGTATTGCTTCTGCCTGCCCATCGTGTACGTGTACACCGGCGTGCTGGGAACGATTTCGTTGGTGTGTTCGTTGTTCGACCGCAGCGGCCGGGTGCAGCATTGGATTGCACGCCTCTGGGCGCGGCTCATCCTGAAGACGGCCGGCATTCGCGTGCGGGTTGCAGGTCTGGAGCACCTGCATCCGCAGCAGCCCGCGATTTATGCGGTCAACCATCTATCCGCCATCGATATTCCCGTCCTGTACGCGCATCTGCCGGGGAAATTTCGCATCATGGCGAAGCGGGAATTGTTTCGCTATCCATTTCTCGGTTGGCATCTGAAACGCTCAGGCCAGATTCCGATTGTGTTGGGCGACGCCCATGCCTCGCTGCGCAGCTTGAATCGCGCCGGAGAAGCACTGCGCCACGGCATGCCGCTGGTGGTGTTCCCCGAAGGCGGGCGCTCGCGCAGCGGACAGTTGCAGGAGTTCATGAACGGCGCGTTCTATGTCGCCATCCGAGCCCAGGCGCCGGTTGTACCAATGGCGCTGCCGATGAACAGCTTTCATATGCTTCCCGGCGACATTGATCTGGTGATCGGAGAGCCGATTCCAACTACCGGGATGCGCCTGCGCGACATGGAGAAACTGGCGGCGCAGGTGCGGCAGGCGATCGCTGAGTTGTACGATTCGCACGCCAGGCCGACGCCCCAACTGAATGCAACCAGCAAAGGCGACCCTAAGGCGATGGTGAACACGTAACTGTGGAAGCTGGCGTTCACGCCAGAGTCCAGCTGGCAGTAGAGCCGGCGTTCGCGCCAGCATCCAGTTGCCGGTAGAGTGGCCTTCAGGCCAGCGTCCAGGGCGCTAACTATTAGAGGGGCTTTAGCCCCGGATCTCTATGAAGCCTCGTATCGCCATTCCGGTGCCGAACTCCAAGCGGCCGGCCTATGTGAGCACTTCCCTGCCGGAATATGCGGAGGCGGTGCGCAACGCGGGCGGCGAGCCCGTCGTCATCGATGTGAATGCGACGCCCTCGGAGATTGCGCAGGCAGTGAAGGCTTGCGACGGCGTGCTGCTTCCCGGCAGTCCTGCCGATGTCGATCCCGAGAAATATGGCGCAGAGCGGCACCCCGACACCGCGCCTGCCGATTCTTTTCGCGACAGCACAGACGAGTTGCTGTTGCAGGACGCCTACAACATGCGCAAGCCGGTCTTCGGCATCTGTTACGGACTGCAGTCGCTGAACGTGTGGCGCACGGGCACGCTGGATCAAGCGGTGCCGCAAGGTGTGAACCACGAAGCCGGACGCAAGGTGGCGCACGCGCACAGCGTGCAGATCGATCCCGAGTCGAAGCTGGCGGCCATTCTGCGCGATGCAGGCGCGCTGCCCGGGAGCGATCTGGCGATTTCCGTCAACTCCAGCCACCACCAAGCGGCTGATGTGGTTGGCGATGGATTGCGCCTGGTGGCCTGGTCTCCCGACGACGGCGTGAAAGAGGCCGTCGAAGGAACTTCGCCCGATCAATTTGTGCTGGGTGTGCAGTGGCATCCCGAGCGAACCTACGACAGCGATCCGGCGTCGCGCGCCATATTTCGCGCCTTTGT
>JBEKTC010000449.1:0-4300 GCA_049516475.1 Candidatus Korobacteraceae bacterium | reverse complement strand
GTCGGTCGCGTGCTCGCGTCGATTCTCGGCTGGCGCTTTTTCGATCTCGACTGCGAAATCGAGGGCCGCTCGAAGCTGCGTATCCACGAACTGTTTGCGACCCATGGAGAGCCACACTTTCGCCAAATTGAGGCTGAGGCTTTGCGGTCGATCCTGGAGCAGGCCTCCGCTCCAACGATCATTGCGCTCGGCGGCGGAACGTTTATCGAGTCGCAAAATGCTGATCTTCTGCACAGCTGCGGCGCACATGTTGTCTTCCTGGAGGTTACGGTCGAGGAACTGCTGCGGCGCTGCCGGGCGGCGAGTGAACGATCGGCGCAAAACCCGCGGCCCTTAGCAGCCGATGTCGAAGCGTTTTGCGCTCTCTACGCCCGGCGGCTGCCTCACTATCGCCAGGCGAAGCTAATCGTAAACACCGAGGGAAAAACGGCGGAGCAGGTTGCGCAGGAGATTGTGGCGGCACTGGATTTGGCTGCTCACGAACAGAACAGTTGGTAGCTTCGGCGCTATCTCCTGCCCCTGCTCGGACGTGATATAACTTGAATTTTCCACACGAAAATGTCGCAGCATAAAATCCCAGTCGGAATTCTTGGCGCTACCGGAGTTGTTGGCCAGCGCTTCATCCAGTTGCTCGAAAACCATCCCTGGTTCGAGGTGGCATGGTTGGCTGCTTCCGACCGCTCCGCCGGACAGAGTTACGGCGACGCCGTGCGGTGGCGCCTGAAGACGCCCGTTCCTAATCGCGTGCGGGCGATGACGGTTTCAAACGCCGCCCCCGACGGCGCGCCGCGTGTAATCTTCGCCGCGCTCGACGCCGGCATCGCGCGAGCGTTGGAGCCGCAATTCGCCGCCGCCGGCTGCGCCGTGGTCAGCAACTCCAGCGCCTTTCGCATGGAGCGTAGCGTCCCCCTGATCATTCCTGAGGTCAATGCCGACCACCTCGCGCTCATCGAACAGCAGTGTTGGCGCAAGCAATCCGGCGGCTACATCGTCACCAATTCCAACTGCTCTGCCATGGGACTGGTACTGGCTCTGGCGCCGCTGCATCGCAAGTTCGGCATCGAATCGCTCTTCGTAACCACGATGCAGGCGGTCAGCGGCGCGGGATATCCCGGCGTCGCCTCGCTCGACATTCTAGGCAACGTGATCCCCTACATCGCCAAGGAAGAAGAAAAGATGGAAGAGGAGACGCGCAAGCTTCTCGGACGTCTCGACGGCGATCACGTGGAGCAAGCCGGATTCACCATGACGGCGCACTGCAATCGCGTCCCGGTTGAAGACGGCCACACCGAATCGGTATCGGTGAAGCTGACAGGAAAGGCGTCTCCAGACGAAATCATCGCTGCGTTCAACGAATTTCGTTCCACGCCGCAGGAGCTGAAGCTGCCGTTGGCGCCGGCGCAGCCGGTGTTTTACGACGCCACGCCCGATCGTCCGCAGCCCCGCTTCGATGTGGACCGCGGCAATGGCATGACGGTCAGCGTCGGTCGTTTGCGTCCCTGCGGCGTGCTCGACTACAAGTTCACCGTGCTGTCGCACAACACCATTCGCGGAGCGGCCGGCGCGGCGCTGCTCAACGCCGAGCTGCTGAAAGTGCAAGGTCTGCTGCCGTGACGCCCATGTTCCTGCTGGCGGTGCGACCGTGATCGTGATGAAGTTCGGTGGCACCTCGGTCGAGGACGCCAAGGCCATCGATCGCGTTGCCAGCATCGTGAAGTCGCGCCTGGCCGAGCGCCCATTCGTCGTCGTCAGCGCCATGGCCAAAGTCACCGATCAGCTGCTGGCCATGGCCGCCGCTGCCGGACGCGGCGAGCGCGATCAGGCACTGGAGATCTGCCGCGCTCTTCGCGAGCGCCATTACCTCACCGTGGGCGAACTCCTGGACACCGGCCTGCATACTGAATTGCACCGCGAGCTCGGCTCCGAGTTCGACTCGCTGGATGAATTGCTGCGTGGTATCTCGGCCGTGGGCGAGCTGACGCCCCGCACATCCGATTACGTTGTGTCGTTTGGCGAGCGGCTCTCGAGCATGATCGCTACCGCCGCATTTCTGGCGCGCGATATTCCTGCGACGCTGGTCGATCCTCGGCAAGTCATCGTTACCGACGCGCAGCACAGCCGCGCGGTGCCGCAAGTGGAAGAGATCGACAATCGACTGCACGACCGCATCCAGCCGCTGATCGAGCAACAACGCCTGCCCATCATGGGCGGTTTTGTGGGCGCGACGCGCGAAGGCGTCACCACTACCATTGGCCGCGGCGGTTCCGATTTCTCGGCGACGCATCAAGGTGATCAGCTTTGAAGAGGCCGCCGAGTTGGCCTACTTCGGCGCGAAGGTTTTGCATCCAGCCACTGTATTGCCCGCAGTCGAGAAGAACATTCCGGTGCTGGTGTTGAATTCGCGCAATCCGTCGAATGAAGGCACTCGTATTCTGGCGCGCACGCCGCGCTCGCGCTCGCTGTTCAAGGCCATCGCCGCCAAGAGCCGCATTACGGTGATCGACATCGTCGCGGCGCGCATGTTGATGGCGCACGGATTTCTCGCCCAGGTTTTCGAGGTCTTCGCCCGGCATCACTGTGCGGTCGATGTCGTATCGACCTCGGAGGTCAGCATCTCGCTTACCGTCGATTCCAACGAGGCGATTCCGCAGATCGCCGCCGACCTGGAAAAACTTGCCTTCGTGAAATATTCGGGACGCAAGGCGATTGTCTGCCTGGTGGGCGAGAATTTGCGCGATACGCCCGGAGTGGCGGCGCAGATCTTCGACGCCATCCGCGACATCAACGTGCGCATGATTTCGCAAGGCGCATCAGAAATCAACCTGACGTTTGTTATCGATGAAGCCGACGTGCCCGAAGCCGTGCGGCGGCTGCATGCACGGTTTTTTTCCGACGTCGATCCCGAGGTGTTCGATTGAGCAAGCCATCGCTGAGATTGCTGTTGCTGGGGCCGGGCAAGACCGGCTCGCTGGTTGCCGAAGTCGCGCGTGAGCGCGCACATCAGGCGCTGATCATCGATGTCGATGTTAATCGCGATGGCGCGTGGCTGACGAGTGAACATCTGCGCGACTTCGATGCGGTAATCGATTTCACATCGCCTGAAGCGGTGCTGGCCAACATCGATGCCTGCCTGCGCGCGAAGAAAGCGATGGTTGTCGGAACTACCGGCTGGTACAGCGAGATGACGCGCGTGCGCACCGCAGTCGAGCAGGCAGGAACGGGATTTGTATTTGCTGCAAACTTCTCCTACGGGGTGAATCTGTTCTTTCAGATCATGAAGACCGCAGCGCCTGCCTTGACGCATGGCTACAGCGGTCACATCACGGAGATCCATCACATCCACAAGAAAGATGCGCCATCAGGGACGGCCGCCGCAATGCAACGCCTCTTGGAACAGGCAGCCGGCGTCAGTGTCGATATCACCTCCGAGCGCGAGGGCGAAGTGACGGGTACGCATACGCTGGAACTGGATGCGGCGGGCGACTGCATCGTGCTGACGCACGAGGCCAAGTCTCGCCTCACGTTCGCTGAAGGCGCAGTGCTCGCCGCCGAGTGGATTATTGGCAAAACAGGCTTCTACGACTTCAAGGACATCTTCGGCCACCTGTAATTTATTTTTCACCACAGAGGCACAGAGAAGTTCTTGTTCTTAGAGTGCTGATTCAGAAAAAGTCTTCTACTTGTCCTGAAACAATCTGCCCACATGATTCAAAACGCACAAAAACAGAATCGTTTCTGAGTTTCCTCTGTGCCTCTGTGTCTCGATGGTCAATTCGTGCTTTTGAGATTCCCCGCTCTAAGGATTATGCTTTTCGTATGAAATTGCGTGGTTGTGGTACCGCTCTTGTCACTCCGTTCAAACAAGATGGAAGTGTCGATGAAACAGCGTTGCGCGAACTGGTGCGCTGGCAGATCGAGTCGGGCATCGACTTTCTCGTTCCCTGCGGCACGACGGGTGAGACGCCAACTCTTTCGCACGATGAATGGCTACGCGTCGTCGACCTGACCATTGAGACCGCCGGCGGGCGCGTCCCCATCATGGCGGGCGCAACTTCCAACAACACTCGTGAGGCCGTCGCGAAGGCAAAGGAAATTTCGTCGCGCCCCGGCGTCGACTACGTCCTCACCGCGACCCCCTACTACAACAAGCCCACGCAGGAAGGCATTTATCAGCATTTCAAGGCCATCGCCGAAGCCTCCACCAAGCCGCTGGTGCTGTACAACATCGCGGGACGCACGGGTACGAACATCGAAACGCCCACATTGCTGCGCCTGGCCGAGATCCCTAACATCATCGCCG
>JBEKTC010000448.1:0-2514 GCA_049516475.1 Candidatus Korobacteraceae bacterium | reverse complement strand
ATGAAGTACAGCGAGCCGCGTTATACGAAGGACCTCGATGTGTGGGTGCACAATTCAAGGCAAAACTCTCTCCGCGTTGTCGAAGCCCTCAAGAAGTTCGGTGCTCCCCTTGACCACGATAAGGTAACCGCCGAAACATTCACCGACAAGCAAGTGGTCTATCAGATCGGAATTGCTCCGGTGCGCATCGACATTCTCACCGAGATCACGGGCGTCAGGTTTTCCGCGGCGTGGAGACAGAGGGTTGCAAGCACTTTTTTCGGCATCCCGGTGCACTTCATCGCCTTTGATGACCTGGTAGCCAACAAACAAGCATTAGGTCGCAACAGTGACCTCGCGGACTTGAAGAGAAATCCGGGAACCTCGAAGTCGGAGACGTAGACAGAGGCCGCCAGAACGACGGGAGTCAGGTAGAGCCAGCGCCTTTCCAGCCTGGGTGGATCGGCAAGAATACGAGCGCCCGTTAAAGGGTATGCCTGGCCGAGCTCTCAGCCTTTGTATTTGAAAGACAGCAACACGCGCGTGCGGTACTCCTGAACCTTGCCGCCCTCGACCTTCATGTCCATCTTCACAACTTCGGCAATTCGCAGATCCTGCAGCGTACCTGCGGCGGTCTCCACCGCGTTCTTTGCCGCATCCTCCCACGACTGCGTACTGGTGCCGATTACCTCCACCAGTTTGTAGACGCTGTTGGCAGCCTCAGCTTTCTTGGCCATAATCCCTCTCCTTTTGGCTCGGTACAAAAAAGCGATCCGATCAAAACATCAATCCGGTGCTTCCATTTTGTCCCAGCCATTACGAATTGTGTGCTCATTGACCGCGAAAAACAACCTGTCGTCTGATGTCGCCAGTCGAAAGCAAAAAGGACGCGTGTTCCCCGTTTGACACAACCCCACATCGGCATATCCCCCTGCGCATCTGGGTGCCGACATTTCGTCGTGAAGTCACCCTCCACGAGTGGTTCGGGGCCAGTCGATCCGCCAACGCTCGCCGGCCGCTCGCACCCAGAACAGGGGTTTCAGCGGAGTGCCGCGTGCGTGGTGGTAGAGGGCAGCAGTACGCTCGTAAAAGCCGCGTGTATGCCACGACTCTCGCCACCCGAAGCGCTGGCAGTCGAGGTGATGGCAGAACTCGTGGCAGGGGGTGCTGAGGAACGTGCCGAACGAGGTTACTTGTTTCCGGATGGCGGTCCGCATCCAGAGACGGATGAGCATCGTTTCGGGATGGTAGTCCCCGAACAATTCAATAGCCGAACCGCCTTCGCGGACTCGAAGCGGGCGGGCTGCAAGTACTCGGATCCCGGCCTGCCGAACCTGGTAGAAAGCAGATGCGACCGACAGAAACTCCGCAGATGCCTGGCGAACGGACGCGGCCGTTCCGCCTTGCATGGCGGAAGCGATAGACTTTGCCAACGCTTGCAACTGGTCGTCCTCGGGGACTTCCAACGCTGTGAGCCGGTCGCTCTCAAGAAACCTGGCTCGTATCGCTGCTGTGCTCGGAGGTCGGTCGGTAAGCATCCTTGGAAACTGTCAACTCAGCGTGTCGAGGTGCTACGCTGCGGTCAAACCTGTTTTATCCAGTCGCCTGTCTTCATGACGCGGCTGAATCGCATCTGCTGGGTGACCAAGATCGCCCGATGCAGCTCCTCGTCGGAAACCTCTCCCGCGTCGTTCTTGATTGCCAGTGTGCCGGTTCCGTCGGAAAGAAATTCCACTCCGAAACCGAGGTGCATTGCCTGGCGTGCCGTCGTGTCGCAGCACATCTGGGTCATGTAGCCGGCAATGACAACCGTCTCTACGCCACGGTCGCGCAACCACGTCTCGAGTTCCGTGCCGGTAAAACTGCCCGGTAGCGACTTGTGGATGAGCACATCATGCGACCGCGTCGCCACCTCCGGATGCAGTTCCCATTCCTTGCTCCCTTTGCGGAAGACCGGGGCGTCAGGCTGCGGTGACGCGTGCTGAATCACGACCACGGGCACGCCGTGGGCGCGCGCCGCATCCATGGCAGACAACACGTTCGCCAGACTCCCTGCAGGATAGGTAATGGGCAGCTTGCCCGTGAAGTATTCATTCTGGACGTCAATAACCAAAAGTGCGCGTTTCGGGTTCTCCGCCATAACGCTCATTGTAGGACAGCGCAAGAAGTGGCAGCGCTCGGTACTGGTTTGAAGTCCCAGCACGAAAAATGCCCCCAACGGTTCGAAGCGTTGAGGGCGGAGATAATGTATGGATTTTGGTGAATCCACAATATCACAGTTGATGGTTAGTAATCGTTCCCTTAACCTTTGATAGAGAACAGTCTTGGCTTGAAGTACTTGGCTTTGCCCACACGGCGCATCCAGCCCATCTCTACTGAAGTCATTGGGCCCTTTTCTAGTGCTTCGAGCGCCGCCGTCAGGTCGGCGACTGACCTGGGGCCGGTGAGGCAGAGATCCACCGCAGGGTTCGTCAAATTGAAGCGATAGCAATCGCCAGCCGTAGGCACCTTATCGCCTGCGGCCACTTTGTCCGG
>JBEKTC010000447.1:0-2546 GCA_049516475.1 Candidatus Korobacteraceae bacterium | reverse complement strand
ACGATGGCGAACGGACGCTGCGAATCGGAGCCGATGCCGTGGGACAGCGCAGCCGGGATCAGACCGAGAGAGGCGACCAGCATGGTCATCATGATAGGACGGAGCCGCCGCATTGCGCCCAGTATCGCAGCTTCGCCGGTTGCCAACCCGCGCCCGCGCAGCTGGTTGATGTGCTCCACCATGATGACGCCGGTCTGCACCGACACGCCGAACAGCGCCAGAAAGCCAACGCCCGTGGAAACGCTGAAATGTGTTCCGGTAATCAAAAGCGCGAGCAGACCGCCGATGGGCGCCAGCGTCAGGTTCAGGAGCACCAGGAAGCTCCACTTGAAGGAGCGGAACATGGAGTACAGAACCAGCACGATGACCAGAATCGTGATCGGGATCACCGTCGCAAGGCGACGGTTGGCGCGTTTCTGGCTCTCATATTCCCCCGCCCAGTCCAGGGTGTAGCCGGGCGGTAACTTCACCTCGCGGTTCACCTTGTTCATGGCTTCTTCCACGGTACTGCCCAGATCTCGCCCCCGCACGCTGTACTTGATGGCAATGTATCGCTGATTGGCCTCGCGGTAGATCATGGAGGCGCCATCGTCCACGCTGATCTTACAAAGCTGACCCAACGAGACCCGCTCTCCGCTGGGCGCCAGCAGGCGAATATTCTTGATCTGGTCGATGGTGCCGCGGAATTGCGGCTGGTAGCGCGGAACCAGATCGAAGCGCTGATCGCCCAGTAGAATTTGGCTGACTGGATTGCCCCCAACCGCCGTCTGGATCGCATCCTGCACGTCCGCTACGTTAATGCCATAGCGATCGGCCTGGGCGCGGTCGACGGAGATGTCGACATTGGGCTGCCCCAGCACGCGGAACACTCCCAGGTCGGCGACGCCGGGCACCGTGCTCATCACGCCGGCGATCTCGGTGGCCTTGGCCTCCAGGTCTTTCAGGTCAGGGCCGAAAACCTTCAGAGCGAGTTCGCCCTTCACGCCGCTGACGGCCTCTTCCATGTTGTCTTCGATGGGCTGCGAGAAGCCCCAACCCACTCCGGGAATTTTGCTGACGGCGTCGTTCATCGCGTCGATCAATAGTTCTTTTCGCCCGTGAAACTGGGCGCGCCACTTTTCGCGGGGTTTCAGGTCGACGTAATATTCTGTGTTGAAGAAACCTGTCGGATCGGTGCCGTCATCGGAACGGCCCACTTGCGAAACCACCTGCGTAACTTCCGGGAAGCCGGCGAAGATAAGGCGCGCCTTGTCCATGATTTCCCGGCCGGCAGTCGGACCGGTGCTGGGGGCGAGGGTCCCGCGGGCCCAAATGGCGCCCTCGTCAAGATGGGGCAGAAACTCCGAGCCGATAACGCCGCCGAAGCCGAGGTACAAGCTGACTGCCCATACCAGCGCCATCGCAGCCCAAGTGAGCATACGGCGAGGAATGATCCAATTCAGAGTTTGCTGATAACGTCGGTTCACCCAGTCGAGCAGCGGATTGCGCCACTCCTTGGCGCCCTTGCGGAAGACGAAAGAGGTCAGCACCGGCGCCAGCAGAATTGAGAAGAACAGCGAGCCCAGGAGGGCGAAGGCGACGGTCCATGCCATGGGCCGGAATAGACGCCCTTCGACCCGCTGTAAGGTGAAGATCGGCATGTACGCGATGATGATGATGGCGATCGCGTAGAACACGGGGCGCTGCACTTCGTGGGCGGCCGCTCGAATCACCTCGTCGGGTGAGCTGTGACTTTCTGTCTGTACCGACAGCCGCCGCTGAATGTTCTCCACCATCACGGCCGCGCCTTCCACGATCATGCCAAAATCGAGCGCACCCAGCGACAACAGGTTCGCGGGAATGTGATTCAGGTCCAGCAGAATGGCCGCGAAAAACAATGAGAACGGAATGGTGAGCGCCACAATCAGCGAAGAGCGAACATTCCCCAGAAACAGGAACAGCACGATCACGACCAGCAGAATACCTTCGGTCAGGTTGTGAAATACGGTGTGGGTGGTGAAGTGCACCAGATCGTCGCGGTCCATGTGGGGCACAATCTTGACGCCTTTGGGAAGCACGCGCTCATTGATGAACTTCACTTTCTCGTGAATGTCACGCAGCACTCCTTCGGTCTCCGAGCCCTTGCGCGACTGCACAATACCCTCGACCGCGTCGTCATTGTCCAGCAACGACCCATCGGGACGCCGGATGCTTTTACCGATCTGTCCCAGCTTGATCTTGGGGCCTTCGACTACGACACCTATATCGCGAATGCGTACCGGAGTGCCGTTCTTCACGGCTACCACGGTCTGGCCGATGTCTTCGGTCGTCTGCATCAGGCCGAGAGCCCGAACGTTGAAGGCCTGCTGCCCTTTCTCGATGTAGCTGCCGCCGCCGTTGGCGTTGTTGGCAGCCAATGCCTGCTCGACGCTGGCCATAGACAATCCATACGCCACCAGCTTGTCAGGATCGATCTGGACCTGGTATTCCTTCGTCTCTCCGCCGAAGATCGAGACCGCGGCCACGTTGGGCACCGACATCAGGTACTTGTAGACAACCCAGTCCTG
>JBEKTC010000446.1:0-3805 GCA_049516475.1 Candidatus Korobacteraceae bacterium | reverse complement strand
CACTCCCAGCTTCTTCAGCGCGTCTGCCACCAGCACGTCGGGCAGGAAACTCGACATGGTTTGTTCGGTGCAGCCATAGGGATAGGAGGTCAGGAAGTCGAGTGCGGCAAAGACTGTCCCGGCGATGGACGGGGTCACTCCAATCGTCAGCTTGCGAGTTCCAGGCTCCGCGCCCGCAGGGAACGTCAACGGCAGCGATGTGTCGCTCTTGCCCGCAGTCGCGAACGATCCCGATTTCGCCACGGCCAGCTTCACGCCGAAGGGAACGACCGGCAACGTCAGTTCCATGGCATCGCTCTCGACGTCGGTTAGCGCCTTGCCCAGCACGCGGGCCGAATCCACATCGAGCACGCGCACCCGGTAATCCACTTTGACCAATCCACGGCTCGGGACGTTGACATCGCGCTGCCCGCCATCGAGCACCTGGAGGCCGGTGAGGTCCATGGAGACGCGCGCTACTTTGTCCGTGGGCAAATAGTTCTGCACGATGGTCGAGATCGTAATCTCGTCGCCGAGGCGGAAGAATCTCGGCACTACCAGCCGCACCATCAGGTTCTTGCGCACGATGGTATTCACCACAGCGCTACCGACCTGGGTGTCTTGCGTGACACCGCGCGTAGTCGCGCGCCACGACGTAATGGCGTCGGGATAATCGAAGCGCACGGTGGCTTGTCCGTTGCTGCCCGTGCGCACGTCCGCCATCCAATAGGCAGTGTCGGGGAAGGCTTTGCGGACCTTGGGCTGCACCAGTCGTTCGGGCTTCAGTTGCGCCATCGCCTTCGCGGGGCGCACTGCGGCCAACTGCATCGCGCGTTTTCCTGCCTGCCCGCTGAAGTAGTACGTCAGCGAACCGTCTCCGGTTTGATGGCGTAGATGGCCTCATCCACTACGCCCAGACTGAACTCCGCCGCTACCGGCTTGCCGCTGTTGTCCGTCGCCTTGATGGTGTAACTGGCCGCTTCGCCCGGCTGGTACTGCGGTTTAGAAGGCAGCAATTGCACATTCAACTCGTGCTGGACAGGAGGCACGTTGAGACTCTTCGATCCCTGGTATAGCTTGTTACCGCGAATGAAAACCGCCGCCACGTAGAAGTTCGGGGCGTACTCCGGCTTGATCGGAACATCGACCGTGATGCTGCCGCCGCTGCTCTTGATCACCTGGCCGGAATACAGTCCGTTGCCTTCAACCGTCACCAGGACCGAAGTCGGCTCCTTGCTGGTGACGATCAACACGTGCGCCGTATCGCCCGGCTGATAGGTTTTCTTGTCGGGGACAATCTGCACCCGCTCCTGCGCTGGACCGCTCCACCATGGACTCTCTCCCGGAGCCCATAAGAATGCGGTGGTCTCGATAGTGCGATTTTCCGGAGTGTTTGCGGTTACGCGCACGCGGAACTCGCCCGCATCGGGGATATTGAGCTTGACCTGTGCTTTGCCGCTCGCATCAGTTTGGCCCTGCGTGGTAGTGACCGATTGCCCCGCGCCTTTACGCCAATCCCAGCGATTCATCTCGACGTGAAACGTCGTCCCTACTGGCTTCTTGTCGTAGTCTTGTGCGGTGATAGTCACGGTCGCCGTGCTGCCCTTGGTGTAGACATAGGAGTCCGGCGTCGCGGTCAGGAAAAAGCTGCCGTAAGTTGCGAGCGCAAAGCCGTGTCCCGCGATCTCGCGATTGCCGGCATCGGTCACGCGCGCCTCGATGCGATAGGTCAGGTCCTGCTTCTTGCTATCGACCTTGGTCGGAATCGTGATTTGTAGCTTGCCGTCGGCATCCAGCGTGCCGCTGGTCTCGCTCGCCTGTTCTCCGCCGTCGGTGTCATCGCCCTCTGCATCGTCGGCTTCGGCAGAATCGCCTTCCTGGTCTGCGCCGGCCTCCTCATCGTCTTGATAGTGCCCCATCGGCCAATACGTCGAGGTATGCACCACCCAGGTCACCTTGGCGTTGGCAACGGGCTCGCCAAAGTAATAGCGCGCGTCAATGGTCGCCTTGATCGGCTGCTCTTGCAGCACGCGCGGTGTCTGCGCCGTCACCTTCACCTGGTACTCAGGCTTCTTGTAGTCTTCTACCGAAAAGTTGGTGCCCTCGACGTAACGCTCGCCCATCTGCATCGAGAGGTAGTAGGTCCCAAGGTTGGCTTCCGCGGGAATCACGTAGTTCCATTCCGCTGTACCCATGTCGGAGAGCTTCACCGTCTGCTGCCAGACCGTCCTATAGTCTCGCGGATCGCGCATCTCCAGTCTGAGGTCGCGGCTTTGCGGAACCACGTAGCCGCTCATGGTCTGGGCACGAACGATGGATTTGAAATGTACCGTGTCGCCGGGCCGATACACCGGGCGATCGGTATAGGTATAAGCGGTCAACCTGGCATCAGGATCGTCGCCCAGGTTCCACGCGCCGGGCGTATTAATCGCGAACTCATCTGCACTGGTTGCCAGCACTGCAACATTTTCGGGCTTCGTCCCGGTAAGCCTGGTATCCAACAGGCCCTGCTGGTCGGTAGTCTTGGCAGCAACTTCTTTCTGGTCGATCCAAACGCGCACCATGATCCCGGCAATTGGATCGCCGGTGCGCCGGTTGACCACGAAACTCATCAGCCGGCCGGGCGCAGCTTTAGTGATGACCGCGATGTCGGTGACGACAATGATGGTGTAGGCGCGAAGTGTGCCGTTGGTCGCTTCCACCAGGTACACGCCCTTCTCACTTACCGGGATGGCGACGCTTTGGCTCTCCCATCGGTCGTGCGCGGGCACCGTCCAATTCCAAACCGAGACCACCTGTTGCTGGTTGAGCACCGGCACTTGTGCATAGCTCTCAACCTTCGCTCCCGATCTCTTTTCGCTGCCGCCCATCTGCCACAGCCGAATCTTCTGCCGCGAGTCAGCCGAAAACTGTGCACGAACGAAATCGCGGATCCATGCCCAGATGCGGTGCTTCCACGCATGAAACTTTTCCAGCCAGGTATGGGCCTGCTTCGGCAAGGCGGGCGCTTGACCGCCGAAGCTATGCAACTCCTGCATCTGGCCGAAGAACTTCACCGGGTCGTTCACCCGGTAGACGCGGAACTCCAACGCCTTCACGTTGTGGGAGTAGACCGAGACCTCCGGTTTCTCTCCCGGCATGTAGGTGCGTTGGCTGGTCAGCGAAAACGACTGCCCGATGTCGTTATCGGCATCGGCGTCGCTCTGGGCGAATAGCGGCAGCATCAGCGCGTAACACAGGAGAAGTGCGACGAAAGCGGAAGCCGGGATTGTCAGCGAGTGGCCGCCAGCGTGGGTCGGGATAGTTCAAGAGCTGTGCCAATGCAAGCCGGCGAATCTCGCCCGCCGAACGCCCGCTTGGCCCGGTGTGATAGACGACGTACTGTTCGCGATCAGGCTCAATTTGGCTTTGCCCCAGGTAAATCATCGCGTGGAATGGCATCCGCGAAGCATCCTGGCGGAAGAACAGCAGATCACCGGGCCGGGCGCGCATTAAGTCGTGTCCGACGAAGTGCGTGTTGTGCCGCCAAAGCGTTTCCACGTCCGCGAACTGCGCGAAGGCGCCGTCGCCAAGATCACTGGCCTGAAAGCTCCCCCCACGCACCCGAAACAGTGCCGCCGCCAGCGGCGTGTACGGGTATTGATACTGCTGGATGTCGCTTGCCGAAGCTGGAGCCGGCAGTGCCATCTCGCGCGCCCACGCGGCGTCATGCGGACGCAAGGCTTCGCGGTAGGCGAAGCGCAGGAGCGCGGCGCAATCGTCAATTTCCACCGGAAGCGCTCGTCCCCGGAAATACTGCGCCTCAGCGAGCAAGGTAAACCATCTC
>JBEKTC010000445.1:0-2629 GCA_049516475.1 Candidatus Korobacteraceae bacterium | reverse complement strand
TTGGCGCGGCTCATTTCGTCTAGCCGATTGTACACAGCCGATGAAGCACCACCCGGGCTGCGTTTCTGTGACTGTTCGATTTCAGTTGCAGGAATGTTCTGGCACTTCGATGTTCTTCTTGGGCTCGTCGCGTCTGCCCTACCGGGAGCTGTTTCTCCGGTTTAGCTCCTGGAGGCTCGCTTCCACCCGAGCTGCGTCGCCCGCATATCTCGCATCAGCTTGGGACAGCTTCCGCAGCAGGCTCAGGGCTTCTTCGTAGTGGGTGCGGGATTCTTCGATCCGATTCTGGCTGCTTTCCACGAACGCCAATTCGGTAAGGGCCATCGCCAAGTACGGCAGGTACGCGGCCGGATTTTGTTGCGCTAGTTGCCGGTCAATCTTCAAGGCCTCGTCATAGTGCTGGCGGGCTTCATCCATCCGGTTCTGGAGTCTATCCACTCTCGCCAAATTGCTAAGCGTCATCGCCATGTTCGGCAGGTACACGACAGGATCGTGCTGCGCCAGTTGCCGGTCAATCTCCAACGCCTCTTCATAGTGCTGGCGCGCCTCGTCCATCCGGTTCTGGATTGCATCCAGACGCGCGAACTCCGCCAGCGTCACCGCCAGGTCGGGCAGGTACGCGGCGGGACTCTGCTCCGCCAGTTGCCGGTCGATCTTCAATGCCTCCCCATAGTGCTGCCGTGCCTCATCCATCCGCTTCTGGGCCGCATCCAGGAACCCGAACTCATTCAGCGTCATGGCGATGTTCGGCAAGTATTTCGCGGGATCCCGCTCCGCCAATTGCCGGTCGATCTTCAATGCCTCCTCATAGTGCTGGCGCGCCTCGTCCATCCGGTTCTGCATGCGGTCCACGGCTCCCAGGTTGTTCAGAGTCGCCGCCAGGTATTGCAGATATACGTCCGGATTCTGCTGCGCAAGGTGGCGGTAGATCTCTAGAGCGCCCGCATTGTGCTGCCGCGCTTCCTCCGTCCGGTTCTGAAGTCGATCCAGGTTCCCTAGGTTGTTCAAGGTCCTGGCCATATCCGCCATATATGCGCCTGAATATTGCTGCGCCTGTTGCTGGCGCAGTTCCAATGCCCGCTCAAAATGCCGGCGGGCTTCGTCCATCCGGTTCTGCTCCGTACCCAGGTTCTCCAGGTCGTACCGGGTCAACTCCGTGTCGGCGTGCATCAGCGCCATCCCCAGGGCGTTAAGCGCCAGCGGACTTTCCGCGCCCTCCAGCGTGTGCGACCACAGTTGGTAATCGCTCTCCCAATAACTCATCTGGCGATAAGTTATGCCAGCCAGCGCTGCCAATACGCACACCGCCGGAATTGCCAGCCAAACGGTTCGGACTTTTTTCGACCCCGCCCAATCGGCAAGGCCCCAGGCGATCGCGACGAAGATACCCATCAGCGGGATGTACGCATAGCGATCGGCCATGGCGTACTCGCCTACCTGTACCAAACCGATGACCGGAACCAAGGTACCCAGAAACCAAAACCAGCCAACCGGCAAGTAGCCCCGGCGGCGATAGATAACTACGAGCGTAGTGACGCTCATCAGCACCAGCGCGGATAGAATCCATTGCCATGCCGGCAGCGCGGTTACAGAGTGGGGATAGAACGCAAGCCGAGCCGGCCAGATCGCTTTCCATAGATAGGACCCGTAAGCCACCACAGCATTCTCGATTCGGATGCCAAGCGGAAGCTCTTGGAAGGTACGCTCGGCGACTCGCTGCGCCTTTAGCGTGACCCATGCACTTGCGGCCGAAAGAACCAGCAGAGGAACTTTCTCCAGGATCAACCACCGCCATTCGCTATTCGCTCTTCGCTCTTCGCCAGAAAGTCCCTCCTCGTTGTTCGTTCCTCGGCGTTCGCCAGAGACTTCACCCGAGCTATTCTGACGAGGAGCGAAGGGCGAAGAGCGAAGAGCGGCCCGTCTCAGCGGCCAGTAATCCAGCAGCAATAACACGAACGGCAGCGTGATGACCATCGGCTTGGCCATTAATCCCGCGGCAAACAGCCCCACCACCAGCAAGTATCGCCGCCAATCCGGCTTCCGCGCGTACCAGCCATAAGCACAGATCGCCAACAAAAAAAACAACGTGCTCAGTACATTCTTTCGCTCCGCTACCCACGCTACCGACTCAACATTGAGAGGATGCACGGCGAACAGCGCCGCTACCAGCAAGCTCGGTCCCACGCGTTTTGTGCCCCAGACCAGCAGCAGAAATAGCAGCACCGCATTCAGAGCGTGAATCAGCACGCTGTCCAAATGGTGGCCGGCCGGATTCAAGGCAAAGAGCTGAAAGTCCAGCGCATGCGAGAGCCAGGTCAGTGGATGCCAGTTCGACGCCTCCGTGGACGCGAAGGCCCACTTGATCGTGTTCCAGGACAAGCCAGCATGAACGTGGGAATTTGCGACGACGTAATCATGATCGTCCCAGACGACAAAAGAGTGGGTGACGACTGGGCTGTAGAGCGCGATCGTCGCGGCCGCGAGGAGAATGCAGAGAACCGCAATCAGGCTCTTGCCGGTGAGGAACGGCTCGGTCTTCGAATGTTTCTTGGGGGTCGGCCTCTTACGGATTTGGGAGCTTGTTTTCGCGAGAGTCTTGGCGCGGCTCATTTCGTCTAGCCGATTGTAC
>JBEKTC010000444.1:0-2641 GCA_049516475.1 Candidatus Korobacteraceae bacterium | reverse complement strand
AGTCTGGCGTCGTAGTTCTGCCGCAGGACAGGCTCGTTGGGTTCATTGCACCCAACGAGCCCGATGTTTTGATGCAGCGTCAACGCAGCGCTGAAGCGCCGCTCTACCTGACATTTCCCCTGTCACCTCATGGCGTGAGACCCATCACACTTTTCCCGCGCCCAATCTGTTATCTCTAACCACGTGGTAGGCGTGCACTCCCTTGCATGCTCTACAAAACTCTAAGTGCCGCGGTGTACGGCATCGACGCCAGCCTCATCGAGGTTGAGGTCGATATTGCCGCCATCAAGACCGAGAAAGACATCTTCACCACCGTTGGCCTTCCAGACGCGACGGTACGGGAGAGCCGCGAGCGCATCCGCTCGGCCCTCAAGAACAGCGGCTACGACATTCCTTCCACCTACACGACCATCAATCTGGCTCCCGCCGACATCCGCAAGGAGGGATCGGGCTTCGATCTGCCCATGGCGCTGGGAATTCTCGGCGCCTATGGAGGGCTCAACAACAAGCCGCCGGATGATGCTTTGTTTGTTGGCGAATTGTCGCTCGACGGCGGCATTCGGGGAGTGCGTGGCGCTTTGCCGATTGCGGTGACCGCCCGCGGCAACAATATTCGCAGGCTGATTGTCCCTGAGGTAAATGCCCGCGAAGCCGCCTTGGTGGAGGGCGTGGACGTATATCCAGTGCATTCGCTCATCGAGGTGGTGCAACTGCTGAATACCGGCAATGGCATCCAGCCCGTGAAGGTCGATACCAAGGCGCTGTTGGAAACCTCGCAAAAGTTTGGCGTGGACTTCGGCGATGTGCGCGGCCAGCAGACGGCGAAGCGTGCCATCGAGATCGCCGCGGCCGGTGGCCACAATCTGCTGATGATCGGCCCGCCCGGCTCCGGCAAGACCATGCTGGCCAAGCGCATGGCCACAATTCTTCCGCCGCTCACCTTTGACGAAGCCCTGGAGACCACCAAGATTCACAGCGTGGCCGGCGTACTGGATGCCACCAGCGGACTGGTGGGTACGCGGCCATTCCGTTCGCCTCATCACACCATTTCCGACGCCGGACTGATCGGCGGCGGCATGATTCCGCGGCCCGGAGAAGTGTCTCTCGCCCACAACGGTGTGCTCTTTCTGGACGAGCTGCCCGAGTTTCCCCGCAATGTGCTGGAGGTAATGCGACAGCCGCTGGAAGACGGGACTGTGACCATCGCCCGCGCCGCAATGTCCCTCAGCTTTCCAGCGCGATTCATGCTGGTGGCTGCGATGAATCCCTGTCCTTGCGGCTATTTCAACGATCGCTCGCGCGAGTGTCACTGCTCGCCCATGATGATCCAGCGCTATGTCTCCAAGATCTCGGGGCCGCTGCTGGACCGCATCGACATTCATATCGACGTCCCGTCGGTGAATTATCGCGAACTGCGCAGCGGCGTCGTGCCCGAAAGCTCAGCCGACATTCGCGGCCGGGTCATCCGCGCGCGCGATGTGCAGTTGCAGCGCCTCAGGTCCGAAGGCGAACGACTCTACGCCAATGCCCAGATGGGATCGCGCGAGATACGCAAGTATTGCGATCTGGGCACTGACTCCGAGCATCTGCTGGAGCGCGCCATGATGAAGCAGGGACTGAGCGCCCGCGCCCACGATCGCATCCTGAAGGTGTCCCGCACCATCGCAGACCTGGCGGGAAGCGAGATCATCGAGCCGGGCCACATCGCCGAAGCCATTCAGTATCGAACGCTGGATCGAACGTTCTGGGCGTGAGAATTGGGCATGAATCGCCGAATTCATGCATGGCAGCTTTGTAAAGAATTGTGCGTGCTAAGGTGGTGCGCCAGGCCGTTGGTGGTTATGGAAGTTAAGAACAAATTCCCTTGTTAGCAGTAGCAACTTATTGATTCTTTGCGGGTTACGAGATTTTAGAAACATTCGCGCTTCTTCTGCGTCTAAGGGGCAGCGCTGGAGGATCCTGCTGAAGGTTTACTGGAAAGGGTTCCGGAGCACAGATTTTCCTTGACTGACAAGACTTAGACGACTACCTTACTGTTTTTACGCAAGTCGCGGTCCTGTATCAGTAAGACATCTTGCCCCGAAACGGCCCCCACGGACAGCCACCATCAGGGAATCAGTAAGATATCTGCCGGCTACCCAGTGTGAGAAAAACGTGATGGCAACGCAAGTTGTTGAAAATTAGGCTCTTGTGTTTCGGGAAGCCATCCATTGTAGGGGGCGGAAAATTTACCAAACCGAACCCATAATAGCGGCATCTAATATTTTGGCTCCTGTCGCGGCCAGTGGTTGCCGACTACCAAAGGTCGAATTCGTACATTAATGAATTCGCATAACGGGAGCAGCGGTTTCATTCCGATCAGGCTCCGGAACATTTCATAAAGGAGAAATATGGCGATGCGATCTGAACTGGTTTTTGAGGCAGTGCACACGCTGCGTAACCGTTACACGTTGTGTCAACTGGCTTCTAAGGCGACGCGGAAGTTCCACAAGCCCAACACGCGCATTCAGGACACGACGAACGAGGTGTTCCATCGTATTGCTGATTCGGATCGGCAGACCCTGATTCTTGAACCGGAGACGGCTACCGAAGCGCAGCGGCGCGCAGCTTAAGCTGCGCCCGCGCCTTCGGCGCGTTCCTC
>JBEKTC010000443.1:0-2650 GCA_049516475.1 Candidatus Korobacteraceae bacterium | reverse complement strand
GGGATCACCAATCATCGGCTTGATCCGCGAGAAGCAAGGCTGATACTGGCCGCGCTGGACGGCGCGCGCACCAATCTGAAACAGATGGAGGCATGCGTCACGGCCTGTGCGAAGTCCACCTCCGCCAAAACGACGAAGAAGCAGGCGGCGAGCGTCAAGCGCGCAAGCGGGAAATCTTCCCGTACCCGCCTGGCGAAAATGCGGGCATGAAAGCCGTGGCCAATCACGAGGGGCCGCCGCCGTGCGCGCGGGAACTGGGAGGGCGGACTGCCTACCGAATCTCGATCACGCTGCCGCCGTCGGCGGCCTGCAATTCCCTGGTGCGCTCGATCACTTTGTGGGTGAAGGCGAAGAGCGATTTCGCGTGGGGCGATTGGTCGCCTTCCATCACGATGGGATGGCCGCTGTCGCCGCCTTTGCGGATGTCGGGATCGAGTTCGATGGAGCCGAGGAAGGGCACGCTGAACTGCTGCGCGGTGCGTTGGCCTCCGCCTTTGGAGAAGATGTCGATCTCCTCGTGGCAGTGCGGGCAGACGAAAAAGCTCATGTTCTCGACGATGCCGATGATGTCGACCTTCACCTGCTTGAACATCTCGATGGCCTTGCGGGCGTCCTGCAGCGAGACGTCGCTGGGCGTGGTGACGACCACCGCGCCGGTGAGCGGCACCGTCTGCACCAGAGAGATCACGACGTCGCCCGTGCCCGGCGGAAGATCGATGATGAGGTAGTCGAGTTGTCCCCACTCCACCTGGCCGAGGAACTGCTTGATGATGGAGTGCAGCATGGGGCCGCGCCACACCAGAGGCTTGTCGCCCGGCGAGAGGAAGCCGACGGAGATGACCTTCATGCCGTAACGCTCGGGCGGCAGGATACGGTTCTCGCCGATGACGCTGGGGGGCTCGCTGGAGCCGAGCATCAGAGGGACGTTGGGGCCGTAGACATCGGCGTCGAGCAGCCCGACTTTGTTGCCGAGGCGCGTCAGCGCGATGGCGAGGTTGACGGCGAGAGTGGTCTTGCCAACGCCGCCCTTGCCGGAGCCGACGGCGATGATGCTGTTGACGCCGGGAAGCGGCTGCGGTCCGGCCGGCTCCTGGCCGGGCATGTGCGAATGAGAGCTCACGTGAGTTGTCCTGATGCGGCTAGGATGAAGTGCGCAAACACTGATTATACGCGAGGAAAGCGAGGTTCACGGGATGGGCGAAGCGGGAGCCGCGCATCACATTCCCGGCAGTCCCATGCCGCCCAGCATTCCGCCGAGGCTGGATTTCATCGCTTCGTCCACTTTGCGCGAAGCTTCGTTGACCGCGGCGACCACCAGATCCTGCAGCATCTCGATGTCGCCGGACTTCACCACCTCGGGTTCGATGGCGATGCTCAACAGCTGCTTCTGGCCGCTCATGCGCACGGTTACGCTGCCGCCGCCCGAGGACGCCTCGATGGTGATCTGCTGCATTTTCTCCTGCAGCTTTTCGGCTTGCTGGCGCGCTTGCGACAGCATCTCCTGCAAATTGAATCCACCCATTTCGCTGTCCGCCTTTCGCTATTCGCTTTTCGCCAGATGCCTGCTGCTTGCGAAAAGCGAAGAGCGAACAGCGAAAAGCGACCGTCAGCCGCGTTCTTTCTGATCGATAACGGTGCGAATCTCCGCGCCAAATTTTTCCTGCATCCGCTGCACAATCGGATCGGCCATCGCGCGGCCACGTGCCCCAGCGCCATTCGCCCGACGCGGCGGCTGCTCCGTCTTTGCCGCGACTGCCGGCGTGCCGCTCACCATCTTGAATTTCAGCGGCCGCTTGGCAGCCTTGCCGAGCGCCGCCTGAATGATACGCTTCGGCTCCGGTCCCAACGCAACATCGATCAGCACTTGCGACATTCCGACCTTCACCGCAACTTCTCCGCCGCGCACCGCCCACTCGCCTTCTTCCAAATTGTGCGCCAGCACGTGTTGTCCCGCGTCTTCCAGCGCGCCCAGCACTACGTTGCGCAATTCGTCAGAAGAAATCTCGCCGATCGTTTGTGCGACGGGCTCGGGAGCCAGCGCGACTGCCGTTGCGACACTGCCCTCGCCTATCGAACTTTGCGAGGAAGAATCAACAGCGTCCGACGTCGCGCCGGCCGCAGCACTTACAAGTGGAGCTGTCGGCGCACCAAGGTTCGGAGTCTCTGCCTTAGGCTCGCTCTTGCGCTGGCGGTCGGCCTCAAAGGGAGACTGCCGCGCAAACGGCGAGGCAGCCGGCGCCCGCGACGACGCCGTCTCTGCTTCGTTCGTTCGCGACGCCGCGCCGACGCGTCCCGCCGGAGATGGCGCGCGGGAACTTGTGGCCGCCGATCGCGCAGCCGCCGAGCTTCCCGTCTTCGATGGCGTTACTTCCCCGCTCAGCAATTCTTCCAGCGGCAACAGCCGCTGCGCGTGTACCAGCTTCAACAGTCCGAGCTCAAGATGGAAGCGCTGCTCCTGTTTGTAACCCAGTTCGCTGTGGGTGCGCAGCATGATCTGCATAAAGCGCGACAGATCTTCCTCGCTGAAGCGCTCCGCCACACGGGCAACGCGCGCGCGCTCGTCGATAGAGATTTGCAGCACCGGAGAATCGCTGCCCGCAACTTTGGCGACCAGCGCATTGCGCAAAAATCGCAGCATCTGCCTGGCAAA
>JBEKTC010000442.1:0-2660 GCA_049516475.1 Candidatus Korobacteraceae bacterium | reverse complement strand
AGCAGCGTAATGCGGACATCGATCTGGTAGCGCGTCCTCGCTCAGGATGACAAACCCGAAACCTCACCGCTTCTTCCCGCTGCCGCAGAACGAGCCGGTGGGCAGCATGCTTTGGGTATAAGTGCAATCCCCTATCTTATTCGACGAAGCGGCCGTCAAAGGCACATTCCAGGTGGGATCCTGGGTCAGGCAGGTTCCCGCCGGCGGTGCCTGATCGCTGGCCATGAAGGTGCTGGGCAGTGTGAAGCCGAATCCATAGCATGCCCCGGTGGGACTCGAGAAATCCGAGCTGTCCCAGGGGCAATCGATGGCCTTGGTGGCCCAGTTGGAGCAGGCGTACTGACATTCGTTGTAGCCAGGGTCATTGCTCTTCAGCGAGCACCCGCAGCTCTTGCTGGAAGCATTCCACGAGCAATAACTCTCCGGCTGGCACTGCTGCTCGGTCGCCTCGCCGTATTCCTTAGCGAACTTGGCGAAGCCCATGTCCATGGTGACCGACAGGAAGCCGCCTGTGGAATCGTAGTCATAGCACCAGGAAAAATTCGTCCCCGGCTTGCGGGACGAACACGGCACCATGGTATCGGTCGTATCTTTGTAGAAGACGAAGGGGCTTGGGCCCTTGTCAACGCGCGTCACCCACAACTGGTTTGTGTCAGCAGGATTGAAGCCTGTTCCCACATACAACTGATAGGTTTGGACGGTCGTGGGTTTGGCGAACAGCAGGAAGGTGTAATAGGTGTTCGCAGCCGTGAATACGTTAACGCCGGGCGGCGCGAAGTCCCACATATTCTGCTTGCTCAAAGACACGGCAGTGTCGATGTAGTAGGTGCCATTGTTGACGGTCAGGCTGCTGCGCTGGCAGTCAGCCTGCGAGGCCATGCGTATGAACGGCGTCGTACTGCCGTCGGATGGGACCAGGTCCTGACGAATGAGCGGCACTCCGAAGCAGTTGGGACCGGTACAATCGACTGCCCAGTTGGGTTGGGGAGTGCAGCTCGCATTGCCGTCGGTCGTAGAAGGATACACAACCGCAGTAACGTAGTCGTACGGACTGGTATTCGCGGTCCCGCACAGCGGCTCCGGCAGATTGCAAGTTCCCCAGGGCTCCGGCATGTTGTGGCGAATATCGGAGGCGCACTCCACCGTCTGTACCGGCGCGCTGAAGAAGCTGTCCTTGTTGACCGAGATAGCGGGGCGATAGAGCGGCGTTTGCGGGATGGGTGCGCCCAGCAGGCCGGTGAGCGAGCCGTCGTCGTCCGAAAGTTCGGTCTGCCGGTCGATGTCGGTGAAGCCGTTGAACATTCCGCCCACCCCGCTGGCGCCGCCCGCGTCGTTAAAGTACCGGGTCGCCGCCAGCGATCCGTCGGTATCGTAGGTGCCGGGGTTGAACAGCGGCTCGATCACGAAATGCCGGATGCGAACATCGTGGAAGTAGAGATTCCTCGAGTGGAACGCCGGCGGATAGAAAAAGCCGTTGGGCTGCTTCCAGCCAATCCCCGCGTTCGGCAAATACGCCTGACTCCCTAGCGCTGCCAGGGGATCCAGTGGCACTCCGTTTACATTGCCATACATCCATCCCATGCTTTGACAGACCGCGCCGCCTCCTCCGTTCGGCGGAAGCTCGCAGCCGGCAAGCGTAGTGGGGGTGATGTCCAGATACGCGTTGGAATCCTGAAACGACGGCCCATCGTAGATATTGAGGAGCCGCTGGTTGACGGCAAAGTTATCCAGCGGCATGGAGATGCCCTGGGCTGCGTTGAGGCAGAACGCAGCTTCCGGCATGTTGTTATCGGTCCGCAAAGCACAGGCGAGCGGAGGACTCATTTGCAACGTGGTGGGATTGAAGGGCCCGGCATTTGTCGCAAAGGGATTGCTGGGCTGCGTGGCGCCGATGAAAACATTCTTGTGCGCCAGCGCCCAGTAGCCGGGAACCTGGTCGGAGTTGGTGTAGCCACCACCGCTGACCATGGTCAGCCCTCCGTTCTGCACATCGGTGATGGCGCTGTTGGTTACCAAATACCATTGCGGACGCAGCCACAGCGCCGCAAAGTTGGTCTGGGCCCAGTTAAAGGACGTGGTGAAATGGTCAAGCTGCGTCACCATGCAGTATTGCAGGTCGGCGGCGCCACACAACGGCACGCCCGGCTTTCCGCTGGGACATCCCGTCGTCGTGCCGCAACTGCAGTCCAGCCCTGAAGGACATTGCGTGGCCATGCGCGAGCCATCGCCGACCACCTGTGGATAGTAGGAGTCATAGTTGGGATCGCTCGGTGTCGGCGCCAGGGGATTGGGTACCGGCTGGACTTGCGGCGCGCCGGTATCGGCGTTATTGACCACACCCAGGCAGGCCACGGTTTGTCCAATGGTGAGGAAGGCGGTTTGCGAGCTGACACAGGAGTTGCCCACGAAGCTCTTCAGCGGGGTGCTTCCGGCGCGGGTCGGGTCGTATCCTCCTCCTGGTGTGGTCACCTGTTGTTCGGCGGAGTAGCCCGTCCAATACTCGTAGATCGAGGCGCCTGAGTTGCCCGCGGGCGTCAGCCAGTAGCACATGCCGCAGGTGCCGGTGCCGGCTGCCATGTTGTACTGAAAATCGTTCCACCCGTTGGTAATCCAGTACGAGGTCGGATGATCGATATCGGTGGAATATGGAATCTGGTCCA
>JBEKTC010000441.1:0-2725 GCA_049516475.1 Candidatus Korobacteraceae bacterium | reverse complement strand
GATGCGGGAAGCTAACGGCGTAATTAGAGCGACCAAGGGCCTGACTAAGGCCGACTTGGATTATCTTTTTGATCGCAATGCAAATACCATCGGCGCCCTGATGCTGCATCTCGCGGCCACTGAGACCTACTATCAGTTCAATACGTTTGAGGGTAAGAAGTGGGACTCCTGGACCGATTCTGTAAAGCAGCAGTGGGATCCGGCTATGAATCTGGGGGAGGCGGGCAGGAAAAGTATTAAGGACCACGACCGAGACTACTACCTGAACATCCTCCAGGAGACCCGCGCGAAATCGCTTAAGGAGTTTAGTAAGCGCGATGATGCGTGGCTCATGGCCGTCGACAAAGACTGGCCCTGGGGCCCGACCAATAACTACTGTAAATGGTTCCACGTCTGCGAGCACGAGGCGCATCACACAGGGCAGATCGCATTTCTGCGAAAACGTCTGCCGGGTGCAAAACCCGAAGCCGATTAAGCCATTAGCTGTCTAGATCGCTCGAGCAGCGACCACAGCGTCACATACACCGTGCTGCCGTTGGTAGGCAGCCCGTTCACCGTATTAGTGAGCACGTTGCCCAGGTTACCGGACTGGTAATACCGGCTACCGCCCGGCGTGCTGCCAACGTCGAGCCAGTACGCAGTGGCGCCGCTGCCCGCTGTCCAGGTAAAGGTCACGCTGCTGCCGGTGAAGGTCGAGCCTGGAGCAGGCGAAGTGATTGTTCCCTTCTCCGAAGAGCTGCCAAAAGCCGTATAGCTGTACTCGATGTACTGCCACTGTCCGCCAGCGGAGTACCACCACGTGGCATATATCAGGCTTCCATCTGAGGGCAGGCCGGTTGACTGTGTACGAGAATGTTGAACTGCTGAGGCTGCCCGATTGCGCATAGTTGTTGCCACCTTGCGTCGAGCCCACGTCCAGCCAGTAGGCCGTCGCACCAGGATACCCAACCCATTGGAAGGTAACGGTGTTGTCGGTGAGCGTCGATCCACTGGCCGGAGCGTAAATGCCAGGTTGGACGAACACGTAAGCAGCGCCAACAGCAGGATTGAAGCCATCTTCGCAGATGCGCTTTGCGGACTTGTCCGAAACATTGGATTTTCTCCTTCAACTATGGCGTGATCTCCCAGACAACGCCGCAGCCGCCAGAACATTGGCCGATGCCGCCTTGGCTAGCGGTGCCATAGAGATTGCCACTCGCGTCGAGTGAGACGCTTCCGATGGGATTGCCTCCATCGCTTCCGTTGGTGAAATCGTGCAGATCGGTATAACTCCAGCTTCCATTGTTGTTTGTGAGCTTGAAAACTGTGCCGTGACCGAATGCACCGTCAGCATAGGTGGCGCCGTACAGGTTGCCGGCTGCATCCATCGCAAGAGTGTTCAGCGGACCATTCTGTCCAGTGAAGGAGTACAGGACGCTGAAATTCCAACCTCCTCCCGAGGGTGAAAGCTCAAACACCGTGCCTCCTCCGCCCGTTCCGCCTGATTGCGTGGTCCCATAAAGATCGCCCGCCTGGTCAAACACCAACCCACCCACAGGGAAATATGGGTCCGGAGAACTGCTTTGGAAGGCGTACAGCATGGAGTAGGTCCAGCCCGATCCGGAATGGGTCAGGCGGTACACGGTTCCACCGTTATTTGGGCCGCCCATCCAGGTTGTCCCATACACGTTGCCTTGTGCGTCCGGGGTCACACTGCTGTAAGGCAAATATCCATCGGAACCGTTGAAGTCATGAATGCTGGTTCCCGTCCACTGTCCATTGGAGTGCGTCAGTTGGAAAACATTTCCACTATAGTTAGCGCCACCTTCGTAGGTGCTTCCATACATATTTCCCGCGCTGTCGAAAACCGGATCGACGAATTCGGGCCCATTACCATCCGGACCGCTGAACGAATAACTCAAGGTAACGATCCAGGGACAACTGACGCTGCGGCAGGGATTCTGCGGCGGTCGAAGGCTGGAAACCGTGCCGCAACCGGCCGTTACCTCCGTAGAACGTGGTCACATAGAGAGCGCCGCCCGGCGCGATAACGGGCCGCCCATAGGGGAGAAATCCGCCCTGGTAATTGTAGAGATTGGCGAGCGTCTTGAAGATCCAGCTGCCGCCGGTGCGCTTCATCTGATATACAGTGCCGCCAAGGTCGGCGTTATACTCGCTGGTCGTTCCATAGAGGTTGCCGCCCTGATCGACTGTGACACCGGCGTAGGGCGTGTATCCGTCTTCACCGCCGGTGAAACTGTGAATGACGCTGAAGGTTTGCGCCTGCGCCGACGGCATTGCGACGGCTGCCAGCGCAAAGGCCAGCACGAGCGCGAAAAGTGGCGCCCGGAGGGTGCTGCCGGTATTCAGTGCGAGATGCCGTCTCGGCTCCATCATGTACCTCCCAGCAAGGAACCTGATCGTTGTCGATTCGCGTTCCGAGCGACAAGATTTTACACTGGTTCTGGGGCGATGGTTTCACAAAGTCCACTCACTTCTTGAGGCGGGTCTGCGAAAGCACCCCAACAGCCACCGGCAGGTTAATGCCACTGCGCCTGTTCTCGACTCTACTCGCCGTTAAACTCACTGACCGGGTCGGCCCGTTCACAATGAGCGCAATGGTCCGTGGGTGTTGAAAAAGTCACTCTGATTAGCAGCTGAGGTGCGGTACAAGGAAGTATTGCTTCCATGTACTACGTGATTTTGATCCTCGGAGGACTGCTGATCATGATGGGACAACATGCCC
>JBEKTC010000440.1:0-2730 GCA_049516475.1 Candidatus Korobacteraceae bacterium | reverse complement strand
GCTGGAGACCTTTCAGACGCGGGTGGAGAAGAGCTGGATCAAGTCTGAGTTGTGGCCGGTAAGGAACTTCCATCAGGGATTCGAAAAGGGTTTTCTCGCCGGGATGTTCAACGCGGGGATTCAGCAGTTCACCGGCGGCCGCGGCCTGCAAGCCCACTACGCGAACGAACCCGGATTCCAACGCATGCGGCATCTCGATCGTCTGGCGGCCGACGGCGGAGCCCGGAGCAGCATCATCGGCGCGGCCAAAGGCGATGGCAAACTTACCTTCGACAAGCTTACAGACCTGTATCACTCTGGCACGAAACACGAAGAGGACCAGCCGGCGCATCTTGTGATTCACGACACCAACATCTGCAACGAGCGTTGTGTGACAGAGTTCGGTAATCCCTGCAAGAACTTCTGTCCCGCGAATGTATACGAGATGGTCGAAGCGAAGGACACGCCGAGCGGTCTGGAGATTCACCTGAACCCGTCGAACTGCGTGCACTGCAAGACCTGCGACATCATGGACCCCTACGAGATCATCACCTGGGTCCCACCCGAGGGTGGCGGCGGCCCCAATTATGAGGGGATGTGAGGGAGACGGCTTTTCGCTGTTCGCCTTTCGCTAACGGCTCTTCACTGTTTCTGACTCCATTGGAAGTAGACGTAGGAGACTGCGTATGAAACTCAGAAGAATTGCATCGTGTAGCGTTTTGCTCCTGGCGACCTTTGGAGCCGGGTGGCAACTTGGAAAGCGTGAGGTCGGCACGGTTCATGCTCAAATGAGTGTAACCATACCTAAAGCATGGGGCACACTGAAGGGAACAGCCCTCAACGGGGCAGAGTACGTGTTTGAAGCGTCGGACGGAACCATAAGGGTTGTGACCATGGACACTGGGAAAGTCGACGCTACCGCAAAACGGGAATAGACTTCCTGCGGTGTGCTGCTTTCCCCCGGCCCATGCATCTATAATCGATCAAGTGTTTCCGACCTCCGCGGCCTAACGGCATACCGATGGCTGCGGCGGCGGTGTCCCGATGTCCTTCGACTCGCGGCCAAGAGGGCCGCCCGCTCAGGATGACAGCGGGACCGAGGGTGCGGAGGGAAACGTCCACGCCTCCCGTGCTTGGAAAGGAAACGATCGCAGCGCTGCCTCCGCATCTCTGCGCCTGTCTCTTTTTCCCCGCACAATCGAAACAACGTCGCTTTTCACTACTCGCCTTTCGCTCTTCGCCAACCTCGGCAGGAGTCTCTGGCGAACAGCGAAGAGCGAACCGCGAATAGCGATGTTCCTACACGACAAACACGGCCGCCGAATCAGCGATCTGCGAATCTCCATCACCGACCGTTGCAACTACAGGTGCGTCTACTGCCGCTCCGGCAGCGACGGGCCGCAGTTCCCGGAAATGCCGATCGCCGACTACCTGCGCATGGCGAGCGTCTTCGTCGGATTGGGGATCACAAAGGTCCGCCTGACCGGCGGTGAGCCGCTTCTGCGCAAGGGGCTGATCGAGATGGTGCGCGAACTCGCTCAGATGCGTACTCTCGAAGGCGCGGCGCTCGACATCGCTATCACGACTAACGGACATTTGCTGGCCGACATGGCGCAACCGCTCGCCGATGCAGGTGTGTCACGCGTCACCGTTTCCATGGACGCTGTCGACGCGGAACGCTTCGCCCGCATCACGCGCGTGGCCAATGGCTACGAGAAGGTGCTTGCCGGAGTTCGCGCTGCGCAGCGCGCCGGTCTGGATCCGGTGAAGATCAACTGCGTGCTCCTGCGCGGCTTCAATGATGACCAGATCGCCCCCTTTGGCCGCTTCGCGCGCGAAGAAGGCGTCGTCGTCCGCTTCATCGAGTTCATGCCGCTGGAAGAAGATCGGGTGTGGTCGCCGGAAATCGTCGTCCCGCTTGACGAAATTCTGCGTCGCATGGCCGGGTTCATGCCCCTGCGCGAGATCGGCCACGCCGGAAGCGAGACCGCCCGGCGCTACGTTTTCGAAGATGGCATTGGGGAGATCGGTATCATCGCGCCCGTGTCGCATCCGTTTTGCGGCCATTGCAGCCGCGTGCGACTCACTTCCGATGGCAAGATTCGTACCTGCCTTTTCTCGGTACGCGAGCACGACTTGGCAGCTCTGATGGAGGCGGGCGCAAGCGACGACGAGCTGGCTGACTTCATCCGCGGCGTGGTCGATCAGAAGGAGGCGCGCCACCACATTGGGGAGCCAGGCTTCCTCCCAGCCTCGCGGACAATGGTGCACATCGGCGGGTAGGAGAGCTCAAAGTCAGGGCAGTTTCTGGCCTGGCGTGATCCGGGTAGAGCGGCGCTTCAGCGCCGCGTTCACCACAGCCAATTAAATCGCTGGGGTTGCGGTGGTCATCAACGATGAGCACCGCAACCCCAGCTTTGCTTCGTCGGGCCGATCCTGGACGCCGGCCTGAAGACCGGCTCTACCCGAAACTGCAAAAGATAGCACGCAACATCGCCCTACTTCGATACCGCCGCAAACAAGTCTGATTTCAACAACGCCTGGAAGCGCTGATCGTCGCTTTTGAAGTGCATCTGCAGCAGATCGTTCGAGCTGTTCACCGTAGTGTCTTCCAGCGCGATTTTCTCGCTGGGACTTGCGCTCATCTTGCGGAACAGCACTCCGGCCTTCACCAGGCCCGACAGAGTGGCCGCAGTCACGGTATCGGAGGTCTTCACACTCAGATCGAAGGTGACTCCGTTGTTGAAGTTC
>JBEKTC010000439.1:0-2824 GCA_049516475.1 Candidatus Korobacteraceae bacterium | reverse complement strand
TCCCAAGGAAATCGGCGACGTGGAGAAGCTTGTGGGGACCCTGCCCGCCGCCGAGCCGATAAAGTGAATCGTCACATCAGCCGATATCAGGAAGCGGTAACATAGAAGAGTTAAGAGTCCGGGAAAGGTCCACCGTGCCTGAATTACGCAAAGATCCCATCATTGGACGCTGGGTCATCATCTCTACCGACCGCGCCAAACGCCCTTCTGAATTCGCCCGCGAGCCCGCCAAGTCCAAAAATGGCTTTTGCCCCTTCTGTGTCGGGAGCGAAAGCAAAACTCCTCCTGAAGTGCTGGCTTACCGCCCGAATGGCGCTTCGCCTAATACCGAGGGCTGGACGGTTCGCGTGGTGCCAAACAAGTTCCCCGCGCTGGGAATCGAGGGCAACCTCAACCGCCAGGCCGAGGGCATGTTTGACAAGATGAACGGTATCGGCGCGCACGAGGTCATCGTGGAAACACCCGACCACGACCTGACCTTGGGCAATCTGTCGGAGAAGCGCATCGAAGATGTCTTATGGGCCTATCGTGACCGCATTGTCGATCTGAAGAAAGATCGCCGCTTCAAATACATCCTCATCTTCAAGAATCATGGCCAACTGGCGGGGGCAACCCTGGACCATTCGCACGGCCAGTTGATCGCTCTGCCCATCGTGCCCAAACATGTGGTCGAAGAGCTGGAAGGCTCCAAGCAATACTTCATCTACAAAGAACGCTGCGTCTTCTGCGACATCATCCGGCAGGAGACCGAAGCCGGCGTTCGCATCGTGGCGGAAAACGATAGCTTTCTGACCTTGGCTCCCTATGCGCCGCGCTTTCCCTTCGAGACCTGGATACTGCCCAAGCGTCACGAATCGGCATTCGAGAATTCGTCGTCACATGTGTATGAGGGCCTGGCGAAGGCGCTGAAAAACCTGCTCATGCGCGCCGACAAGGTCCTCGACAATCCCGCCTATAACCTCGTGGTCCACACCGCTCCAGTGCAGGAAGCAGCGATGGATTATTACCACTGGCACATCGAGTTCATGCCGCGTCTGACCAAGATCGCGGGCTTCGAGTGGGGAACTGGTTTCTATCAGAATCCCACCCCGCCAGAAGAGGCAGCAAAGTATCTGCGCGAAGCCAAGATCGAGCTCCCGCAACCCGTCGCCGTTCTGTAAAGCGGTCAAGCTGGTCTTCAAGGCCAAGGGTGGAATGGCTGGCCTTTAAACCAGCCGCGCAGCGGCGGCAGCGAAGTTAGCCCGGCGCGTAAGCGCCGGGTCAGAATGAGAAAGATACCTGAGCCGCAGGGCGGCGACAGGGTTTCGCGATGGACGAGGAACTCCTTTCAAAACTCAGAGGCACCGGCGCAGTCATCGAATGGTTCGGAAGCTGGCCCGATTTTCATGACGCTGAGGTGATCAGCGTCTTTCTCCCTCGAACGGGCGAATCTGTTATTCGTGTCTATCCCTACCGTCCGGACAAACCTGCGACTGTGGACTTCATCCTTGAACAGGTGACGGATCTTGAACTGGAGGACTTTAGTTCCCAAAACGTCATCAATTCTTTAGCGGTCGAAACAGCAACGGACCAGTATGGTGATCACGTTTATCGTCTGACCCTGGCGCCGTGTTACGGAGTTGCCGGAAGGGTGGATGCAAAATCGCTCCGAGTTGAGTTGTCTCCCGGTCCGAGCCCAGATGGCGCGAGTGAAGGGTAGGACCGCTCCTCACCCTGCATCAGCCGTCCCAATTGGTATAAGCTTGAACGAACGGCCCGGCGATCGCCGAACTTTTTGCGCCGCTCTCCGTCATTGACCATGACTAACCCTTCCTCCATCGCCTCCCGCTCGCTGGAATCTCGCACCCGATTCCTCAGCGGACTCTACAGCGACCTGCTGGAGAACGGCATTCGCTACTTCTTCCCCGGTGCCACTCTGGAACGCATTTCCACCGGCACCGAACAAATGCCGGGCTTGCTGGGTGCAGTACCCAGCGGCGGCCAGGTGGAATTTGAATGGATGGGCGGCGGCTACTCCCTCAAATCGTCGTCGAATAAACTGTCGGACCACGAACGACGTCTGCTGCGCAGCATTGGCATGGTACTGTCGGCGCGCTATCAACTGCTCACCAACGAGGAGCTGGCCGCGCAAAGCTTCCAACTCTTTCGCGGGCTGCCTGAGGACCGCTTCATCTCCGCTTTTCTCGACCCAGCGCCTCACAGCAGCGCCGAGGCCATCGCCGGGCTTCCCGATCGCGTTGCCGATGCTATCGAAGTGCTGCGCACCAGCAGTATGAGCACCTACGAGAACCGCCGCATCGCGACTGGCGTGCTCCTTTTCGGCTCCATGCCGGAACCTTGTCACGAGCCGCCGCGTACTCCGAAGCGCGCCCTACGCTATTCGCATCTGCTCACCAGCATTCGCAGCTTCCATCGCTTGTGCGACGGCCTGCGAACCATCGCGCTCGTTGACCAGAACGGTTTGCTCGCGGAATTAGTCGACGTTCATGAGTGGGCCGAACCTTACCGCGAGATGCCGCTGGCGGTTCCACCCTCCGCCGCCTACGCGGACCACTGCCGCGCCACGTTATGTGGCGGCCACATCTGCCTCATCCTCTCACCCAATGGCGAGATCAAGATCTACTCCGACGGTGTCCCCGTCTTCCGCTTCATCGACGGCACGTGGCGCCTGGTGGACGCACGCCATCGTTACAGCTTGTGGAAGAAGGCGATCGGCAACGCTGAACTGGCGGAGCGGCTTTTCACTGTCGCGCTGAACCTGACGGAGAGCCGCCGTGGCGCGCTCTTTGTTGTACTCGATGACCGCGAGTCGGCGCGCGTGTTG
>JBEKTC010000438.1:0-2826 GCA_049516475.1 Candidatus Korobacteraceae bacterium | reverse complement strand
GAAGCTGCCCACGGTGATGCGATGGAGAATAACTTCGCGCCCGCCCACGAAGAGCACGATCACGATAGCAACGCCGAGCAGCGTCTCCAGCGTGGGCCACAACATGCCCATCAGCCGCACCAACTTCAGGGAGCGCGCAATGTACTCGGTGTTGTCGCGCTCGAAGTTCTCGATCTCGGCTTCTTCCTGCACGTAGGCGCGTATCAGGCGGGCGCCGGCAAAGTTCTCCTGAGCGCGGGCGGAGATGTCGGAGAACATGGCCTGGATGCGCTCAAAGCGCTCGTGAATTCTGCGCCCGAAGTACTGCACGACAATACTGATCACCGGCAGCGGCGCGAACGCAAACATGGTCAGCCGAGGACTGATCGAGAGCATGAACACCAGTGCTCCGGCCGTGAACACAATAGTGTTGGCGGTATACATGATTCCCGGGCCGACCAACATGCGGACGGCGTTGAGGTCGTTGGTGGCGCGGGCCATGATGTCGCCGGTGCGGGTGCGCTGGTAAAAGCTGTAGGAAAGCCGCTCCAGGTGGGTGAACAGATCGTTGCGCAGGTCGAACTCGATTTCGCGCGAGACCCCGATCATGATCCAGCGAGTAAGAAATTGGAAGATGGCCTTGACGAGGGAGATCGCCAGCAACAGCAGCGAGTACGTCAACAGCTTGTGGCGGGTGACGCCTTGGTTCAGATCGTCAATGGCACGGCGGATGACAAGCGGGAAGAGAATCCAGATCCCGTTGTTAAACAGCACGCAGACCGCGCCAATGACGTAGGTAGCACGGTACTTGCGAAGATAAGGGGCCAGCGGGCGTAGGTTCTGGAACATGAGTTGTCAGCTATCAGCCGTCAGCTGACGGCTGAAGAGCTCAGATGTGTTGATTGTAACTTCATGTAGATGGTACGACTCTCGATGCCGATTCTGGCACAACGGGGCTGCCGGTCTCCCACACATTCGAAACCCGCGAACGTGTGGGACACCCGGCGATTGGTTCCGACACATAACTTTAGGGTCAAGCTACGACACCGGCTGGTAGGGACTCAGGATTCCTATTGTGGGAATTGTGGTTACCTTCGTTCCGGAAAATAGGCTTGACATCTATGCCGCGTTAGGGTTCTGCCTATAGGCTGGTGTCAGGGCGCCAGCACCCGAGCCGCCTCGGTATGACCGCTGATGACGGCAGACACGAGACGGAAATGTTCTTTGAAAATGGGCACCGGAGCTACGACGTAGTATCTCCCTTTCGGCTATGGCCGGTGCAAGTTATTGACTCCACGAGCTTAAGCATCGTCCTTTGTTATCAATATGTTGCGGAGCGTCCTGGCAAGTTATTGATAACGTGAGGTTTACTTTCATGTTTAAGTCTAGTGTTTTGAATATTTTGCGGGCAAGATATTCAAAACAAAGATTTTGAGTTATGTGGGGGGGAGGGGGTACCGTCGCGGAAAATCCTGATCAAGTTGGGAGCGAGCTTCCTCAGCAGGTAAAGCTACCTTGATATTGGATGTATGGACGGCCTAAAGAAACTGTGTCGCGACGTAGCTTTTCGATCTGTCGGTTCCACCGCCAGATCTCAATGTCGCTTGCGACGCAGTCGCGAAAGGCCATCCCTCTTCGCTGAAACTCTCCGTCAACCCCCCAATAACGGATAGCTGACGGCTTCCTTCTACGTTGGCACCCGTAGCAGCAAGTAGCCTCCGGCAAATGCGAAGATGAAATCGGGCGCCCAGGCGGCCAGCATCGCGGGCAGTTGGTTGGCGTTGCCCATGGCTTCGAACAATCCTGATGTCACCCAATAGACCAGCGCTATTCCCAAGGCTACGGCTACACCCGCCAGCGCGCCGCCGCGACGGCCAGAGGCGGAGAAGGGAATCGCCAGGACCGCCATGACCAGCGTAATCAGCGGAAAGGCAATCTTCTTCTGCAATTGCACTTTCAGGCGCACGGTGTCGAAGCCGCTCTGCTGCAGGTCGTCGATATATCGGCGGAGCTCGTCATAGCTCATCTCTGACGATTGCTTCACTTCCTTCTTGAAGTAGCTTGGATTCTCATGCAGGTCGTTGAACGTAGCCACATCGAAGGTCCGGTAGTCCTGGATGGAAGCTCCGTGCAGCGTACGCACCCATCCTTGCTCGAAGACCCACTTCTGCAGACTGTCTTCCCAGTGCGCGTGTTCGGCGTAGATGCGGCGCGTCAGTTGGAACTTGTCGGGATCGAACTCGAAGATGGAGATGCCGCCGAAATGGTTTTGGTCGGGATCGAAGACGCGGTAGTAGTAGATTTCGTTGTTCTGCCCGAAAATCCATTTGCGATCGGCCTGAAGATAAGTCTGCGGCGGCTTGCCCTTGATCTCGTTGCGCAGGATCTCCTGCTGCCGGTTGGTACGCGGAATGTAGAGCTGATCGAAGACGAACAAAGCGCCGGCGAAGACCCCGCAGAGGACGATGACCGGGAGGGTGGCGCGATAGATACTGAAGCCGCTGGCTTTCATGGCGATCAATTCGCTGGACTTGTCCATCAAGCCGAACGTAATGAGGACGCCCAGCAGGACCGCCATAGGCGCCATGAGGTAGATCATCGATGGGCTGAGGTTCCAGAGGTACTCGGCGACGGTGACCAGCGGCACCTTGTTGCGCACGATGTCGGTGAGCAGCTCGAAGAAGGTAAATACCAGAGCCAGGACAAGAAACGTCGTTAGGATCATGGTGAGATATAAGGCGAAGTCGCGCAGGATCATGTCATCCAGAATCAGCGGAAAACGAGCGCTGAAACGATGCCGGTGAAGGGCGGACTCGGCCGTCGCTTTGCGGCCTTTGGCGAGCCTCC
>JBEKTC010000437.1:0-2829 GCA_049516475.1 Candidatus Korobacteraceae bacterium | reverse complement strand
TATCACGCCGAGATGCAGGCCGCGCTTGAGCGCGTCACGACATTTGCCGAGGAGCAGTTTTCGCAGAGCCGGTGAGCATGGGGGTCAATTTGAAATTCTACCGGTGTCGGGTGGAGCACGCCTTGAGAGGCCGCTGAAAAAGTCGCTTTTGGCGAGTTTTGAAGGGGCGCACCTTTAGAGCCTGCCCTGAGCTTGCCGAAGGGTGCGCCGTCACAAGTCCTTTAGATTTGTCATCACGAGGAGGCCTTTAGGCCGACGAGGGATCTGCTTTTGACTTTTTCAGCGGCCTGAAGGCGTGCTCCACCCAAGATCACTTGACCACAATTTCAGACTGACCCATTAGCGAACATAGCATTCCTAGGGTCTTCCACGGCGCGGGCTTGTACAATCGTCAACGCCAGCATGAGCACCGCAACCGCAGCCGTCGTCGATCGGGTAGAGCAGACGCGTCCTGCTCAAGAGCGCTTGTATTCGCTCGACCTGTTTCGCGGCGCCACGATTGCGGCCATGATCGTGGTCAACAACCAAAACAGTGACTCCGCATACTGGCCGTTACAACATGCAAGTTGGAATGGCTGGACGCCGACCGATCTGGTTTTTCCTTTTTTTCTCTTCATCGTCGGCGTCTCGCTGGTGTTCTCATTTCGCTCGCGGCTGGACCGCGGCGATTCCCGCCGCGCCCTGGTTCTTCACACCCTCCGCCGCAGCGCCATTCTGTTCGCCGTCGGACTGGGGCTCAACGGCCTGGCGGCGCTGCAATTTGGGACATGGAGAATCCCTGGCGTCCTGCAGCGCATTGCTGTTGTGTATTGCGCGGCGGCACTGATTACGTTGTTCGCCAGCGTCCGCAGTCGAGCGGCATGGATCGTGGGCCTGCTATTGGGCTATTGGATACTGATGCGCTACGTGCCGGTGCCGGGTTATGGCGTGCCGGGCCGCGATATTCCGCTGCTGCACTACGATGCGAATCTAGCAGCCTACCTTGACCGCAAATTCATGCTTGGTCATATGTGGGAACCAACCCGCGATCCAGAGGGAATTCTCAGCACATTGCCGGCGATTGCCACTGCCCTTTGCGGCGTCCTGACGGGCGAGTGGTTGCGCTCAGAGCGAAGCGCGAAGCAGAAGCTGGCAGGAATGTTCGCTTGCGGAGTGCTTGGCGTGATTGCCGGCGAACTGTGGGGAATCTGGTTTCCCATCAACAAGAACCTGTGGACCAGCTCCTACGTATTGTTCACGGCGGGTTGCGCGCTGATTTGCCTGGCGGCGTGCTATTGGGTCAGCGATATCAACCTGCATCGTGGCTGGTGGAGCAAACCATTCCTGATCTTCGGCATGAACGCGATTGCCGCCTACGTGATCGCGGAGCTGATTGGTGGCTGGTTGAGCTGGAAGGGTTACATCTTCCTGCATTCACTGGCGTGGATGGAGTCGGCTGGGCTGGCTTCGCTGCTGCATTCGCTGGTTGTCCTGGGGCTGTGTTTCCTTCCGGTGTGGTGGCTGTATCGCAGACACATCTTTCTCAAGGTGTGAGGCGGCCGCCGGCTTCTGGTGCAAGACGGTCGCGCACGCCCCAAGGTATACACTGGAGAGCTCGGTGCGCAGACTGTGCCTTTCGCTGCCCGCCTTGATTGACGCATTTCTCTCAGCGTCCTAGTATCCGGGATAAATTACGGTGCCACCCCCCAGCATCGGCGACGTTTTTGGACATTACCGCCTGATCGAACAGATCGGGTCCGGTGGCATGGGCGTGGTTTTTCGCGCCCATGATGAGCAACTCCGTCGCGATGTAGCGCTCAAAATCCTGCCCCAGAGTCTATTCAGCCAGGAGACCAGCCGGGAGCAGTTCCACAAGGAGGCGCTGGCGGTCGGCAGGCTCAACCACCCCAACGTTGCCATGGCCTTCGACTTCGGCCAGCAGAATGGCGTTGACTACCTGGTTACGGAGTACATTCCAGGCGTCAATCTGGACGAGAAAATCGGCGGCCAGCCGCTGCCGCCAAAGATGGTCCTGGAGCTTGGCGTGCAGTTGTTAAGCGGACTTGCGGCGGCTCACCGTGAGCATGTCCTGCATCGCGATCTGAAGCCGGGCAACATTCGCATTAATCGCGACGGCCAAGTCAAGATCCTCGATTTTGGACTGGCCCACCTGAATGAACCTGTCGACGAAAAAGCAGAGACGTGCAATCTCACCAAAGATATGTCGCTAAGCGGGACGCTGCCCTACATGGCGCCGGAGTTGTTGAAAACTGAAGCGGGCGATGAGCGCGCGGACGTTTGGGCGGCAGGCGCAGTGCTCTACGAAATGGCCACCGGCAAGCGCGCTTTTCCTGACAAGCAACCGTCACTGGTGATCGATGCCATACTTCATTACGACCCGGTCAGGCCATCCCTCCTCAATCCCCAGATCAGCCCTGCTCTGGAGGCAGTGATCCTGCGGGCGCTGGACCGGGACCGCGACCGGCGTTACCAGTCCGCCGGCGAGATGTGCGCCGACCTGGGCCGGCTGGTGGCCGGCGATCAAATCGCAACCGAAACCCTGCGCCGCACAGGCGTGGTGGAACTGGCCAGGAAGAGACGAACGCGAAAGCTGGTTTGGGGGCTGGCCACAGTGTTGCTGCTTGGAATCGCGATTGGATTTCTGGTTAAGTCGCGGTTCGTGCCTCAGCAGAGGATTCTGGCCGTGTTGCCCATCGACACGGTGGGGCAGGATAGCGCAACCAATGCTCTGGGCTTGGGACTGATGGAAACCCTCACAGCCAAGCTGGTGGAAGCCAGCAACGGCGACTCAATCCAGGTGGTCTCGCCTCGCGATCTTCGCGATCAAAG
>JBEKTC010000436.1:0-3380 GCA_049516475.1 Candidatus Korobacteraceae bacterium | reverse complement strand
CCACGGCGTTTATGGCTTCGAGGCCGGGGCAAATTATTACTTCAGCAAGAGGGCCAAAGACCTCACGCTGGACGAAGCGGCCGTGCTGGCCGGACTGCCCAAAGCGCCAAACTATTATTCGCCCATCAACAGTCCCGAGCGCGCCATTCACCGCCGCAATCTGGTGATCAACAATATGCTGGAGGATGGCAAGATCACCGCGGCTGAGGCGGAGCGGGCCAAGAGCGCGCCAATGGAACTGAAGCTGCAGGCCGAGACCAACGACATTGCCCCTTACTTTGTGGAGGAAATTCGCCAGTATCTGGAGAAGAAGTACGGGGCGGAGCAAGTCCACGAAGCTGGGCTGCGGGTATACACATCGCTTGACCTGGAGATGCAGCGAGCGGCCCAGACGGCGGTGCGCGATGGGCTGGCTACCTACGAACGCCGTCACGGATGGAAGGGCAATCTGCTGAACGTCATCGCCAATGGCGACTCGCTGGCGACCTATCACCATGTCGATTGGGACGGGGCGATCGCGGCCGGCAGCTACGTTCACGGGGAGGCGCGTCTCGGACCCGAAGAAATCAAGTGGACCAGGCACACTTCGCCGCAGCAGCTCCTGGCTGTCGGAGACATCGTGTACCTGAAAGTCGTCGAGCTGAACGGCACGGCCAGCCACGTATCGCTGGAGCAGGAGTCGGGCGTGCAGGGCGCGCTGTTGGCGCTCGACAATGCCACCGGCGACGTAAAGGCGATGGTCGGCGGGCGCGACTTCGAGCAGTCGAAATTCAACCGCGCGACTCAGGCCCTGCGCCAGGTCGGCTCGTCCTTCAAGCCGTACATTTACACCGCCGCCATCGATCAAGGGCTTACGCCGGATGACACCGTGTTGGACGCGCCGATTACCTTCAGCACGCCGTCTGGCCCGTACACGCCGCACAACTATGATGGCAAGTTCGAAGGCGTCATCACCTTTCGCCACGCGCTGGCCGAGTCGCGCAACATTCCCGCACTCAAAGTGACGGAGCGCATTGGCGGCATCAAGACCGTGATCGACTACGCGCGCAAGTTCGGCATCACTTCGCCACTGCTGGCGTACTTGCCGGTTGCGCTTGGCGCGGCGGACATCACGCTGGCAGAGCAAACGGCGGCTTTCACCACCTTTCCCAATGACGGCGTGCGCGTGGTCCCACGCTACATTCGCAAGGTCACCGATTACGATGGCCGCGTGCTGGAGGAGAACTACCCCGAGGTGAGAGACGTAGTCAGCGCACGCACGGCGCGCATCATGGTCAGCATGTTGCGCGAGGTGGTGCTGCACGGCACCGGCCGTCAGGCAAGCAAGCTCAACCATCCGCTGGGCGGCAAAACCGGAACGACCAACGATTTTACCGACGCGTGGTTCGTCGGCTTCTCGCCGTCGATTACCTGCGGCGTGTGGGTCGGCTTCGACGAGAAGAAAACGCTGGGCAACAAGGAGACCGGGGCGATGGCGGCCCTGCCCATCTGGATCGACTTCATGCGGGTGGCCCTGCAAGGACGCGAGTCGGAAGATTTTGCCGCGCCTCCACCGGAGGCGCACAGTGCGGTCGCGCAGAAGGTGGAAACCCCCGAAAGCGCCGCCGGCGACAGCGAGGCCCACTGATGCGGCGCTTCTTTCGCTTCCTCCTGCGCGCACTGGTTCTATTCGTCGTCTTCATGGCATCGGCGTTGACCGCGATGCGCTTCGCCATTCATGGCCGCCAGACGACGATTCCCAAGATCGTTGGCTTATCGCAGACCCAGGCGGAACGGCAGCTGGCCGACCATGGACTTATGCTTGACGAGGGCGACCGCTATTTCAGCTCCGATGTGCCGCCGGGGCGCGTCATATCGCAAGTGCCGCTGCCAGGAATGCAGGTGCGGCGCGGCTGGCATGTGCGGGTGGCGGAGAGCATGGGGCCGCAGCGCGTCGTCATCCCTGACCTCATCGGGAACAGCGAACGGGCGGCGGAGATCAACATTCGCCGCCGCGGCCTGGAACTTGGTAGCATCGCGATCGCAACCATTCCGGGCGCCTCCACCGACCAGATCGTGGCCCAGAGTCCGCCGGCCAATGCGGTGAACGTCTCCGAGCCAAAGATCAGTTTGCTGCTTGCTGCGAGCGAGGACCGCGCGTCATTTGTGATGCCGGAGCTGATCGGCCAAAGCGAAGACGATGTGGTAAACGTGATCGTGAATGCCGGGCTGCACGTGAGCGGAATCAACAGTCAAGCGCCTCCGGCTCCGCAAGCGAATGCGGCCCAGGCTGTACCAACGGGAACGCGCATGGTGGTAAAGACGATTCCAGCCGCCGGGCAGAGGGTTTACGCGGGACAGGGGATTGGGTTGGAGGTGACGCAGTAAGGCCGCTATTCGCTTCTAGATTTCTGCTTTGCACGTCTGAGTTACAATCCTTACAGGAGTTACATGTGAAACAGGCTCGTTCCATGGTCCTAAGTATGCGTCTCCCGGTGGAGAGCGGTCAGCGTTTGAAGCGGATGGCGAAACGCCACGGCTGGAGTCCCAGTGACGCCAGCGCGCGGCTCGTAGAGGAGGGTTTACGCCGCTCTGAGTTTGCCTTCATCGACTTCCGCGACTCCATGGCCGGCCGGCAAGCCTACCTTCAAGGCAGCATGCTTGCGGTTTGGGAGGTCGTACTCCTGCTGCGGAGCTACAGGAACAGTGCGGCCGGGGTGGCAAAACACCTGAACTGGCCCGAAGCCAAGGTTCAGGCTGCCGCAAACTACGCGCGCGTCTTCCCGCAAGAGATCGAGGAGGCCCTCGCGGAGAACGCCGCGGCCGATCTGGAGAGTCTTAAGCGGCTACTTCCGCAGGTGGCTGAATTCAGCGTCACGAAACGCGCCCGGCGCTGAGATGCTGAAACTTCTGCTGGACGAGCACGTCTCGCCGAAGGTGGCGGCTGGCCTGCGGCGCCGCAATCCGGCGATCGTGGTCCTTTGTATGACAACGTGGGAGGACGGCAACTTCCTGGGACAGGATGATTCCGCCTGCCTCAAACAAGCTGCCATGCAAGGCCTGACGCTTGTGACCTACGATCGCAGGACAATTCCTCCACTGCTCAAAGTCTGGGCTGAGACCGGCGAGCGGCACGGTGGAGTGATCTTCGTCGACGACAAGAGCCTTTCTCCCGCCGATATTGGCGGCCTGGTCCGCGCCTTACTCGCACTGGTCCGGCAGACGGGCAGATGGGACTGGAGCGACCGAGTTGCATTTCTGCGGCGATGATTCCGTCGGTTTAGTCAGACCCCACCACCTCGCTCGCAACAATCGCGTCCGCCTCGATTTCGACCAACATCTCCGGCGAGACAAACCCCGTAACCTCGACCATCGTCGCTGCGGGACGGATGTCGCGAAAG
>JBEKTC010000435.1:0-2869 GCA_049516475.1 Candidatus Korobacteraceae bacterium | reverse complement strand
GGGCGCACGGATGCCCAACCGCTGTTCGTCTCCAGGCAGACCATTCAAGGACAGGGAGTTCACGACGTCGTGTACGTGGCAACCGAAGCCAACAGCGTCTACGCCATCGATGCCGACAGCGGCGCGACCTTGTGGCACAGGAGTTTCGGAATTCCAGTGCCCTACCAGTACAAGAGCTATGATGACAATGTTTATCCGGTGATGGGCATTCTGGGCACGCCGGTCATCGATCGCACCGCCGGCCTCTTGTATTTTGTTTCCGACACGCTCGGCGCGCCATCCGACATCTTCCGCTTGCACGCCATCTCGCTCAGCACCGGGCTCGACGCAGTGCCTTCCGTCGTGATCCAGTATTCCACCACGCTGTCCGACGGTACACAGTGGACATTCACTCCCCGTTATCACTTGCAGCGTCCCGGACTGCTGGAAGCCAATGGCAGCATCTACGTGTCGTTTGGCAGCAATGGCGATATAGTTCCCGATCAGTCACGCGGCACCATTCTCCGTTACGACGCGGCAACCCTAACTCCGCAGACCGGCGACATCGCCAACAAGCTGCACGAAACTACGCAGCCGTTCTACTTGTCGTCGATTTGGCAGTCGGGCTATGGCGTCGCGTCGGACGCCACTGGCGACCTATTTTTCTCCACCGGCAACAGCAACCCGTACTATCCCAGCTACTCTCCAGCGTTCAACCGTCCTGACAGCATGGTTCGGCTGTCCCCCGACTTGCTGACGCTGGAGGACAGCTTCACGACCTACAACTATTTCCAACTCGACCAGGTCGATAACGACGTGGGATCCGGCGGTATGCTACTGCTGCCCGACCAGCTGGGTCCGATCCCGCACCTCGCCATTGCCGGAGGCAAGGACGGCCGAGCGTTTCTGCTGAACCGGGACAACATGGGCGGCTACACCGATGGCGGACCTGACAATGTGGTACAGACCATCGACATGGGCGGATGTTGGTGTGGACCCGCGTATTTTGTCGGGTCCGACGGCGCGACCCATATCCTGACTGGAGGCTCCAACGGCGTCACTAGTTGGAAGCTGCAAACCTCGCCGACGGTGCAGTTGATGCAAGAGACGTCAACCGGCTCCGGGCCAGTCAGCGGACTGCCGGACGACGGCGGGACCATCCCGGTGATTTCCTCCAACGGCACGACGGCGGGAACCGGTATTGTGTGGTTCGTGCAACGCCCAGCCTACTCATCCGACCAGAATCCCGGCACGCCGCTCACCTTGTGGGCTTATAACGCTTCCAACCTGCAGCAACAGCTCATTTCGATTTTGGGTGGCACTTGGACGCACGCCGTCAACAGCAACGCTGACTTGGTACCGACGGTAGCGAAGGGCAGAGTATATGTCGCCAGCAACCTGCAACTGCGGATGTATGGTGTAACACCTGTTGGGTCTGACAATGTGGTAGTACCGGCATCGCTGACGCCTTCGAAGCCCGACACCATTGCCTGTCCCGCCAGCGTTTGTTCGATGGCAGCGGGGAGCGGCAAGACTCCGGTGCACGAGTTGTATGGCACCGTATGCCAGGCAAGCGGGAAGCAGATCAAGCTGGCGTTGCGCGATGGCCGCGCGGTCTCCATCGACGTTAGCGAGCCCTTCGACCAGCATCGCCACCTGCTGCTCACACCCGGGCGTGCGCTGCACGTCAGCGTGGCCCTCGACAAAGCCGGCGTAATTCATGCGCGCAAAATTTCTCCATCGCACATCATCTCGCCGCTGACTCCGGCCGACCGGTAGCTCCGCCTTCGCCTCAGCAAACAAGAATCCATTCCAAAGAGACCGCTGGAGTCCGTCTGTGCTGGCGGGGTAGTCTCACTGACAGCCGGAAGTGAGGGCTTGGGAGATGCCGTGGCGGGACTTAAAATCCGCCCACTTTCGGGCGGAGGCGCTTCTCTCCCCGACCGAACGGAAGCGCGTTTGCCGGACGTTCCACCAGATAATCTTCGTATAGCCCGTCTAATAGCTATATCTTCACTTGGACGAACTCATAAAAAGGGTACGGCGTCGAGGGCGCTAAACGTCTAGGAGCTCAGTCTGCTGTTCTCCAACACACAAATTCCGCCCCACGGTTTGTCAGGCTTGCGGCCTGCGGGATCGGGCAAAAGCGACAGCAGCCGCATGCCAAACGATAACCGTTTCAACCTGGCCGCAGCCACTAAGAGCGAACGCGCCTTGACCACCTTCCAGCCGTACCTCGCGAAGAATTCTGGACCCGGTACGGCCTGGAATCGAGCCCGGCAGCCAGATTGATGACCATGTCCGTGCCTTGGTGCTTCCCGCTTCGCTTCGAGACGAAGGGTTTCGCAAGTTTCTCATTCTGTGCCAAATCCAGTTCTTGACATCGCAAATTGCAATAGTATAATTGCATTCCGTAATATGAAACTCGGCGAAAAATTACGCTATCTGCGACTGGTCGAGGGCACGCTCCGCGGTATGGACCGCGAGATCACCCAGCAGGACCTGGCCCGCCTTCTCAAGAAGGAAACCGGACGAGGCTTGAGCCAGTCGTACCTGTCGCAGATTGAAAGTGGCGCGCGGCCTCATCTGACCAATGCTTCGCGCATGTTGCTGGCGCGATTCTTCAAGGTGCATCCTGGCTACCTGGTTGACGATCCCGAGGGCTTCCACACTGAGCTAACCAGCGACCTGCGCGCCACCGAAGACCGGCTGGATCTGTGGCTGATCAATGGCGCCGAGCAGTTTACCCGCGATGCCGAGTTGAGCCACGCCCTGCTGCAATTGGCCAAGCATCACGACACCCGCAAATGCCTCGTGTTGCTGGGCGCGATCCTGGAAACACCGGAGCTGGTGGAACGCCTGGCCGAGGTGCTGAAACCAAGCCTGGTCG
>JBEKTC010000434.1:0-3439 GCA_049516475.1 Candidatus Korobacteraceae bacterium | reverse complement strand
CCCGGAACGCAATACAGCTTCTTGATCCGCGGCGACTGCCGCAGCTTCCATACGATCGCGTGTTCGCGACCACCGCTTCCGAGGACGAGGACCTTCATGGCGAAAGAAAAGAGTAGGGGCGCAGTGCGGAGATGTCAAACCGTCGTGACAAACGACAGAAGAAAGTGCCGCCCCTGAAGGGGCTCGGATTCATAATTCCCCGGTCGACCCAGCGCTTCCGCGCTGGGCTAATGCAGTTCCGGCCCGCCTGCGGCGGGACTGATGTGCACCTCCGCGTTGTGGACGAGCAGGCATGCAGTGGCGATCAGATTCCGCCACCTTGCATCCGGGCGTTAACTGGAGTTAACTACCACTCAGGTATGCCATGATTACAGTTTCCAAAGAAGACTACCTGAAGGCCATCCTGGAAGCGGAGGGCGAAGGCGAACTCGTCATTGCGGCGCGCCTGGCGCACTGGCTGGATGTGTCTGCACCGGCGGTGACTATGGCGCTGCGCCGGCTGAAGCGCGATGGCCTGGTCTCCGTCCGGCGAGACGGACATGTGCTGCTGACCAGCGCAGGGCGCAAGATCGCGCGGCAGCTCGCTATTCGCCATCACTTGATCGAACGCATGTTGCACGAGATCTTCGGCATGGCTTGGTACAAGGTACATGACGAGGCGGAACGCCTGGAACATGCGGTCTCCAGCGATTTTGAGGCAATGCTGGTGCGCAAGCTAGGGCGCAGCGGAGCGTGTCCGCATGGCAACTCGCCAATCCCTGAAAATCCCCGGGCCAAAAGGAAACGAGGGCTGTTGCTGCTCTCTGAGGCGCAGCCGGGAATGCTCTACGTGGTGGAGAGCGTGTACGAGCGCGATCGCAAGCTTCTGGAGTTTCTGGAAGCGAAGGGAATCCGGCCGGGGGCGCGGTTCAAAGTGGAGGCGCGGAATTATGACGGAACCATTTCGTTGGCGATTGAGCGTCGTAGAGTTGAGTTGGGCGGTCCGGCGGCGGAGAAGATCTGGGTTGGTTGTGGTGCCGCTCCTAAAGGGGCTCGAGGTCGATAAATGCAGCCTACCCCGCCCTGAAGGGCGGGGCTATCAGCTTCCGCCTGGTTGCGCGAGGCTGGAGCTACGCGGGTGGGAAGGCATAACGGGTGGCGGAAAAAGATCTGGCTTCCACGACGTAGCCATTCGCGGGACGTGGTCTACGGTGGTGAGCCCTTGTGCCTCGCTCCGAAGTTTGTATTAACGTAGGTTAATTCATTCTGATACACTACGATTAATTTTGGTTGGGGGTTACAAACTCCAGGGGCTAAAGCCCCAATCTTCAATGGGACAGTTTCGGCACGGCTGAAGCCGTGCCCTGACACGGGCGGGGCAAAGAGGGAGCGATTTGCAGCTTGTGACGGCCGTGCCCTGATGGGGCCGAAGCAATGTGTGAAATGGGTCGGATCTGTTGGCATCGGTGTATGCCGCCCCCGAGGGGCTCAGTTTCGATAATGCGACCTACCCAGCGCTGAAGCGCTGGGCTATCTTGTCGCGGTCCCGCAACGCGGGACTCGGTCTCGCGATTCGGAACTTATTCGCGAACACGCGCGGAGAGCATCTTGATGCGAGGATGTCGACAGAGGCAGATGAGTTGTTAATGACGCACTCGATTATAACTGGGGTTTTAGCAGTATTTACTCTGGCATCCGCTGTAACGGCGGCTGTGCTGTGGTTTAAGTCAGCGTGTGTCAAACCAAACGTTAGTGAATATCCGACAGCGTCCTCAGACGATAATCCGCAACTACTTATTCTTACGACACAAGTGAATCTTGACGTATTGGAGAATGCTGCGAAAAGCGCGGCCCACTGGAACAAATGGGCTGCTATTTGGACAGGAATATCGGCCCTGTTAAGCGCGGCTACAACCATCGGCGGAATTTGTAGATTATGACACCCCGCCCGTAAGTTGGGACGATTGACGTATGGATCATCTGACACCACAACCAAGAGACGCGGAGCCGGGCCACGAGACGCCGGTTGCGAGCGGGCTGGCCGCTGCCGGAAACGTGTCGCTGGAGGGACTGCACAACACGGTCGCAGTGCCGCATCAGCAAGCTGGTTTCTGGGAGCAATGGCGCGCCTTCGTCGGGCCGGCGATTCTGATCAGCGTCGGTTACATGGACCCCGGCAACTGGGGCACCGACCTGCAAGGCGGAGCGCAGTTCAAATACGGGCTGATGTGGGTGATCGGAGTCGCCAGCTTGATGGCGATTTTCATGCAAGTGATTTCCGCACGATTGGGAGTGGTGACTGGGAAGGACCTGGCGCAATGCTGCCGTGACTGGTATCCGGAGTGGACGCGTTGGCCCAACTGGCTGATGAGCGAAGTGGCGATCGCGGCGTGCGACCTGGCAGAGGTCCTGGGAAGCGCGGTCGCACTGAATCTGCTGTTTCACATTCCATTGCTGTGGGCGGTGATCATCACCGGGTTGGATGTGCTGCTGCTGCTGGGTCTGCAACGGTTCGGGATGCGGACCATTGAGGCCGTTGTCCTGCTGCTGGTGGCGACGATCGGCATCTGCTACTTCATCGAGATTTTTATTCTGCCGCAGACGCAGCCCAGTTTTTTGGAGATGGGGCGGGCGCTGATCACGCCCGGCGCGCGATCCAGTTCAACAGCATCGATTCGATAGTTGCGTTAACGATTGCGTTTTTCGTCAACGCGGCCATTCTGGTACTCGCGGCCACAGTGTTCTTCGGCAAACAGAGCGTGACTTTACCGGGCGGACAAGTGGTCACATTCAGCGCGGACAGCGATTGGATTCGCGTTGCGTATCTGACGCTGGCGCCGTTGTTGGGAGCAACGGCAGCGAGCACGCTGTTCGCAATCGCGCTGCTGGCGAGCGGACAGAGCAGCACCATTACCGGCACGCTGGCCGGGCAGGTAGTGATGGAAGGATTCATGCGTTGGCGCATTCAGCCGTGGGTGCGGCGGCTGATCACACGCAGTCTGGCGATTCTGCCCGCAGTGCTCGTCATTGGCCTGCGCGGCGAGAGCAGCGTCACCGATCTGTTGGTGCTGAGCCAGGTGGTGCTGGCGTTGCAACTTCCGTTCGCCATGTTTCCGCTGCTGCAGTTCACCAGTTCGCGCAAGCGAATGGGAGCCTGGAAGAATGGCTGGTTTCTGCTGATCGCCGGTTGGGGCAGTGCTATCCTGATCTGCGCCATCGACGTTTATGGGCTGCCCGAATCGATGCGGGCGGCGTGGCAAGTGGTGACCGGAAGATGATGGCAAGACGATTCGAAGTGAAACGAGCATGTACGACAAAATTCTGGTAACCGTGGACGGCACGCCGACTGACCGCGCCATTATTGAACACGTCAAGGAACTCGCGAAGGTGATGGGCAGCCATCTGGTGCTGCTGCATGTGGCCGATGGATGGGCGGCGCGAACCTATGGCCCAGATGCAG
>JBEKTC010000433.1:0-3934 GCA_049516475.1 Candidatus Korobacteraceae bacterium | reverse complement strand
GAAGAGCTGACCATCGTCGCTCCCAAGGGCGCGAACCAGCAATCGCTGAAGAAGGGCATCGAGCAGGGCAGCATCATCGGCGAGGCGCAGAACTTTACCCGTGACCTAGTCAACGAGCCCGGTAATCGCATGACGCCGACTATCCTGGCCGATCGCGCCAAAGCCATGTGCGACGAGACCGGCCTGGCCTGCGAGATCTATGGTCCCGACAAAATCAAAGAGCTGAAGATGGGCGCGTTCTGGAGCGTCGCACAAGGTTCCGACGAAGAGCCGCGGCTGATCGTGATGCGCTACGAGCCGGAGCGCGCGCCCAAGAAGCGCGTGCTTGGCCTGGTGGGGAAGGGAATCACCTTCGACAGCGGCGGCATCTCCATCAAGCCCGGCGAGGGCATGGAGAAGATGAAGTACGACATGGCCGGGGGCGCAGCGATGATCGGCGCCATGCGCGCCATCGCGCAGCTGAAGCCCAACGTACGCGTGATCGGTATCGTCTGCGCCAGCGAGAACATGCCATCCGGCAAGGCGCAGAAGCCGGGCGACGTGCAGATTGCCATGTCGGGCAAGTCGATCGAGATCATCAACACCGATGCCGAAGGTCGCCTGGTGCTGGCCGATGGCCTGCACTATGCGCGCGAGCTCGGCGCAACGCACCTTATCGACGCGGCAACCCTGACCGGTGCCTGCGTGGTCGCGCTCGGCATGGTCAACGCCGGCGTGTTTTCCAATGACGACGATTTCTACAACCGCTTCAATCATTCACTCGAGAAGTCGGGCGAAAAGATGTGGCGGCTGCCGGCGGACGACGACTATCGCGAGCTGATCAAGTCCGACATCGCCGACATCAGGAACACCGGCGGCGGGCGCTGGGCTGGTGCGACCGCGGCCGCAATGTTCTTGAAGGAATTTGTTGGCGACACGCCGTGGATACACCTCGACATTGCCGGCGTGGCGTGGATGGAAGACACCAAGCCATGGATTGCCAAAGGGCCATCGGGCGTCCCGGTGCGCTCGCTGGTGGAGTTCACGCAGGACTTCGCCAAGGGCGGCGGCTCGTAGGGGTTAGCGCTCGGCATACGGCGGCATATGGATAGATCCGATCCAGAGCAGGAGCGAAAGAGGCTTGTCGATCTCTATGCCGCCATGTCTGACGGCGAGTTGGAGTCCATCGCGCAAGAGGCGCACGAACTCACCGACATTGCGCGGCAGGCTTTGCAGGAGGAGCGAGACCGGCGGCAGGCGGAGGATCCTGCAGATGACGGAATCAGCAAACCGCTAGAAGACGAAGCCGATTGGGAGGACACGGTTGTTATAAAACAATTCCGTGATCTTCCGGAGGCCCTGCTGGCCAAGGGAGCGCTGGACTCGGCCGGGCTCGAGTCTTTTTTGGCCGATGACAATATGGTTCGAATGGATTGGTTCTACTCGAACCTGGTCGGCGGGGTCAAACTTTGTGTTCGGCCGAACGACGCAGACGTCGCATCTGACCTGCTGGGGCAGCCAATGCTCCAGGACTTTGAAGTTGAGGGAGTTGGAACCTATCAACAGCCGGCCTGTCCTCAATGCCAATCGCTGGATGTTTCCTGCGAAGCCTTGAACAAGCCGGTTGCGTATACGTCGGCATGGATCGGTGTCCCCATTCCCGTGCCGCGCAGGAGATGGAAGTGTCACTCTTGCGGATCAGAATGGCAGGAACAGGGGGCCGAGTAGGCCGCTTCGGTGCTTTCGAGAAGCGGAGTCTGGGAAGCAAAGTCCCGTTGGCTGATACCGACTCTGGTCATGTAAGATAGCTTTGCTACCAGGCGAGTAGAGAACGGCGCATCAATCGCGCCGCCTCATTTCCCGTTGCAGTCGAAGCCGCTCCTCAGAGCGTGGGCCGCAGACATGTGCAGCGCGCAGCCGCGCCCGTCCGCTTCGATCTCACGAAAATACTCCGGCCCAAGTAGACATCGGACCGCAGCAGTCTGCGGAAGAATTCGTAGTGTTCAGGAGAAGAGAATGGCCAAGATCGCAAAAACCGCAGACCGCAAGAAGGTAATGGATACCAGCAAGAGCACGGATTGCCCGAAGTGCGGCAAGGCCACCCGCGTCGTCAAGCGCGTCAAAGACCGCGAGCGCAATATCCCCGGCGGCATGTACATTTCGTGCTCGGCGTGCGACTTCTACGAGAAGCTGTAGATTAGCGGGCCGCTAGCCGGTGCCCCAGGTCTCGCGCTTTTCGAGACCTGGGCGGCTCTTCCGTCCGCAGACGCGGGCTGCTACCAGGGACAAGCCGCAGATCCCTCGACTCCGCTTCGCTCCGCTCGGGATGACAATTCAAGATTTGTCGTCTTGATGGGGACGATAATTCAATCAGAAACTTTTAACGCGGGGCCGGCACCGCCCCAGCGGCTTTCTGAATTTCTCCCGCAATCCCTGCTTCCGTCTTGTCCTTCCACTCCCGGTCCCATACGTTCCGCTTTCTCATGTAATGCTCCATGTGTTCCAGCGGATCGCGAGCCGATTCCGTCCGGCAGTCGATGAGCGTCGGCCCGGCGCCGTTGCGCGCGCGATGGATCGACTCCTGCGCCACGCGCCAGACGGCGACCACGTCCCGTCCATCGACGACGATGCCGGGAAAGCCATAGTCGCGCGCCATGAAGCTGAATTGCTCCAGGTATGCAGGCTGATCGCCTGAAAGCTGCTCATTTGGGGCAGCGCTCTTCACCACATACAGCATGGGCAGCTTGTGAACTCCGGCAAACTTCGGGTCGAGCGATACGATCTCCTTCTCGCAGAATGCAACCACAACATTCTGTTTCTTCTGGAGCTTGTGGGCGAGCGCGATGCCAGTTCCCACGTTGAACGGATCTTCGGGAAGGGAAGGACGAGTGATTGAGGCGAGGACGCCGCCCGCGCTGTCGAGCTCTTTCAGCAGCGTCGTTAAAGGCAATCCCCTCGCGACCAGCGCTGCGAGATTGCGAGCCGAGGCGGCGATCGTGTCCTCGGCGCCGAGATCTGCTGTCGTTCCAGCAGTGACAGCCTCATGGCCCAAGGCGAGTTCGTATTCCGTTGAGTGTGACAGCCGCGCGCGCTCCTGCACGAGCCGGCATCTCAGCAACGCTGCATAGAGTTTCCGCAGCGTCTCGCCGCTGGACGGGGACGAGCCGTTGCTGTTGGATGCGGGCGCCACCGCTGCCGTCAGCGATGGTTTCGCCGGACTCGTTCTCCGCGAAGGTTTGTCGGATGTACTTCTGACCCTGGTTGCCATTCTGCTCGTTTCTGGAGGATTGGTCATTGTATCGCAGGTGGAAATGCGCTTTGACATTGCGCAGGCTTGGCAACTGCTCTCCATCAAAGGCTCGGATTGCAATCGTATGCAAAGTTCATGAATGGCTCGTGAAAGTTTTCAACACAAATGTGCATAACACTGTGGAAAAGGCGACCGTATTCCCCTTAAGTAGCATAAATTCACAATCTCTAACAAAATGCACTGAACCGAGTGCGGAAGAAAACAACTTCGATTTGGTTCGTGGAAACCTCAGGATTTCGGCGCCGGACGCTATGGCAGGACATCATCGTGCTAGTCTGTCGCCGTGAAGTTGCGACTCGACAAACTGCTGGTGGAGCGCGGCTTGGTGCCCTCGCGAGAGCGAGGGCAGGCGCTCATCCTCGCGGGCAGAGTCCTGGTGAACGAGCAGAAGCTGGAAAAAGCCGGTGCCAGCGTTGACAGCGACGTCATCCTCCGCCTCCTCGGCGACGACATGCCCTATGTCAGCCGCGGCGGATTGAAGCTGGCGCGAGCGCTCGAATACTGGGCCATCGATGTTGCGGGTCAAACCTGCCTGGACATCGGCGCGTCAACCGGCGGCTTCACCGACTGTCTTCTACAGGCGGGTGCATCGCGAGTGATCGCGGTCGATACCGGCTACGGCCAGATGGACGCCAGACTACGCGC
>JBEKTC010000432.1:0-2888 GCA_049516475.1 Candidatus Korobacteraceae bacterium | reverse complement strand
TGCAGAGCCTCGGGCAGGCGCTGATCGTCAGGATGCGCCTTCGCCCAATCCAGAACCACACGCCCCATATAAGCCGGGCCCGCGGCGAGCGTCGAGAGCTTGCTTCGCTGATCGTCGGCACTCGCGCGCTCGGACACGGTCAGGAATGATGGGAAAGCCGGTGGTACCACGGGCACCGGGACAGCTTGCTTTCCCGTCGCCGGATCGATCGGAGGTCCGCTGCCATAGGACACTGTGCCCGGCGGTAAAGCCTTAGCGGGAAACTGGTTCCCGCACCACCAGTTCGAGCGATACTCGTCGATTGCATTGAACTTGGTCTCTCGGGTCTCTCGAAATGCGCCGCCGTAGATGAACGGTTGCATACCGGGAAAGTGCAGCATCGTCCAGGTTGCCGCGAAGGAGCGTGCGTCGTCGGAATTGGCCGCATCGTACGCTTTCACGTAATCGCGCAGCTCGGGGTGGGCATCGGCCATCGGCGCTTCCACCGCTTTCGCTGCGCTGGTGTCGCCGAGAATCACGGCGCGCGCCCAGCTCGTCGTGGCGATGTACCCGCGCAAATCGGACGGCAGTACAGGTCCCGTTGCGGCTTCCGTCAGCAGCGAAAGCGGCAGCCGCTGGTTGAAGATCACTGCGGAATCGACGTCCAGCAGTTTAGGCAGCGGCTTGGATTGCTGGGCAATGTCCGGCGGTGTGCCACAATCGTCGCAATCCGTGTACCCATACTCGACCGGCGTGCGCGGCGCGTATTCCAGGAACTGACGGAAGTCGGCGGCCACGGCGAAACGCTGTTTCAGCAGCAGGTTAAACGCCGAGAGTGGGCCTTTCTCGAAGCGAGGCAAATTTGCATCGAGCAGTTGCCGCGCCGCTTTCGGCTGGTTCTGTTCAGTTAGCAGCCGCGCCCGGTAATACACAGCCATCTCGTAGGCCGGCGAGCTGGAAGCAATGGCAGCGGCCGCATCCGCCAACGCGGGCGCGGCGCTGTCGGTGCCCTTCGCCATGCTCAGCGCGGCCATCAGCCATGGCTCCGATTTCGTCGCGCGCCAGCGTTCGACCGCATGCGCCAGAGCATCCGGAGTCTGCATCTGGAAGCTCAGCACCCAATCGGTGAGGTCGTCGAGGAACCCGCGCCCTGCCAGATTGTTACGCCAGTCGTTGAACTTCGGCGAATTTATGCCACCGCTGCTTAGGACCTGCTGCCGGATGAACCAATTGAAGTCGATGAGGTCCTGCGCAATGTCATCGGCCGAAGCACGTCCGGCAAGCTGCTGTGCGACATCATGCAGCCGCTGATCGGGATGGAGCCGGCCTTCCACATAGTTCAGCAGTTTCTCCGACGCGTGATGAATCGCCACCAGTGATGGATCCTTGAGGACGCCCTGAAGTTGCTTCTCCGCCGCCGTCATCTGCTGGATATTGAAAGCTGGCTGTGAGGGATCGCGATCCGGGTTACCGCCCGATGCCGTGTTCAGCGTCGCCTCGCGAATGTAGCAGCGTGCGATAAGGTACGGAGCCCATGTGCGCCACGGCGATTCGCGCTCGTCCGCGATCTGCTGAAACTGCAGCGCGGCCGTCTGAAGATCGCCGGCATAGAAATTCGCAGCCGCGATCTGGTACTGCCGGTCGAAGTTCAGCACCGTATTCTCAAGGCCAACCGGCTTCGGAAGGCGCGGCGTCGAGACCCACTCGTGACGGTTTCCTCCGCAGTTCTGGAACACAGTGTCCTGCGCTTCTACCCAATCGCGAACTGCCGGACTGCCCACGCCGAAACTCTTAGTAAGGTTGTTAAGCGTGTCGGCAGCAGTCAAGAATGCGTCGTCGCTGCAGCTGGGATACATCTGCCAGCCATTCGCCGCCCATTTGAAGCGACCAATATCGAGTCTTGCCACGCCCCGCAGGCCGAGCGCTGCACTGCGCGCCTCCTCCCACTTTATAACCGGGGCTTCTCCACGCGAGGGCTCGCCGGGACGAAAGACCTTTGGCGCCCACGCCTGCGCGACAGCGGTCTCCTCCGTCTTCGTCAGGGGCTTCCCCGATAGATAGCGATATGCGACGACAAGATACTGCCGCTCATAACTGGGCTGGACGATCCCTAGCCGACCCTGCGCGAACAGTTCCAGCGGCGCATCGGGGCTTCCCCTCACCGTGAACACCGGCTCCGGAAAGCTCGCCGCGCAGGGAAAGATGTTGGCGGGCGTGAGCAACATCGCCAGCAGCAAGACCACGGACGTAATGGAACGACGAGCAGGATTGCGACGGTTCATGGCGTGAGCTTTCGTTGCACAGCCTGGAAACTGGTTTCGGTCCAGGGACGCGGGTTGAACACATAGACGCGGCGGCCGGAAGCGATGTGTGGCCATGGCTCATCCGTGGACACGCCGACACTCGTGCGGCAGAGCGGCTCGCCGAAGTCGTCGCCGGTAGCCAGGGCTCGGACGATGTTCGCGCGGTCCTTTCCCATGCGGAACAGCATAGGAACAGCCTCATTGATAGGAAGTCCGTTCAGCCAGTCGTCGCCCAAGCACCAGGAACCCAGGGCCGTGATGGAGATGGGCAGTGCCGGCGGAACAAGCGATCTCACGTCGGTGAGCAATGCGCGATAAAAGCTGCGCTGCGACTGCAGAGCGTCGAAATCGATCTGAACACCCCGCACTTGCGGCAGCGCGGACGTGCCGGCGATCCATTGCGCCACTCTCTCCCGGTAGGCGTCGTCAAACTGGCGAGGTGTGTCGCGCGTGATTTCGAGGCGTACGACCGCGATGAGTGGGGTGTTCTTACCGACTTGCAGGGGTTGCAGCCGCGGGCGCAGGATCGGCTCGCGATTGAGATAGATGGATTCGGCGAGGAAAGCGACGCCGACCTGGCTGGAGTCGATGAAACGCAGCGACTCA
>JBEKTC010000431.1:0-2893 GCA_049516475.1 Candidatus Korobacteraceae bacterium | reverse complement strand
TGTGGTCGCACGCCGTGCAAGTTACGGACGGAAACTTTCTCGCCGAGAACAATTTGGGCAAGGCGCTGGTAGCCGAGGGACGAGCCGACGAGGCCGTCTCGCATTTCTACAAAGCGGTTGCGATTTTCCCTGATGATCCTGTCGGCAACCTGAACATCGGAATCTATGAGCAGACGGAGGGAAATTTCTCCGCCGCCATCGAGCGATACAAAAAGACCATCAGCCTGACTCGCGACCCCGAACTGAAGGCCGCGGCGTGGAACAATATGGCGGCGGCGTATCGCCAGCTCGGGGATTTGGCGGACGCCCAGCAAAGCCAAGATGCCGCCGCGAAGCTGCGGCGGTAACGAATCGCACTTCGTTCTTGGCTTCTCTTTTCCGAGTTTTTCAGCAAACGGTTCTCGGCCGCGGTCAAAGTGAGCAACCGCCGGAGCCGGAAGGGGAGCGTATGACGTCTGTTGATCTTAAGCCTGCACAACAGACTCGCGCCGCAGGCCGGTTCGCTTCGCCCCTCACGCAAAAGATTTTTCTCGGCTTGGTGCTGGCCGTCGCCGTCGTTGCTGTCTACTATCCCGTCCACCGGCAGCCCTTCGCCAATTACGATGACGCCGACTACGTCACTGACAACTTCCACGTCAAAGCCGGCCTGCACTGGACCACCGTCAAGTGGGCGCTCACCGCGCGCGATGCGGCCAACTGGCACCCGGTCACATGGATATCGCACGCGCTCGACACTTCCCTGTTCGACTTGAATCCCGCCGGTCCGCACGACGTCAACGTTCTGTTTCACATTGTGAACGTTCTGCTGCTGTTTTGGATGCTGCAACGCGCCACCGGCTTCGTCGGCCGCAGTTGGATGGTGGCCGCGCTTTTCGCGCTTCATCCCGTCAACGTCGAAACCGTGGCCTGGATTGCCGAGCGCAAGAACCTGCTCAGCATGTTCTTCTTGCTGCTGACCTTGGCTGCTTACCGTTGGTACGCCCGCAAGCCGCAACTCAGCCGATACCTCGTCGTGGCCGTTCTGTTTGCCTTGGGTCTGATGTCGAAGCCGCAGGTGATCACGCTGCCGTTCGTCCTGCTGCTGTGGGATTACTGGCCGCTGGGAAGGCTCGCTCTTCGCCCTTCGCCCTCCGCTCTTCGCCAGAATAGCTCAGGTGCAATCTCTGGCGAACAGCGAACAGCGAACAGCGCATGGCGATGGTTGCTCCTGGAGAAACTTCCGCTGCTGGCTCTTTCTGCGGCAAGTGCCGTCCTTACTGTGAACGCGCAGGCTGGCGGCGGTGCAACCAGCTATTACGGACACGTCTTGCGCCTGGAGAACGCGCTCGTCTCCTACGCGCGATATCTGGGGAAGGCCTTCTGGCCATCGCGGCTGGCGCTCTTCTATCCCTACCCGCTCAAACCGTATCCGCTTTGGCAACTATGCGGGGCAGCATTCATCCTGCTGGCTATCACTTTGGCAGTTGCCTTGGCGTATCGCCGACGCTATCTGACCGTCGGCTGGCTGTGGTTCCTCGGCACCCTGGTCCCGATGATCGGCGTGGTCCAGGTTGGGACGCAAGCTATGGCCGACCGCTACGCTTATCTGCCGTTCGTCGGACTGTTCATCATGGTCTGCTGGCTGGTCGCGGAGTGGGTGGCGCAAATGCACTTGTCTCCTGTCCTTCTGCGCACTGCCAGTATGGTGGTGTTGCTGTCGCTCGCATTGGTCAGCCATCGCCAGGTCGGCTTCTGGAACGATCACATCACCTTGTGGACTCACGTTCTGGAGGTCACCAACAATAACTGGGTCGGCGAGAACAATCTGGGAACGGCACTGCTGAAGACGGGCCGCATGGAAGAGGCGATACCGCATTTCCGCGCGGCCGCCGCGTTGAATCCTACCGATCCCAACAGCACCATGAACATCGGCACGTACGAGCAGGCGCACGGCAATCTTCCCGCGGCGATTGAGCTATACAGGAAGGCCGCGGAGATGGCGCGCAATCCGAAAGTCAAAGCCCGGGCCTACAACAATCTCGGTTATGCGTACAAAGACATTGGCGATTTGGCCGATGCCCGGTCTAGCCTTCAGAGTGCCGTCGCTGTCGACCCGGAGTTTGTAGGCGCATGGATCAGCCTTGGCCTGGTGGCGCAACGAGCCGGAGACTTGCCTCTGGCCATCAGTTCCTATTCCCGCGCGATACAGATCCATCCGTCCGACTTCGGATACCTGTTGCTCGCGGGAGCGCTGGAAGCCAGCGGCGATCGAACTCAAGCGGCCAGCGCCCGGCAAAAGGCCGCCCGGCTTTCGGACAATCTCATTACCGCACAGCATTACACGGACAAACTCCTGGGGCACTGAGGGATCGGGTAGTGCTGGCCTTCAGGCCAGCGGCAAGCGCAGTTTGAGGAATTGGGCTTCAGCCCTCAGGTACTTCCTCGGAAGCCGCCAATCCAGGACTGTTCCACGATCTCAAAGGCATGTACCTCAAGGCCTGAGGGCCGCTTCCCGGCACGTGCTTGACGCGGCGCTGAAGCGCCGCACTACCCGAAACCGCTGCTTTCGACACCCTCCGCGGAGCCTCTTAATCGGTGCCCCCAACACTTCCTGCGGATTGTGAAGCGCGTCACAAAGTTTCAAGCCAGTGCTCGCTTATAATCGCGCTCGCAGGGGGCCTGATGAATTCGGTTGCTTTAGATCCTGCGCCGGTGGCGCAATCGCAGCACAAACCGCGTCGACTTTCCGTGACCCACAAACAGGCACTGGGTCTCAGTCTGGTTCTCCTCGCTGCCACCTTCGCCCTGTACTTCCCTGTGATTCATCATCCCTTCGTCAACATGGACGACATGGGATATGTCTACGAGAACCTGCATGTGCAGGATGGCTTGAGCTGGCCCACCATCAAATGGG
>JBEKTC010000430.1:0-2930 GCA_049516475.1 Candidatus Korobacteraceae bacterium | reverse complement strand
AATCATTCTGATCACTTTTCAATCCAATCCTGCTAACGTTGGTTACCCTTGGGATTTGCGGCTAATCGCCAAGTGACGTTATAGCAGGAACTCCAGCCCGGCTTCTTTTGCTGGCTCCGTCGCGAGACGCCCGGAACGAATAGCCGCCTGAAAGGTTTCGAAGTCCTGTTCCGCCTGATCAGCGTAGGCTTCTGAATATTGCGCTAGGGCGTCGTCGAATTGATCGCTCGATCCCAGGTATCCGGCGATCATTGCCGCATCACCAGCTTTGGCGTGTGCTCGCGCCAGGGTCCAGCCGCACAAGCTAGCGTATCCAACAAGAGTACCCGGCCGGAAGGTTTCAACTTCGGCGGAGACCTTCATGTCACGGAACTGGCGAAGGTAGTAATCGTGCTCCTTGGTTCGCGCCCAACCGAGAAAAATGTCACTTGCCGCTTGCATGACTCGTTGACCCTCCACCACACGAAGACCTTGGTGCGCATACCTACTCCTGCCGAGTGGTGGCTCCAATACCGATCTCCGTGCTTCCTTAACTTGGAGGAAGAGCGGGTCATCGTCATCGGCCAGAAGCAGGGAGAGATAACAGCGCGTCCCGACACTGCCCACCCCAACAACTTTTATTGCGCTGTCCTGATAGCGATAGCGCTCGTACAGATGTCGTCGATCCGCCTGTAAGGATTGCTTGTATTCGTCAGTGAATTTCACGCGCTGCTTTTCGAAATTCCGAGCAAATTCGTGCACGTGGTAGATGACCGGAGGGTTGTCCTTAATCTTCCGGAGGCCGTCGACAACCGCAGTGAGCTTGGGGACTACAGCCTCAGAGGTCCGCGAGCGGGCCTGCTTCACCTTCTGTGACAAGCGGGCTGACATGTCCTTATCTTTCCGGAAATACTCTCTGATGGCTTCGATACTGACTTGCGCGTACCAGGTGTCGAGCGCTTTCATTTCGGCGAATTCTGCCATGTGCTCCCGATAAGACGCCACAGCCGCTCGCACCGCACGATCAGCGACGGTCTTGGAAAAACTCCGGTCCCTGGCTGCCAAGATGAGGCTGGCCCCCAGCCGTTTTATGTCCCATTCCCACGGCCCAGGGAAGGTCTCATCGAAGTCGTTGATGTCGAAAACCAGGGCTCGTTCAGGCGAGGCGAAGCCGCCAAAGTTCGCCAGGTGGCAATCGCCGCAGGCCTGAACGGTAATCCCTGACACAGGCGCATTCGCGAGGTCCCGCGCCTGAATGATGGCTGTGCCGCGGAAGAATGTAAAAGCCGACACTGACATTCTCTGATACTTGACCGGGACCAGGCCCGCAATGCGATCAGCATCTGATTCCTCAAGCAGTTTGACGATGTCTTGCGACTTAGAACGAGGCTTCCACTCCGCCTGCAGCGTCCGTGAGCACTTTTCGCGAAGCGCTTTTCCCTGCTTACGTCTTTCAGCTTTGGATAAAGCGACAGCAGATTTCATTCGATTCTCCTTAATTGAGGGCGTGACCTAGGCACACATCTCGGCGGTGGCTGCGATCTCACCCGTTTCGTTTGTCAGAAGAGGATCTTAACGATGCGCATCACCAACTCTTCGAGAGAAAAGACGGTAAGGCCGAGCGGCAAGAGCGGTACCGCTGTGGCTGCGGCGAGCCTGCCTATGTCTTTCAGGCCGAACGGCACCGGTCGCATTTCCTGCACAGCGGCGTAACTGTTCCCCAGATCGGCCAATGACTGAATATCGGCGCTGCCCAAAAGTTCATCGCCTTCTGTCGCATTTCCTTCGACCCATTTCTGCTCGAATCCATCCACATAACGGCTCGCCAGCAGGCCGTATTGGGATAAACCATTACGCTTCGCGCGCGCCAGCTGGGGAGTAAACATGGTGAGCGGCGCAAGGACGACCACCATGAAGAAAACAACCAAGCTGACAGCTTCCATCTTGAACGACAGCAAGCTTTCGCCACCGAACAAAACGCGACTGGCGATCACACCTGCCAGCAAAGCGCCCTGGGCGAACAAAATTGGACCGAAGGCGTATGGGGTCTTACCCAGGAACGCCAAGCCACCTGATCGATCGGGATGAGTGGCAACCAGATGTAGGTTTAGTCTCGAGACCTGCCACAGGAAGCGAAACCAGATAATAATTCGCACGTACCAGCGCAATAGGATGAACTGAAAAATCGGTATGCTGACGAAAGCGTACCAATAGCCGGCGGCGGTGAGATGCAAGTGGCCGCCTTCTGGTATCGCGTACCAGGTCGAAGCGCCTAGAGCGATCTGGCTCCGCCACAGCCACAGCCCAACCGTATAGACCAAGGCCAGCAGTCCAAGCTCCAGTGGCACCGAGTTGCGCAGGCGGATTGCCGAGTCGATGGCGGCGAAAAATTTCGGCTCGTCCTGCTGCCGGACGATACGGCGCGACAGGAATGTCTTCACCTTCGGGCGAAGGCGCAAATGGACGATCAACTCGGCAGCGATTAGCACCGGCAATGCCACCAGTAATCGAACGTGCGCCTCGATGTCGTGCAGAAATGCCAGCTTCAGAGTGCCGGCCAGGAAGTAATTACCGACCACAGATAACAACAACAAGGGCAGCCACGCAATCAGCACCACCGCCACGATCCGCCTATGCAGTAACTCCAGTGCATCTCCGGAGAGATGGGATCGTCGTAGCACCTGGAATATGGGTCCGCCCAGAACCAGCGAAAAATCCGGTAATTCGTCAGTTATTGAGGGTGCTGTGTGACTCATCGCTTCAAATCCAAGTCCTGAAGTTTCTTCGCCGCCGTCCCGAAATCCCCGAGCTGATAGACTGACGCGCCCGCCGGCGCGAAGGTGAACGACTTAAACGGTTCGGCCAGCATCTTGTCCAGATACTTCTTGGGGGCCAGACCCGTGGTGACGTGCGGATTGAACTTCGCGCCAGTAGCCTCCGGCACGAAGGCC
>JBEKTC010000429.1:0-2950 GCA_049516475.1 Candidatus Korobacteraceae bacterium | reverse complement strand
CTCCAGCGACACGCGGCCCACAATGCGGTCGCGCAGCGGCTCGATGATCTCGCCCGACTCCACGATGGAAGTCACGTAGATGCCATCGACCGTGCCGCAATCGTATTCGCTGATGATCACGTCCTGGGCAACGTCGACCAGACGGCGAGTGAGATAGCCCGAATCCGCGGTCTTCAAAGCGGTATCGGCCAGCCCCTTACGAGCGCCGTGCGTCGAGATGAAGTACTCCAACACCGTGAGTCCCTCGCGGAAGTTCGCGGTGATCGGCGTCTCGATGATCTCGCCCGAAGGCTTGGCCATCAGGCCGCGCATGCCGGAGAGCTGGCGGATCTGCTGTTTCGATCCGCGAGCGCCGGAGTCGGCCATAACGTAAATCGGGTTGAGTTCGCCAACCTTGTCCTGCTGCTGCATGTCGCCGAACATTTCGTCGGCAACTTTTTCGGTAATCGCCGACCAGATCTCGACGACCTTGTTATAACGCTCGCCATTGGTGATTGCGCCGTCCAGGTACTGCTGCTGCACAGCGATAGCCTGCTTCTCGGCGTCCTTCACCAGTGCCGCCTTGCCGGCGGGGATGACCATGTCGTCGATGCCGATCGACAGGCCCGCCTTGGTGGCGTAATGGAAGCCAAGCTGCTTGATGCCGTCCAGCAACCGCACCGTCGTCTCCAACCCGAAACGCAGGTAGCAGTAGTTGACCAGGTTGCCGCTGCCCTTCTTCTTCAGCAGGCCGTTGATATACGGCATGTCAGGCGCGCCACGCTTGATGTGGTCGTTCATGATGGCGCGGCCCACGGTGGTCGAGATGTATTGCCGCTCGAACATCGTCGGCTCGGTGTGGCTCACGTCCTGATCGTCGTATGCCGTGGTGAGATCTATTACCTCGCCGCTATAGCGCAGACGGATCGGAGTCAGCGTTTCCACTTCGCCCGCTTCCTTGGCCAGAATGACTTCGTCGATGTTGGCGAACGCCCGTCCCTCGCCCTTGGCGCCCGGCTTGGCTTTCGTCAGGTAGTAAATGCCCAGCACCATGTCCTGCGTAGGCACGGTAATCGGCTGACCCGACGCCGGGGACAGAATGTTGTGCGAGGCCAGCATCAACACGCTGGCTTCCACCTGCGCTTCCGGCGAAAGCGGAATGTGTACGGCCATCTGATCGCCGTCGAAGTCCGCGTTAAACGCGGTGCAGACCAGCGGATGGATCTTGATGGCTTTGCCTTCCACCAGCACCGGCTCGAAGGCCTGAATGCCGAGGCGATGCAGCGTTGGCGCGCGGTTCAGCAGCACCGGATGGTCCTTAATCACCTCTTCCAGGATGTCCCATACGATGGGCTCCTGCGCCTCCACCATCTCCTTCGCCTGCTTGATGGTGGTGCAATGTCCGGTCTGTTCCAGACGGTGATAGATGAACGGCTTGAACAACTCCAGCGCCATCTTCTTCGGCAAGCCGCACTGATGCAGCTTGAGATCCGGGCCGACCACGATGACCGAACGGCCGGAGTAATCCACGCGCTTGCCCAGCAGGTTCTGGCGGAAGCGGCCCTGCTTGCCTTTCAGCGTGTCTGACAGCGACTTCAGCGGGCGGTTATTCGCGCCACGCAGCACGCGGCCCCGGCGTCCGTTGTCGAACAGCGCGTCCACGGCTTCCTGCAACATGCGCTTTTCATTGCGCACGATCACTTCGGGCGCGTGCAGGTCCATCAGCTTCTTCAACCGGTTGTTGCGGTTGATGACGCGGCGGTAAAGATCGTTCAAGTCCGACGTGGCAAAGCGGCCGCCGTCGAGTGGAACCAGCGGACGCAGCTCCGGCGGAATCACCGGGATCACGTCCAGGATCATCCACTGCGGCTTGTTGCCACTCTTGCGAAACGCCTCGACCACCTTCAGCCGCTTGGCGTACTTCAGGCGCTTCTGCACCGACGTCTCGGTGCGCATCTTTTCGCGCAGCTCGGTCGACATCGTTTCCACTTCCACGCGCTTCAGCAGTTCCTTGATCGCCTCCGCGCCCATCATGGCCTTGAAGCCGCTGGCACGGAATTCCTGGTCCAGCTCGCGGTACTTGGTTTCGTCCTTGATGACTTCGTGGTCTTTCACCGGAGCATCGCCCGCTTCCACCACCACGTAGGCTTCGAAGTAGAGCACCGACTCCAGATCGCGCAGCGAGATATCGAGGATGTGCCCGATGCGGCTGGGCAGTCCCTTGAAGAACCACACGTGCGAGCACGGCGAGGCCAGCTCAATGTGACCGAGGCGCTCGCGGCGCACTTTGGAGAGCGTCACCTCCACGCCGCACTTGTCGCAGATCACGCCGCGATGCTTCATGCGTTTGTACTTGCCGCACAAGCACTCCCAGTCCGTCACGGGACCGAAGATGCGGGCGCAGAACAAGCCATCGCGTTCCGGCTTGAAGGTGCGGTAGTTGATCGTCTCCGGCTTGGTGACTTCGCCGTGAGACCAGCTGCGGATCTTTTCCGGCGAAGCCAGGCTGATGCGAATAGCATCGAAATCGGCGATCGGATTTCCGAGGTCGAATGGACTTGATCGGTACATTATTTAGTCCTCAGTTGTCGGTTGTCAGAGTTCTGCAACGCGACCGTTATCGGTAGAGCGGCGCTTCAGCGCCGCGTCACCGCCTTACTCTTATTCCTGGATTGCCCGGCCACTGCGCAGTGGCCGGCAATCCTAAATTCTGGCCGGGTCTTGGACGCGAACCTGAAGGTTCGCTCTACCCGGTCTAGTCAGCCGCGACCGGAGCTTCCGGAGCAACCAGCATCTTGCGCTCGTTGGTCTTGATCAGCTCCACGTCAAGGCACAAAGACTGCAACTCGCGAATCAATACGTTGAACGATTCAGGTACGCCCGGCTCAATGGCCGCTTCGCCTTTGACGATGGCCTCGTAAATCTTGGTGCGGCCATAAACGTCATCGGACTTCGCGGTGAGCAGTTCCTG
>JBEKTC010000428.1:0-3018 GCA_049516475.1 Candidatus Korobacteraceae bacterium | reverse complement strand
ACCAGTTTGCGTGTCGGAGTGCCGCGGTCGAAGACGCCGGGATCGGTCTCCTCGATGATGACGATGCAGGAACCCTTGATGCGGTCGTCGCCGGAATCCACAGCAGCGGTCACGAAATTCGCAAATCCCATGTTGGTGATGAACCGGCCGCGCTTTTCCACGCGTAGCAGAGGCTCGTCGCCGTCGGCCCATTTCTCCACGCGCAGCTTGCCGTTCAGGATGCCAGTGTCCACACCCACATAGGGAATCGGCTCGGTGAGGCAGAAGGCTCCTCGCAACGGTTGACGGTCCTCTCCCGGAGCCGGCGGGACTGCGAGCGACATGTAGTGGGCTTGCTGTTCGGCGGTGCCACGCTCATGGATGGGGGCCAGCGCCAGGCATCCGGCGAGGCTACAAGTTGCGGCTCCGGCGTCAACCCACGCAAGTTCGAACGCGGTCAGCGCCAGGGCCAGGTTCTTCGGTCCGGCCAGGTAGCCGCCTTGTTCGGGATCCATGAATACAGCGGTGATGCCTGACTGGTCGAAGGCGTCGAGCAGCGTGGCTTTTTCAGCAGTCCACTCGTGGGTGCCGCGGAGCCCCTGGGCCACAAGTCGCGCCACTGGCCCGCGTGCCACCTCGCGGGCGGACTGGACCAGCATCTGCAAGTCATAGCGGTCGGCAAAACGCCAAAGAATCTGGCGAACATTGTCGTCGGGCAACGTGCGTAGCGTTTCGGATCGTACTCTCGAAACCGTGGTGGCCATGCGATCACCTCCGGGCAAAATCAACCCTTATTGTGATTTGTGAATGGCCCAGCCACCTGTGACGTAGATCATAGGGGAGAGTGACGCATGGCCGCGCGCAGCCGCTAAGTTGTTCAGAAAAATGCACGAAGGACTTCAACGAAGCGCAATTTCAATAGCTGGCCGCTGCTGCTGGAAGTCTGGCATCAATCGGGTGTAAAGTGCCAACGTCGAAAAGCAACCGTCATGGCGTAAAGCCAACTTTAGTCTTTCGTCGAAATTTATTACCTGAGGCTGAGGAGGAATCATGAAGATCCTAATGGGCGTTGACGATTCGAAATACTCCGAGGATGTGATGCAGACCATTGTCACGCAGTTTCGGAGTGAGCATACCGAGGTTCGGGTCTTGCATGTGTTGCAGCCCAGTGCTCCGGCTCCGCCGCAAATGGCTCCCGGCTACGCTCCCGAATTGGACGATCAGAAGAAGCCGGCCCTTGCGTTGGTCGAGCGAATTGCGGGCGAGTTGCGTAGCGCCGGGTTCACGGTGGACACCGCGGTCGAAGTAGGTGACATCAGAGAGAGAATCCTCGATTCGGCGGCGGAGTGGGGTGCCGATCTGATCGTCGTCGGTTCCCATGGGCGAAGGGGCGTTCAACGTTTCTTGCTTGGAAGCGTGGCGGAATTCGTCGCTCGCCATGCGAAATGCTCGGTAGAAATCGTTCGCACTTCAGTGAGTAGCTGATGGATGGAGAACCTCCCCGGAGGAAGCAAAGTACACGACGCTGGGAGTGGTGAAGTACTGATCCAATCCCAGTTCCTCTGGAAATTCCCCGCCATCGTAGGTCCAGCTATTGGAGACCTCTCCGCCGCCCACGGCTGGAGTTTTCTACATCTGCTCCAGATACGTGCCCGGGTGCAAAGCTCAAACAGCACCCGGGTCATTATCAGCCGCACCGCTCTGCCTTACTGCACGTCACTCACGGTACCGTTCTTGAAGGTGACCTTCATGTCCGGATACACGTAGATCTTCTTTGTCCCCAGATTGACCACGCTCTTGGGCTGTCCCAATGTCGCAGTCACTTGATCAACCGTCTGCCCCTGTGAGACCGTCACCGGGCCGCCCGAGTTCGGAGCCGGAGTAGAAGGACCTTGCGCCGCTGGATTCGGCGGCGGGACTTCGTTCGCTACTTCCTGCTCCGCCTGGTCCGCATGCTGCGACTCCTGCTTGATATCAGCGGCCACATTCTGCTCCGGCGGAGGAGCGGCTGCCACAAAAGCCGCCTGAGTTGGCGGAGCTTTGGCCGACGGCGGCGCGACGGGCAGTCCGCCTTGTCCCTGTTTCGACTGCAAGTCACCCAGACCTTGGTCGATGGTCTCGCGCATGTGGTTTTGCATTTCCTGCAAATCGGCAAAGGCTATCTGTACCTGGGCGTTCTTACCGCATTCATTTCCACCCTTGCTGCACAGGACAGTAGCCGTCGCCGCAGTCGCGTTAGCCGGCGGCGCCGCGGTCACCTCCAGCACATCCCCTTGGCTGACGGCGCACTCCGCACCGGAGGAATCCGTCACATCCAGACTGCTGCCGGCAATGAAGACGTGGGTCTGATTGTCGCTCAGCATTCTGCCAATTCCGCTGGAGGCGGGATCGATGTCCTGCTTGGTCGCTGTCTGTTGCGCTTCGGTGTTCTCCAGCGCAACCTGCCTCTTTACTTCGTCGGAGATCATCTGCTTGACCTCCGGCGTCATTGCGGCCTGGGTGGAAACAGCGGCGGCAGCGGCTTGGTTTTCCTGATAGGAGGCCTGCAGCGATTGCGCGATCAGATAGTCGGTCAGCCAGAACGAGGCTCCGGCATAGACTGGATAGGGATTCCACCAACCGCCGTAATATCCATACCAGGGATTGCCCGCCCATCCCCATCCCGCATAGACAATCGGCGCAGGCCATGGGTTGTACGCCCATCCGTAGTACGCCGGCCCATAGTAAAACGCCGGTGCGTACGCGTACCCATAAACACCGTGGTAATAGTATCCCCGGTAGTAGCCATTGTAGTAACGCCCGTGGTTGTAGTAGCTGCGACGGGCGTAGTCATGGCCGTGGTAACCGTATCCGCGCTCGACATATCCGTGCCCGCCACGCGTGGCGACCACCCGGGAACCGTCGGCCCGTTTCACGGAGACGCTCCGGCTTCCATTCAGCCCGTGATGAATGTCCATGTTCTTGTTGGCAACATGCACGTCACTGACTTTACCGTTAGAGCGCGTCGTGACCCAGTTGCCTTTGGCCGAGGTACTCGTC
>JBEKTC010000427.1:0-3030 GCA_049516475.1 Candidatus Korobacteraceae bacterium | reverse complement strand
CCTGAGCTGACGCAAGCGGCCACGAAGCACGAGGCCGCGGAGATCAAGGCCCAGCGTCCGGACGAGTGCTACTCCAGCAGCCGGACTTGCGAGATCGGCATGACTCGCGCCACCGGACAGATCTATCGCTCCTATATGTATCTGCTGGAGAAGGCGACGCGATAAATCTGGGTTAGACTCGATGCAACGATGAAGACAGTTGGCATCCTCGGCGGCATCGGGCCAGAATCCACGGTGGAGTACTACCGCGGAATTATTGCGGGCTATCGCCAGCAGAGACCCGACGGCAGCTATCCTTCCATCTTCATCAACAGTATTAGTGTGTCGAAGCTGCTGGGCTGGATGGACGCGGGCCAGCTCAGCGAGGTTGTCAGTTACTTGCTGGATGAACTGCAAAAGTTGGTCCGGGCCGGCGCCGACTTCGGCATTATCGCTGCCAACACTCCTCACGTTGTCTTCGACGACGTGCAACGGCGCTTACCGATACCGCTCATCAGCATTGTCGAAGCCACTTGCGCAGAGGCGAAGAGGCTGGGAATTCGCACGGTGGGACTACTGGGCACGCGCTTCACAATGCAGGCATCCTTCTATCCCGACGTCTTCCGGCGGGAGGGAATTACGTTGGTTGTGCCGGACGAAGCTGAGCAAACTTACATCCATGAAAAATACGTCGGCGAGTTGCTGGCCAATACCTTCCTTCCGGAGACGCGGGCGAGGTTGCTGGAGATCATCCAGCGCATGAAGGAACAAGGGCAGATTCAGTCCGTGATTCTAGGCGGAACGGAACTGCCTTTGCTCCTGCGCGACGAAACTGCATCTGGCATTCCGTTGCTGGACACAACGCAGATTCATGTCCAGGCGGTTGTCGCGGAATTGCTGGCGTAGCTCACGTCAGGGGATTGCGTGTCCCTGGAATTCATGCCCCGGCAGAATACCGCTTGAGTTCGTTTGGAAATCTGCAGTAAACTGCGTCAACTTGCAGGGCGACGACGGAGTACCGCCGGGATCGCCACATTCCACAGCGCTGGACAGGAGAAGCTATGGACCCTATTCGGTTCGTGACGCACCGGGACCAGCGAATTCTATTGTTGGATTTTACGGAAAGCACACCGGAACAGGTTGGGGAACTATCGAGCCGCGTGCCGGAGGTGATAACCCGCGAGCCGAAGGGGTCCGTGCTGGTGGTCGCCGACTTCAGCGGCGTCACGTTCAACCGCGATATTGTCGAGCGTATTAAGATTGCCACCGCGCTCGACCGGCCGCACATCAAACGTGCGGCATGGGTGCTTACTGAGAACTTGCCCAAGGCTCTCTACGATTCCATCCGCAGCTTTTCCGCTCGCGAGATTCCGGTTTTTGATACTCGGGAAAAAGCTATGGACTACCTGGTGAGCTAAGGATGCTCACCGGCGGTTTGTATTTTCCGGATGCGGCGTAAGAACGGCGGCTACTTTTTCGCGGGCGCCGATTTGGCAGGAGCCGAACGTGTGCCTTCCAGCACCGAGCCGGTGTGATGCGAGTGGCGCGCCGTCAACACCGAAAGCGTGATGGAGGTGACCATGAAAATGATCGCCGCCCAGGTCGTCGCTTTGGTGAGCACCGTAGCGGTGGTGCGGCTTCCGAACGCAGTCTGGCTGCCCATGCCGCCGAAAGCGGCAGCGATATCGCCGCTCTGCCCGCTCTGCAGCAGCACCACGATAATGAGAAAGGCACAGACAGTAATGTGAATGACGGTAATCAGGGCAACCATTTAGTTCTTAACTCTCTCTTCTGGCGGGCCTCAGGCTCATCAGGCACCTCCAGAATGGTATCATCCTCAGCCTCGGCTGTGAAGCCGCCGTACGGCCCGACCTATTCGGGTACGGGTGCTGGTCGTTCGGCAGCGGCGCGCCAAAGAAGCAAGGCCTTCTCACCGTTCGTTTGACTTACTCGTCTTACACTCAGTAACGTTTTACTCAGTAACAACTTGCTTGGAGGCATAATGATGCGCTGGTTTACCAGGCTGGCAGGCTTGCTTCTGCTGTCAGCCGTATTGCCGCTTGCGGCGCGGAATCCGCAGCCGGTTTCGACGTCCGCTGCGCAGTCGCAGTCAAGCTCTCTGGACGTCTCCTCCTACGAGAAGCGCGTCACCGTAAAGACGCTACCCAATGGCTTGACCGTCGTTCTATGGCGACGGCCGGAAGCTCCCGTCTTCTCGTTCTTCACCATGGTTGACGCCGGCTCGGCCCAAGATCCGCTGAACGAAACCGGCCTGGCTCACATGATGGAGCACATGGCCTTCAAGGGCACGCCCGACATCGGCACCAAGGATTACGCCGCCGAAAAGCCCGCGCTGGAGAAGGTCGAGCAGACTTACGCCGCGTACGAAGCAGAGCGCATCAAGCGTGTCGAACAAGACCCCCAGAAGCTGGCGCAGTTGAAGCAAGCTTGGCAGGACGCCATCAAAGCCGCCGATCAGTACGTCATCAGGAACCAGTTTTCCGAGGTCCTCGAGGCGCACGGCGGCGTCGGCGTCAACGCCTTCACCAACTACGACGAGACGGCCTACATGTACTCGTTGCCGTCGAACCAGATCGAGCTGTGGGCGGCGCTGGAATCCGATCGCATGAAGCATCCCGTTTTCCGCGAGTTCTACAAAGAGCGCAGCGTGGTGATGGAAGAGCGCCGCATGAGGACTGACAGCCAGCCTACTGGCCGTCTGGTCGAGCAGTTCCTCGGCACCGCGTTCATGGCAAATCCGTATCATCGCCCGACGATCGGCTACGCGTCGGACCTCGAGAGCTTTTCGGCCACCGACGCAGCTGACTTCTTCCAGCACTATTACGTGCCCAGCAACATGGTGATCGGATTGGTTGGCGATCTCGATCCCGATCAGGTGTTCCCCATCATCGAGCGCTACTTCAGCCAGCTTCCCGCTGCGCCGAAGCCCACCGAAACTCACACCATTGAGCCGCCGCAGAACTCGGTTCGTGCCGTCACGTTGCAGGACCCATCGCAGCCCTTCTATCTCGAGGGCTATCATCGGCCAAG
>JBEKTC010000426.1:0-3124 GCA_049516475.1 Candidatus Korobacteraceae bacterium | reverse complement strand
GCGCGCCAGAAACCTTCCACTCGGTGCCCGTCCACTTCCTTGGGCCCGGTCCAGCCCTTAGGCGAACGCAGGATGATCATCGGCCAACGCGGCCGCTCAGCCTTGCCTGAGCTGCGCGCCTCCTGCTGAATCGCGCGGATCTGCTGAATGCAGTCCTCAACGGTTCGGGCCATCTGCTGGTGCATCAATTCAGGATCGTCGCCCTCAACCACATGCGGCGTCCAGCCATACCCCTGGAACAAGGCTTCCAACTCCTCCGGAGTAATGCGGGCCAGCACGGTTGGGTTTGCGATCTTGTAGCCGTTCAGATGAAGGATGGGCAACACCGCCCCATCACGAATCGGATTGAGGAATTTGTTCGAGTGCCAGGACGTTGCCAGCGGTCCAGTTTCGGATTCACCATCCCCAACCACCACGCTGACGATCAAGTCAGGATTATCAAATGCCGCACCAAACGCGTGCGAAATGCTGTAGCCCAGCTCGCCGCCTTCGTGAATCGATCCCGGGACCTCGGGCGTGCAGTGGCTCCCAAGCTGGCCGGGAAACGAAAACGCGCGAAATAGGTTCAACATTCCCGTCTCGTCCAGGCTTTTTTCCGGATAGATCTCTGAATAGGTGCCCTCAAGGTAGCAGTTGGAAATCACAGCCGGCGCACCATGTCCGGGGCCGGAGATGTAAATCATGTCCAGGTCATACTTGCGGATGACGCGATTGAGATGGACCCAGGTGAAGGTCTGTCCGGGATCAGAGCCCCAATGTCCCAGCAGCCGGTTCTTGCAGTGTTCGGAACGGAGCGGCTCCTTCAGCAGGGGATTGTCGCGCAGGTAGATCATGCCCGCGCAGAGGTAGTTGCAGGCGCGCCAATACTCGTCGATATTGTGGAGCTCATCGGCCGTAAGCGTCTGCTCCGTTAAATGTTCTTTCTGTCGGGTCTGGGCTGTGGGTGTCACAAGCGACTCCTGCGCTGGTCAGCGGTGGTTCTGGTTAAGATTCATTCGGGCGCTGTAGGGCTTCGAAAAGCGACTCCTATTTGTTTCCTGAGTCAAGAGTAGCAGTCTTCTGCTTCAGTATCGCTACAAACAGGTCGCATTAGACACTGCCTGCGACGGCGTCGAGATGCGGTAGAGTGATGGAGCACGAGGATCTTCGCGCCGCAGAAAGCAGGTCTGCTTCATGTCTGAGGAATGCATACTGGTGATCAACACGGGATCTTCATCTCTGAAGTTCGGTTTGTATGCGGAGCAGAGCGGCGATGAGCAAGTGCTACTGGACGGACTGGCCGACGGCATCGGCCAGAGTAGCGGCACGCTGGAGGTGAAGGACGCTGTCGGCAAGAAGCTGCGCTCCGAGAACGTTAGCTTCGCATCGCGGCACGATGCGCTGAGCCACGCCGCTCGCTGGCTGGACGAGCTTTCGCCGGGTAAGCCTTATGCCATCGGACATCGGGTGGTGCATGGCGGGCCCCGGCTGGTGCAGCACCAACGAATCACTCCGGCTGTAGGCGCGGAGTTGCAGGCTTGTGTTCACTTCGCGCCGCTGCATATTCCCATGGCGATTCAGCTCATTTCGGAGGCGGAGCAGAGTTATCCCGATGTACCTCAGTTTGCCTGCTTCGACACTGCTTTTCACCGCACTATGCCGGAGACGGCAGCCAGGTTTCCTCTTTCGCGACAGTTGTTCGACGAAGGTATCCGCCGTTACGGGTTTCACGGCCTGTCGTACGAATCGATTGTTCACCAACTTGGCGACAAACTTCCCAGCCGCACGGTCATGGCACACCTCGGCAGCGGCGCCAGCCTGGCCGCCGTGAAGGATGGACGCTCGGTCGACACGAGTATGGGATTGACGCCTACCGGAGGTATCCCGATGGCGACCCGGACCGGTGATCTCGATCCCGGAGTATTCCTGTACTTGCAGCGCGCGAAGGGGATGGACGCCGACTCTCTGGAAACGCTCTTGAACCGTGATGCCGGCTTGGCGGCGCTCTCCGGCGGAACGGGCGACATGCGCCAGCTCCAAACCGCGGCGGATCAAGGAAACCTTGACGCGGGGTTCGCGATCGAAGTGTTTTGCCTGTCGATTCGCAAGGTAGTTGCAGCTTACGCCGCGGTGCTCGGCGGACTCGATATGCTGATCTTCGCTGGGGGCATTGGCGAGCACAGCGCCCGTGTGCGCAGCGGAGTTTGCGAGGGGCTGCGTTTCCTCGGCATTCTGATCGACGAGCAGAGGAACCAGGCGAACCAGGGGGCGATTTCGGACAGCGGCAGCGCGGTCGGAGTATCTATTGTCGCCAGTCAGGAGGACCGGCAGATCGCGCGTCACTGTCGCACAATGATGCGGAAGAGTTGAGCAAATTCACTCCTCGCGCAAGAGTCGCAAGGGATCAATTCGCAGTGCGCGCTGCGCTGGGATCCAGGTGGCCAATAACCCCAGCAACGACATAGCTAGAACAGCACCACCCAATACGAGCGGATCGCGGGGGGTTGCCTGGTACACGACGAACGCCAGTACCCGACTCGCCAGAACTCCCAGAATCAATCCTGCTATCGAACCCCAAGCCAGCAATTTGAATGGCCGTCCCAACGCTGCCTGCAATACTTCACTCCGTTGTGCGCCGAGAGCGATACGAATTCCCAATTCCCGCAGCCGCTTGCTGACCGAGTAGGCGGCCATTCCGAAGATGCCGGTGATCGATAGCAACCCGCCCATCACGCCCAGCACCCCAAGCGCAATCGTCGCCATGCGCGGACCGAACAGCGTTATATCCAGCGTCTTGTACCGCGTTTGAATGTAAAAAGGCAGCCCAGCGTCCAGTTGCCGCAGTGTGCTCCTTATAGCCGCCGCCAATTGCTGCGGATCGCGGTTCGAGCGCACCACAAGCCATGTCGAGCTGGAGGGCGATTGCAGTATGGGAAGAAACATCGCGGGCTGCGGATCTTCGGTGAGGCTGCCATATTTTCCGTCTTCCACAATGCCCACCACTTCAATGCGTGTTCCATCCGGCATCTTGAAATATCGGCTGATCGCCTTGGTTGGAGAGCCGAAGATTCTGCGCGTAAATTCGCGATTCACTATGGCTACACGCGGGGAATCTTTATCGTCATGCCATGTAAAAATCCTCCCC
>JBEKTC010000425.1:0-3142 GCA_049516475.1 Candidatus Korobacteraceae bacterium | reverse complement strand
AAGTACAAAATCGATGAACTGTACGGAGCGGTCATTATCCAGCCGCTCATTGCGCTCTCGACCAACGTTTTCTGGAAGGGACTCGACCAGGGCCTGATCGATCGCGCCGTCGACGAAGGCGCTGAAGGTGCTCTGGAAACTTCAGACGCCATGCGGCACATGCAATCCGGCAATATCCGCTCTTACGCGGGATGGGTCGCCGTGGGCGCTACCGCAGTGATCGCCTTCATGGTGTGGAGGGGGTTGCGATGAAGTTCATCAACGACAACATCCTCAGCATCGTGGTCTTCTTGCCGTTGGTGGGAGCGATCCTGCTGGCCTTCTTCCCGCGCCGCGATCGCGACATCCGCTACTTCGCGCTCGCCGTTTCACTGCTCACTTTGCTGGCATCGCTGCATCTGCCCTGGTACTTCGTGCGCGGCCAGAGCGGCTTCCAGTTCGAAGCCGATTCGCAATGGATTTCGCATCCCAACATCCATTACCACCTCGGCATTGACGGCATCTCGCTATGGCTGGTCGTCCTGACCACCTTCCTGATGCCGCTGTGCGTGCTGATCTCGTGGAAGTCGATCGGCGATCGGGTGAAGGAATTCTTCATCCTGATGCTGATACTCGAGACAGCGATGATCGGGGTCTTCGTCGCCCTTGATCTCTTCCTCTTCTACTTCTTCTGGGAAGCCACGCTCATCCCGATGGCGCTCATCATCGGTATGTACGGACACGGCCGCAAGATTTATGCCGCGGTGAAGTTCTTTCTGTACACAATGATCGCGTCAGTATTCATGCTGGCGGCGATTATCTGGCTGTACGCGCGCACCGGAAGTTTCGATTTCGTGACCATTCAGAGCGCGATCCAGAGCGGCCAAATCGCTGGATTCAGTCAGGCTGCGTTGTGGCTGTTCCTGGGATTCTTTGTCGCGTTCGCAGTAAAAGTACCACTGTTCCCGGTCCACACCTGGCTGCCCGATGCGCACGTGGAGGCGCCGACAGCGGGCTCGGTTTTGCTGGCTGGCGTCCTGCTGAAGATGGGCACGTACGGCCTGCTGCGCTTCAACCTTGGACTATTTCCAGAAGAGGCGCGACGCAATGCTCCCTGGATCATTGCGCTGGCCATCATCGGCATCATCTACGGCGCACTGGTCGCAATGATCCAGCCGAACATCAAGCGGCTGATTGCCTACACCTCGGTCAGTCACCTGGGCTTTGTCGTGCTGGGCATCTTCAGCTTCACACAGCTCGGAGTCGACGGCGCGGTCTATCAGATGCTGAGCCACGGCGTCTCCACCGGCGCGCTGTTCATGCTGTTGGGGATGATCTACGATCGCCGCCACACTTACGACATCTCCGAGTACGGCGGGCTGGCGACGCCCATGCCCGTGTTCGCGACATTCTTCGCGTTCATCATGTTGTCCTCGGTCGGACTGCCCCTGCTCAACGGCTTCATCGGCGAGTTCCTGGTGCTGAGCGGGGCATTCCAGGCGAAGCAGCTTTATGGAATTCTGGCGGCGACCGGCGTGATCTGGAGCGCTTGCTACCTGCTGTGGATGTATCAGCGCGTTTTCTACGGCAACGTCACGGTGCCGGCAAACAATTCCTTGCGCGACCTCGACGCCCGCGAGCGGGTTTCGCTGTGGCCGCTGGTTATCGCGGCTCTGGTGATGGGACTTGCGCCGACGCTCTGGCTGAACTCGATCGATCCCGCGGTTTCGGCAGCGCTCAAGCAGTTCTCGGCGATCACACAGGCCGCGGCTCCCGCCACAATGCACATGACCCAAATGGTTTCGCAGGTGATCGGACGATGATCCCGGCCGTTGACTACATTCGCATCTTGCCTGAGGTGGTGCTGAGCGTCTTCGGCATCATCGTCATGATGATCGATCCGCTCATCCCTGAGCACGGCTCCAAGAAGCCGCTGGGCATTATCGCCATCATTGGCATACTTGCCGGTCTTGCCGCCACGGCGTTCCAAACCGGGTTTTATGGCAGCGCGTTCTACAACACAATCAGGGTCGATACCTTCAGCGTGTTCTTTCACGTCGTGGTGCTGTTGATCGCGCTGGTCGTCAGCCTGACCTCGTTGGAATATCTCGAAGTCCAGCGCATTCGCTCCGGCGAGTACTACGCTCTCGTCCTGTTCGGCACGGTCGGCATGATGCTGATGTCGGCTGCCGTGGAACTGGTGCTCATCTTCATCGCCCTGGAAATCTCGTCGATCTCCACCTACATTCTTGCCGGAATGAGACGCCGCGCCGCTGAGAGCGCCGAAGCGTCACTGAAATATTTTCTGCTGGGCTCATTCGCCACTGCGTTCTTCCTCTATGGCGTGGCTTTGGTCTTCGGCGCGACCGGCACAACCAATGTCTACGGGATCGCCCAATATCTTCAGGGGCAATCGTCGCTGCTGGTGTACCTTGCCGTCGGACTGATGTTCGTAGGCCTGGGCTTCAAGGTCGCATCCGCGCCGTTCCATGTGTGGACGCCCGACGTCTACGAAGGTTCTCCCGCGCCGGTCGTAGCCTTTATGTCCACCGGGCCGAAGGCCGCGGCGTTTGCGGTTCTTCTGCGCGTGCTCTTTGCCACGGGCGCGCCCGGCTGGTTCTGGATGGTCTGGGTCTCAGCCGCTCTTTCGATGACGTTGGGCAACATCGGCGCACTGGTGCAACAGAACGTAAAACGTCTGCTGGCCTATTCCTCGATCGCCCACGCCGGATACCTGTTGGTAGCCTTCGCCGCGGCTCAACAAGTCGGGATCTCGGCCGCGATCTTCTATGCGGCCTCTTATGCCGCAATGAATGTCGGCGCCTTCGCCGTCATCAGCCACTTCGCCTCCACCGGCGAGAAGTACGTCACCCTCGACGACTACGCCGGCCTTGGCCGCCGCTCTCCGCTGCTGGCTGCCATCCTCACCATATTCCTACTATCGCTCATCGGCATTCCTGTTACCGGTGGCTTCTTCGCGAAGTTCTATGTCTTCTCCGCCGCTCTGCAATCGCATCTCGTTGGCCTGACGATCATCGGCGTCATTAATAGCGCAGTCGCTGCTTACTATTACCTGCGCGTGATCGTCTATATGTATATGCGGGACGAGCGCGGAGATATTCCCGTGGCTCGCATTCCGGCCGGACTGGGGATTGGATTGGCG
>JBEKTC010000424.1:0-3146 GCA_049516475.1 Candidatus Korobacteraceae bacterium | reverse complement strand
CGCGTCCGTCGCAAACACCAGCGACTTACTTCAAACGACCCTATCGAAACTGCCCCGGCGAGGAAAGCTGCGCTCAATCTCGCCTCCTCGGCCGGGGCAGTCCCGATAGGGACCTATCGTTTGTCGCTACCTATCCGGTGAAACTTCCGACAAGCGGACTTCTCGGCCGGATCGCACATGCGTCTTGAGGCCTGTGCCGGGACGCCCATGAAATGAGGCAATGGCCGCGAGCAATTGCAGTGCCGCGTTTAAGGTCCGAAGTTTTCTCGCTTCAGATCCCTAGCGAAGTCCATTCACCACGAACAGGTCGTTCAGCAAGCGACTGGCGGAGCAGACGTGAGCCTTGCCATCCTTGCTAGTGCGGCAGAAGGTGAAGGTGACAATGCCGCTGGTATTGGGCAAGAGGACGGAGTATACGGGGACGCGCTTGCCGGTGGCAATCTCCAGACGATCAAGCCGAGGCACACCCGCGTAGTTCCATACGAAGAGGGATTTGCCGTCTGCCGTCCAACGGTCAACAACGTCCCCCAAGGTCAGCTGCAAGGGCGCAGCACCGCCTTGGCCCACCTGCGCCAGTGTTGTAACCACTTCGCCCTTCAGGTTGTAGATCTTTCTTGCGTTTCCGTCGTTGCCGAGCAACAACTTGCCATCAGGTGAAGGCGTTCCGCCGCGGACGCCTTCCGGCAACACGGGCTGAATCTGCTTGGTTTTGACGTCGATCACATAAACCCTCGCTTTGTGGCCCGGCTCTACAGCGTTCACCAGGACCCCGCTGCTATCCGGCATCCAATGCATGATGCGGTTGTATTCCCAACCATTCGAGGTAAGCTGTACCGGCTTGCCCACGCCTGTGGGCAACAGGACGATATTGGGCGGCACGTTAAAGTCCAGCGTCGCCACCCAATTGCCATCGGGCGAGATGTCGGTTGGTAATCCGCCGCCAAGCTGGAGGGCGGCGGGACTGCCGCTATCAAGCTTGCGGATGTACACCGCCGCATTACCGCCGACCGCTGGCCCGCTTTCGCTGAACAAGACAGTTGACCCGTCGTCGGAAATGGCGGCTGCAAGCGACCACCCCAACCATGTAAGATCTTTGTCCGGCGAACCAGCCTGTCCACCAATCAGTAACAGACGGCTACTGTCGCCGGTAAGCAGCAGACGGCCGTCGGCAGCGACGTCATAGATCGTCAAATCCTCAGGCGCGCGATAAATGTCGCGGACTTGCCCTCGCAGATTCATAGCCCGCAGACTGCGACTATCGGCTCCTGGACTGCCCGTAAACCAGACCTCCTCATTCGACGCCCAGGCGAGACTGTTGATGGAATCGTAGTGCGGGGATTCGGCAATTTTCTTTCCGCTATGGTCGACGACGATCAGCTTTCCATCATCCCCGGCGGGAACATGCTCCTGAAAGGCGAGGTACTTTCCGTCGGGCGAGAAGCGCACATGACTGATCCAGCCACGCGGCGGAGTGTAGATGGTGGTGTCGACAGGAAACTGCAATATGTTTCTGCTTAATGTGGTATCTTCCGCCGTCCTGATCACGGCGAGTTGGGAACCATCCGGCGTCCAATCGGCATAGTTCACATGCTGCAGCACGGGACGGGGAGCGCCGCCTTCCAGGGGAAGCAGGGCCAGCGTACCTTCAGCTATCGGGACACTGCCGGCGGAAATTACTTGCGGTTCGAGTAAAACCGCGAGTTGGTTTTTGGAAGAAATTGCGGCTACCAACGTCTTCGGCGCCAGCGAGCGCGCCTCTACGCTATCGGAGCGTGAGGTGTAAAGCTCAATCGGACTGGCCTCCCACGCCGCCGAATAAAGGATCGAGTTCCCGTCATTGGTAAATCGAGCGCCGTAAATCGTGCCGCTGCGATATGTGAGCTGGTGAAATTCCGGCGTCACCGTTGCGCGGCGCGCGTGACCTGCGAGGAATGCGACACCCGTTGCCACGAGCAGCAAGGCGATCACTGCCGGCCAAAGCCAGACGCGAGTTTTCGGCGGCGGCAGCGGCAGCTCTTTCGAGCTTCTGCTGATGCTGCTCAGGGTCTCAAGATCGAAGGCCAGATCGTGCGCCGACTGGAAGCGCTCGGCAGGATTCTTCTCCAGGCAGTGCCGCACGATGCGATCCAGCGCCGGCGAGACGCTGGCGTTGATCTCGACCAGGTCCGGCGGCTCCTCTTTGAGAATCGCGCTGAGAATGTCAGCCGACGAATCGCCTTTGAAAGCGCGCAAGCCGGAAACCATCTCATACAGCACCGCGCCGAAGCTGAACAGATCGGAGCGTGGGTCGGCGTCTTTGCCGCGTACCTGCTCGGGCGACATGTAACCGACCGTGCCCAGAATCATGCCAGGCTCGCTCTGGATGGTGCGCGTCAGGTCCTCGACGCCGGTTTCTTGTCGTGTCAACTTCGCCAGACCGAAGTCCAGAATTTTTGCCCGTCCGTCGTTCGTGATGAAGACGTTGTCGGGCTTGAGGTCGCGATGCACGATGCCGCGGTCGTGGGCCGCCGCCAGTCCGCGCGCGATCTGCAGCGCGTAGTCAACCACTTTGCGCATCGGCAGCGGACCTTCGCGCAGGCGATCGCGAAGCGTCGAGCCCTCGAGCAATTCGCTGACGATATACGGGCTGCCCTCAAGCGTTCCGATGTCGTATACGGCGAGGATGTTGGGATGACTCAACGCCGCGGCAGCACGGGCCTCCTGCTCGAAGCGGTGCACACGGCCGGCGTCCTGGGCGAATGACGCCGAAATGATTTTGACCGCTACATCGCGGCCCAGCCGCGCATCATGCGCGCGATACACTTCGCCCATGCCGCCCGCACCAATGGAGGCGGCAAGTTCGTAGGGGCCAAGTCTCGTGCCAGAGGTTAGAGCCATGGGTTCGCGCAATTATAGCCTGAGCTGCACGTTGGAGATGACGCGACAATTTTGGGCGTGTTGTCGGCTACACGGAAGTAGTCGAAACGAGATCCACGGATTAGTAACGGCAAGTCGGCCAGTGTTTACGAATGCCTTCCTTTCATCTGGCCGTATAACGCCCTACCCTTTCTTGTGACCCACGGCGTGTCGGCTGCTCTCAGTCGGCGGTTTGCCGACGACCCGTCAAACTGGATTACTTCCGAGTGGCCGACCACTCGCCCATACCA
>JBEKTC010000423.1:0-3161 GCA_049516475.1 Candidatus Korobacteraceae bacterium | reverse complement strand
GTGGCGAACTGTCCGGCGAAAAGATATGCGGCTACCAGCGCCCCGGCCACCAGCAGAATCAGCGGAATCACGCCGATGAAAACGTAGGTGACGATCAGCCGGTTGCGCAGCCGCCACAACAGCTTTCGCCGCGCCCAGCGCAAGCTCATCAGGAGCACAAAGAGAATAAACAGTGAGCTGATGAAGCTGGCCCATCCGCTAAGAATGCTTCCCGGAGCAGGGCGAATAATCGCGTTCAGTATCTCCAAGACAATTGCCAGATAGCCGAACCAGAGCGTGGTCTTCCCCAGCTTCGACCTGGGTCGTAACACGCGCCGCAGGAAGGCCCGCACGTCGACGGATGTGGGAAGTTGCATTGCCATAAAAAAAGCTGGCAGCTTTCAGCTGATCTGACCCGCTGCGAAAAAGTCGATTGGATACCCTGTTCTGCTTCGGCGCTTTACGGACATGATACCTCCTCCAACCGTGCGCTGGCCCCTAGACGGGGCAGTGGCTGATAGCACTTTGCTAGAATCCCACTGGGCGCACCTCGCTGCATCTTTCATCGCGCCCCAGAATCAAACGAATCCCTATGCCAGACAATATTCGCAACGTCATTATCATCGGCTCCGGCTGTTCCGGGCTGACGGCGGCCATCTATGCCGCCCGTGCCAACCTCTCGCCGCTGGTCATCGACGGCCACGAGCCCGGCGGCCAGCTAGCCATCACCACGCTGGTGGAAAATTTCCCCGGCTTCCCTGACGGCATTCAGGGGCCCGAGCTCATCGACAACATGCGGATGCAGGCCTCGCGCTTCGGCACAGAGTTCCTCGCCGGGCACGTGGCCAGCGTCGATCTCAGTCGCAAAGCTGCGGACGGCAGCAAGAAGCCCATCGAAGTCAACGTCGGCCGCGACAAGCTGCTGACCCGCACCCTCATCATCGCCAGTGGAGCGTCGGCGCGCTGGCTCGGTCTGCCCAATGAGCATGCGCTCATCGGCCACGGCGTCTCCTCGTGCGCCACCTGCGATGGCTTTTTCTTTTCCGGCAAGGAGATCGCCGTCATCGGTGGCGGCGATTCGGCGATGGAAGAGGCGTTGTTCCTCACCCGCTTCGCCTCCAAGGTCACCCTGATTCACCGGCGCAGCGAATTTCGCGCCTCCAAGATCATGCTCGACCGCGCCCGCAAGCACGACAAAATCGAGTTCCTCACCGACACCGTCGTCGACGACGTGATGGACGTCAGCAAGAAGGAAGTGACCGGGCTGCGCCTGCGCAACCTCAAGACCGGCGAGCAGTGGGACATGCCCACCGGCGCCATGTTCCTCGGCATCGGACACACTCCTAACGCGCAATTCGTTGGCGACCAACTCGCCCGCGATGGTGATGGCTATCTGATTCCCGAGGGCTACGTTTGTTCGCGCGCGCCCGGAGTCTTCATCAGCGGCGACGTTGCCGACCGGCATTATCGCCAGGCCGTGACCGCTGCCGGTACCGGATGCATGGCCGCGCTCGAAGCGGAGAAGTATCTGGAAGAAATTGGGAAATGAAGCGGCTTTGGGACGTAACCCAACGCCCCTTCGATGTGTCATCCTGAGCGGAGGCGGTCGTCTTTTGGCCACCGGAGTCGAAGGACCCCTATAGCGCCGCCAAATCTTCCGCTGGCCTAGCTCCGAAAATCATGCCAGACCCTACCGCTGACGAGTTCACCCGCGCCGCAGAAGCCGCGCAGTTTGTCCTCGCACGCACTCCCCTGAGGCCGCGGATCGGCGTGGTTCTCGGCTCCGGCTTCGGCGCCTTTGCCGGCGAGCTGCGCGACGCCGGGGCCATCCCCTACGAAGGCATTCCGCACTTCCCCAGGAGCACGGCCATCGGCCACGCTGGGCGGCTCGTCCTCGGCAGCCTCGACAATCTTCCGCTGGCGGTGATGCAGGGCCGCGTGCATCTCTACGAAGGCTATACGGCGCAGCAGGTCGTCTTCCCAGTGCGCGTGCTGGCGCGCATGGGTGTGCGAGCAGTGGTGCTGACCAACGCGGCCGGCGGCATCAATCCCGAATTTGGACGCGGCGCGCTGGTGCTGCTGCGGGATCACATCAATCTTCAGGGACAGAATCCACTCGTCGGTCCGAACGATGATCAGCTCGGGCTGCGCCATCCCGACATGACGGATGCTTACAACCGACAGCTCCGCCGGATTGCGATAGCCGAGTTACAACGTCTTGGTGACAAAGTTTACGAAGGCGTTTACGCCGCGGTGACCGGGCCAAGCTTCGAGACGCCGGCGGAGATTCGTTTTCTGCGCACGATTGGCGCCGACCTGGTCGGCATGTCGACGGTGCCGGAGGTGGTTGCCGCGCGCCACCTGGGGATTGACGTGCTGGCGATCTCCTGCGTCACCAACCTGGCCGCCGGCATCACGGGCGAGAAGATCACCGCCGAGGAAGTGCTCGAAACCGGCGAACGCGTCCGCGGCAAGTTCTTGTCCCTCCTGCGCGCCGTGCTGCCCAAGATCGATGGCACTCTGTGAGAACAAGGGTTTGCTAATTGCTAATTGCTAGTTGCTTCTTCCTCGCAAAATACCCATACACCGGCACTCCCGCCGCAATCACCACCACGCCCCACGCTGAGTTTCTGATGTTCTCCGTAAAGGTGTAGTACAACAACACAGCCGCCGCCGCGATGAACATCGCCGGCACCACCGGATATCCCCACGTCCGGTATGGCCGCGCCGCATTCGGTTCCTTCCTGCGCAGCACGAACACCGTACTCGCCGCCACCATGTAGAACAGCCACTCCACAAAGATCGCCAGCGAGAACAGTTGCCGGAAGCTTCCCGCAAACAGCAGCAGCGCGACCGACAGCACGAGCTGCACAATCAGCGCGACCGACGGCGTATGAAATCGCGGTTGCACATCGGCCATCGCCTTAAAGAAGTAGCCGTCGCGCGCCATGGCGAAGGGCACGCGCGCGCCGCTCATGATGGTGCCGTTCATCGTAACCAGGATCGACACGGCCATCCCCGCCGAGACAATTGCCGCTCCCCACGCGCCCACCGCAATGGCCGTCACATCCGACACCGGCCGCGGCGATGCCGCGATGCTGGCCGCGGGAAGCACATATTGCACGGCGGCGTTGGTCAGCATGTAAAGCGCAGCGACCACCGCTACGCCAACAATCAAAGCA
>JBEKTC010000422.1:0-3200 GCA_049516475.1 Candidatus Korobacteraceae bacterium | reverse complement strand
AACTTGAAACCTGAAACTCGAAACTGAATTTATGGCTGACATTGTAGAGCTGCGGGGAATCCGCAAATCCTATGACCGCTTTGTAGCCGTAGACAATCTTTCGCTGGCCATTCGTGCGGGCGGCGTTTACGGACTGCTGGGCCCCAACGGAGCAGGCAAGACGTCGACCATCCGCATGATGATCGGCATCACCATGCCCGACGAGGGCGAGGTCCGCCTGTTCGGCGAGCGCTTTCATCGCGGACTGCTGCACCGTGTTGGCTATCTGCCTGAGGAGCGTGGCCTCTACAAGCGCATGAAGGTTCTCGATCACCTGGTGCTCCTCGGCGCCTTGCACAACCTTTCTGAGACGGAAGCTCGCAAGCGTTCCCTGGCCTGGTGCGAGCGCATGCAGTTGTCCGAGTGGACGGACAAGAAAGTCGAGGAACTCTCCAAGGGAATGCAGCAGAAGATACAGTTTGTAGCCGCGCTGTTGCACGACCCCGAGCTGGTGATCATGGATGAGCCCTTCGCCGGCCTCGACCCCGCCAACTCGGTCATGTTGAAGGACATCCTGATCGAGCTGAAGAAAGCGGGCAAAACCATTCTGTTCTCCACTCATCGCATGGACCAGGTGGAGCGGCTTTGCGATGCCATCTGCCTTATCGACCACGGCCACGCGATATTGGAAGGCGACCTGAAAAAGATCAAGGCGAGCTACGGCAAGAACCACGTGCAGATGCAGTATGAAGGCGATCCCCGTCTGGAGAGCTGCGAATTGGTGCAATCCTTCAACAACTATGGCAACTATGTGGAAGTGCGGCTGAAGCCGGGTGCCGACCCGCAGCAGTTGTTGCGCATGGCCGTGGACCACGCCCGCATCAGCCGCTTCGAGTTGTTGGAGCCTTCGCTGGAGGAGATCTTCATCGACCAGGTGGGGAAGCATGCGTAAGGTCTGGATGTTGATCCAACGCGAGTATCTGGAGCGTGTGCGCTCGCGCTCGTTCGTGATCTTCACCCTGCTGATGCCGGCATTCATGGCCGGCAGCGTGCTCATTCCTGAGAAAATTGAGGAGATGAATTCCGGCGCCGAGAAGCGCATCGTCGTGGTTGCCAACGATCCGCAACTGGCGGCGGCGGTTGGCCGGGAGCTGAGCGCGGCCAAACCCAAGGCCGATCTAACGCCGGAAACAGAAGAAGAGATGAAACCGTCGGTGTATAGCATCCAGGTCGATACCGATACCAGCGACGCCGAAGCCGACCGGCTGCGCCAGCAGGTAAGCGACGGCCGGATCACTGGCTTTCTATGGTTGACCGACAGTGCTCTGGAAGACCACAAGGTCATCTACAGCACCAAGGAGGCTGCCGACTTTGGACAGTCCGTCGAAATCCGCAATGCCGTCAGGACCGCGGTCACTAAGCAGCATCTGTCGCAAAAGGGCATGAATGGGCCTGAGATCGACACCATACTGACTCCCATCAAACTCAAGACCATTCGTATTGAAAACGGCCGCGAAGGTACCAGCGGGACGATGGTATTTTTTACCGCGTTCGCCATGGTCATGCTGCTCTACTCGGTGGTGCTGATCTACGGGATCGCCGTAATGCGCTCCGTCATTGAAGAAAAAAACACACGCATCCTGGAGGTGCTGCTCTCCGCGGTCACGCCCAGGCAATTGCTGGCGGGAAAGATCCTCGGCGTGGGCGCGGTGGGACTGACCCAAATCGTGATATGGGTGACCTTCGCCATTCTGTTCTCGGTGCCGGGACTGCTGGCGTCCCGCTCGTTCCTCGGCGAAGTACACATCCCTGTCGAAGGTATGATCGCGTTCGCGATTTTCTTCCTCTTGGGCTACCTGCTCTACAGTTCGATGTATGCGGCCATCGGCGCCATGGTCAATACCGACCACGAAGCGCAGCAGATGCAGTGGCCCGCGATGGTCCCCCTGGTGCTGGGCGTGGTCCTGATGAATTTCGTAATCCAGCACCCCAACTCGCCGCTGGCTTTCTGGCTTTCTATTTTTCCCTTCTTTGCCCCCATCCTGATGCTGGTTCGGATTCTGGTAGCGCAGCCGCCGCTGTGGCAGATAGCGCTTTGCATCGCGATCATGGTGGCGACTGTCTATGGACTGCTGGCGCTGGCCTCGCGCATCTACCGCATCGGTATCCTGATGTATGGCAAGCGTCCCACGCTTCCCGAGTTGCGCCGCTGGCTGAGGTACGCAGGGTAGAATTCTCGCGTGCCCGAAAAATCCAGCGCTAATTCCGGCGACCGCGGAGGCCAAAGCCTCTCGCTGCTGGAGCGAGCGCAGCTTACGCTGGTCTCCTGGATTGTTCCCCTGCTGCTGCGGCTGATCGGCTGCACGCTGCGGTCGACCATGACGTTTGAGGAAGGCGCCATCCAGGGCCTCGACGAAATTCATCCCGGCATCTTTCCTTTCTGGCATCGCTGTGTGTTGCCCGCAGCCTGGCTCTTTCGGCATCGGCACCTGGCGGTGATGACCAGCCAAAGCCGCGACGGCGAATACATTGCCCGGGTGATCAGCCGCTTTGGATTTGTTCCGGTGCGTGGTTCTAGTTCGCGTGGCGGGCAACGCGCGCTGATGGAGATGAACAAGCTGCTGGCCGAAGGTAATGGCGTGGCGTTTACCATCGACGGCCCCCGTGGCCCACGCTATGTCGCGAAGAAGGGGCCAGTGCTGCTGGCGCGGATGAGCGGCGTTGCCATCACGGCGTTTTATGTCGCGGTAGAGCGGGCTTGGGTGTTGAAGACGTGGGACAGGCTGGTCATCCCCAAGCCCTTCTCGCGAATTCATGTGGGGGTTGCCCGCAAGATCTTCGTCCCGCCCGATGCCGGCGATGATGCCATGGAACGCTATCACGCCGAGATGCAGGCAGCGCTGGAGCGCGTTACCGAGTTTGCCGAGGCGCAGTTCTCAAAGGCCTAACAGATCTACCCAGATGGGAGTTCCCACGGCGCGTGCTTGTACAATCGTCAACGCCAGCATGAGCACCGCAACCGCAGCCGTCGTGGATCGGGTGGAGCAGACGCGCTCTGCTCAAGGACGGTTATTCTCGCTCGACCTGTTTCGCGGAGCCACGATTGCAGCCATGATCGTGGTCAACAATCAGAGCAGCGACTCCGCATACTGGCCGTTACAACACGCAAGTTGGAATGGCTGGACGCCGACCGATCTCGTCTTCCCGTTTTTTCTGTTCAT
>JBEKTC010000421.1:0-5394 GCA_049516475.1 Candidatus Korobacteraceae bacterium | reverse complement strand
GACCCGCCGCCAGGGCCGCTCCGATCCAGCAACTCGACTCGCGCGTGTCCTGGCCAACAATGACGTGAACTGCCTGATCGCGGGCCGCCACCCGTTGCCCCAGCGCGCGCCCAATCGCAAAGACGGTCTTCTGGTCGAGTGGATACTCGCCTGCGACTCCCCGAATTCCGTCTGTCCCGAATAATTGCCGCATGAATCTCGCCGCCGCGCCGCTCAAGGTCGGCCCACCTTGCTGGAAACCTTTCCTGTGCTAACGGTCACTTGGATTGGCTGGGGCGTTCGCACCCGCACCAGCGGATCGGATACGTAAGCATGGGTGGTGAATGTTGCCTCTCCGACCACGCCGGTAGCATCCACAGGGTCGGTCATCGCCATTTTTATGGCTTGCACTCTTCGCTCCGGCCCCACAATGGTAATCGTAGACGGCGTCGCCGTCACTGCTGTTATTCCATATCCGCTCAGCAGAGTGCCAATCACTCGGGGCTGCACCGGGACCGTCCGGGCCATGCTGCGATCAAAGTTGATGTGAAACTGCGCCGGCATAATCTGCACCACGCTCACATTGCGGGGCACGTGAATGTCTTTGCGCGAAAGATCGAAGGTGCGCTCGCCGGGAACAGCCTGCTGCAGATCGAGAATCGCATGGACCTCGGAAGGGTTCAACTGCTGCAGCAATAGCTGGGGGCCGCGCAAAGTGAGCCGCGCCTGGAACGGGTAGTCGGAATTGATCTCGAGGTTTACCGGCGCATTCTGGAACTCCACCGGCACGGTCATGGGGATCTCGATGGGCTGATTGCGACCTACCGACCACCACAGCAGAATGGCAATGGCCAGCGAGACCAGCTTGAACGGCAGGTTCTTGAGCACGTATTTGCGAAAGAGATTGCCAACCGATGGGCGCATGGCTAACGTTCCGCTCCGTCGGCTAGGTCCTTCTCATGGCTGAGGCGTTCCAGCCTGCGATCTTCGCTGGCCAACTCGCGGTCGGTCACAGTAGTGGGCAGCGACGCCGTCGGGACGTAGCGGCGCAGAAGCTCGCTAAGCCGCTCGCGCAGGTATTCAACGGTGATATCGCGTTCGATAGCGCCGCCTACGGCGATACTGATGGCTGCCGTCTCTTCTGAGACGACGACGGAAATAGCGTCGGTCTCTTCGGTGATGCCGATGGCCGCCCGATGCCGCGTGCCAAATTGCGTGGATAGTACGGGATTCATCGACAGCGGCAAAAAGCAGGCAGCGGCGGCGATACGCCCTTTCTGCACGATGACCGCGCCGTCATGCAAGGGCGCGCTGGGCCGGAAGATGGTGATCAGCAAATCGTAAGAAAGATTCGCGTCCAGCGGCACACCGCTCTCGATAAAGGTCCGCAGGCCGATCTCACGCTCGATGACGATGAGCGCGCCGGTACCGGTTTGGGTGAAGTGGTCGGCGGCCAGCACGATGTCTTCATAGCTGTCGGTGCCGTCGAACACGCCTCCGCGAGCTGCAGAGAGACGGCGGCCGAGACGCGCCAGAGCGTGGCGAATTTCGGCGCCGAAAACCACGATGAGCGCGAAGATCGCGTAAGGAAACAGGGTTGTGACAAGCCAGTCGACAGTGCGCAGTTGTTCGATGTGCGCCAGCCAGAATGCCACGATCAGCAATACCACCGCGACCAGCATCGGAATCGCGCGCGTGCCCTTAATGAGCTTGAGGAACTCGTAAATAATGAATGCCACAACCAGGATGTCGATGATGGAGATCACCGAGAATTGCGGAATGTGGCCGAAACGCTGCAGCATCCTGGTACCTTTGGCGGCAGAAAGAGTGACGCGCCATGATTCGAAAAAACAAATTCGGAGTATTTCCCTACTGGATACAGCTAATTAACGATTCTGTTCAATTCTAATGCAGCGGGAAGCCTAGCTTGGTAGAAATCGGTGTAGTCTGCCCAAGGCCATAAGATATAAGTTCTACGGAGCCTCGGATTAAGTCGGATTCCCGAAGGGGATGGCCTTCAGAGACTGTGGCTCTGCTGATTTCCTAGCCGCAACTAGCAACCGCAGGGTCGGCGTATAAGTGTGGAGAGCCAGCACTCGAGTCCCGCGTTGCGGGACGGCGACATGATAGCCCAGCGCTTCAGAGGTGGTTACGAAACGCCGTTCGCAGTTGCATCGGTGGAACAAGCCGCAACGAAAAGAGCGCCGTATAGGCGCGAAATAGTCTAGCCCAGCACGGAGCCGGAGGCGCAGTGCTGGGTAGAGTGGGAAAAAATCGCCGAGTCCCGTAGGGACGGCACAGTTTCGTAACAGCCTCTTCAGCGCTGGGTAGGCTGCAGTATTGAAACTGAGCCCCTTCAGGGGCGGCACATAGGGATGTCAACAGAGCCAGACTGTGTCGCAACTACGGCTTAGCTTTCCTGACGCGCTCTCAAACACAGAGGAGGCTCCATGGAGAAACCAACACTCGACAAGTTTCCCAAGGCAGTACTGGCCAAGATTGACATTCAGAAGGCCTTCGTCGTCTCGCGTTTGATCGTCGCCGCGGAGAGGCTGCAAGTCTTCCGCTTGCTCCACGGAAAGCGCATGAAAGCGGAGGCAATCGGGCGTGCGCTCAAGATCCACAAGTTCTACCTCCAGGCATTTCTGAACTCGCTGGCCGCGCTGGGACTGCTCGACAAAGCGAAGGGCGCTTATGGGAACACGCCTTTCGCGAAGAAATACTTCGTCGAAGAACGCTCCATCTACTGGACGCGGCAGTATTCCAACGAATGCGTGGAGGCGTTCGAAGCGCTCACGGTGCTGGAGAAGGCGCTGGCGTCGGGAAAACGCTACAGGTCGATCTTGCGGCTGAAGAGGCCGAGCTATACCGAGGCAATGAAGCGCGACCACACTCAGGCCGAAAACTTCACCCAGATGCTGTATCACTTTCACAAGGACGACGCCGCAGCGCTGGCGAAATACCTGGACCTGTCGCAGCACAGCACATTGCTGGATGTAGGCGGTGGCTCCGGCGTGATGTCCATCGCGCTGGCAAAACGGAACCCTCACCTGCAAGCCGCCCTTCTCGACATCGCACCCGTATGCGAAGTGGCTGCCGGAAACATTCGGCGCGCTGGGCTCTCCAGACGCGTCCAGACGCTGGCAGGGGACATTCACGACCGCTTGCCCGCAGGCCATGACGTAATCATGTTTTGCGATATCGGCCCCGTATCGAAGCAGCTGTTGCGCAGCGCCTACAAGAGTCTGCCCGCCGAAGGGCTCGTCGTCCTGGTGGATCGCTACCTCTCCGAAGACGGCACCAAGCCCTTGGACCGGCTCGTCGAACACTTCGCGGGATCGTCGTTTGGACTGGCCACATGGAAAGACATGGTGGAAGCGATGAAGTCTTGCGGCTTCCAGGGTGTCAAGGCGGCGAGTGTGTATCGCGACGTGTGGTTCATCACCGGACGCAAGCCCGCCCGGCGAGCAGCTACAGCCGCGCCACGCGCTGAAAAGACACGGTCAGAGTAGCAACCGGCGATTCCGCACTCATCCAGGAAATTACTTGGGATTGCTCTCGTCCTCAACCCGCTCCACCTGTGATACGAATTCGCCGCGGCCGAGCTGAGTACGAACGTGTTCGCCCGGCGCGAGCTGGGAGGCTTGCTTCACCAGGCGGCCATCGTTATCGAAGACCAGCGCGTAGCCGCGGGCAAGGATTGCCTTCGGAGAAAGCGCTTCCAGACTGCTACGGGCTCGATCCCAGCGCGAGCGCCGTCGCAGCAGAATTATTTCCGGTGCGCCGCGCAGGGCGACGGCAAGACGATCGAGGTCCGTTCGCCGCGCGACCAGCAGCCGTAAGATGGCGGAGTTCAGCTCGCCTGCGCGGGATTCCAACTGGCGGCGCATGACGCCGGTGCGAACGCGCAGATCGTGGCGACGGAGATGGGCTTCCAGCGCATCGACGCGGCGAGTTTGGTTCTTCAGCAGGCGCGACTGCGACTGCGCCAACCGGTACACCAGTTCGTCAACCCGCTGCTGGCGGCGGGCAATGCTGTCCTGCATGCGCGCGAAGACGGCGTGCTGCGCCATCGCGGAGAGAGCGTTGTTGGCCCGCAGCAGCTTGTAGTTGATGGCCTGCGTCATGCGCTTGTAGAAGCCTTGCAGCTTCTCCGACAGCTCGTGCTTGGAGCGGATGACCAGCTCGGCCGCGGCTGACGGTGTGGGCGCGCGCAGGTCGGCGACAAAATCGCTAATGGTGAAATCGGTCTCATGCCCGATGGCGGAGATCACCGGAATGTCAGACGCTGCAATGGTGCGGGCCAGGCCTTCATCGTTGAAGGCAAACAGGTCTTCGAACGAGCCGCCGCCGCGCGCCACGATGATGACGTCGACATGGCCGTGCCGACCGAAGTAGCGCACGCCGGCGCTCACCTCGGCAGCCGCAACATCGCCTTGCACCTGCGCGGGATAGATAAGCACATTCACTGACTCGTGCCGGCGGCGAAGGATGTTCAGGATGTCTTGCACCGCGGCCCCGCGCGGCGAAGTGACCAGGCCGATGCGCCGCGGCAGGACGGGAACAGGCTTCTTGCGAGCCTGCTCGAAGAGCCCTTCGGCGGCCAGCTTGGCCTTCAACTGCTCAAACGCAATCTGTAATGCGCCCGTCCCTTTGGGTTCGAGATGTTCGGCCTGGAATTGCAGGTCGCCGCGCTCGTCATAGACGGTGACACGGCCCCGAGCGATGACCTGCAGGCCGTTCTCCGGACGAAACCGCAACAGGCGGGCCTGCGTCCGCCACATCACCACGCGAAGCTGAGCTGTACCATCCTTCAGGGTGAAGTAGAGATGGCCGGATTCCGCGGGGCGGTAGTTGGAGATTTCGCCTTCCACGTAAACGTCGGTGAAGGCGCGCTCCACCTGGGTGCGCACGGCGGCAACCAGTTCGCGCACGGGATAGATCTTGCGCGCCGGCGCCTGAAACATCAGCCCGAGTTGTTCCGTGCCGGACATGGAGGAAGTGTATCAAGCGGGAAGGCCGCTCTTCGCTCTTCGCTCTTCGCTCTTCGCTATTGGCTATTCGCTATTCGCTATTCGCTTTTGGCTTTTGGCTTTTGGCTTTTAGCTGTTAGCTCTTAGCAAAAAGTCACAAGAGCTTGTTTAGTTTCTTCGGCGAATGCTGGTCAAACAGCGGCGATCGTCGGGTTGCTAAAAGCTAAGAGCTAAGAGCTCAAGGCCAACGGCTCTGGCGAAAAGCGAAGAGCGAATAGCGAAAGGCGAACAGCGGCCTTTCTACCTCATCCGATTTACGAAATACAGCACCAGCGACAAGATGATGCTGAGGAGAATCGAGGTCATCAGCGGGAAGTAAAAGGTGGTGTTCTTTCCGCGATAGACGATATCGCCCGGGAGGCGGCCAATAGGCAGGTTGACC
>JBEKTC010000420.1:0-3225 GCA_049516475.1 Candidatus Korobacteraceae bacterium | reverse complement strand
CATTGCTCCAGCGGCGGAAAAGGAGCGGGAGATTGCGGAGCGGATTGTCCCGCAGCGTGGGAAAGAGTGGCAGCGACCGTCAATGCGATAGATAGAAATGCGATTCTGCGGCAAAGAAAATCCATTTGTTCCCCACGAGGAGTTTCGACCCTCAGAATGTTTTCAAACCTGCCGTCCCTACGGTGTCTGTGTCATGGCAGTGCCGCCGCTCCGCGGCTAACACAAATGTCGCCGCTGCGCGGCTAGTTTGAGGCAAATCTCGAGCGATCGTTCCACTGCATAATTGAGATTCAAGCTACGTCCCTACGGGACTCAGATCAATTCTAGGTCAGCTAATTGCACCGCTGAAGCGGTGCTCCACCCTCACCTCAACCACGGCTCTGAAGCTGCTCAATGTCCGCCGTGGTAGGGATGGCCCTGCAATATAGTGAAGCCGCGGTAGAGTTGCTCCAGCAACACCACGCGCGCCAGTTCGTGCGGCAGCGTGATCTTGCCGAAGGAGAGCATGCTATCGGCCGCCGCGCGCGTCGCATCGCTCCAGCCATCGGCCGGGCCAACGGCAAACAGCAACTCCTGCGTATCGTGAGACTGGTGATACTGGAGGAAGTTAGCGATCTCTTCCGAGGTGAGCTGGCGGCCTCGCGAATCCAGCAGCACCAGCACCGGACGCGTGCGGCCGGCGCTCTTCTCCAGCAGCTTGAGGAGCGCGGACTCCGATAACAACTCATGGGCATCGCAAGCCGCGAAGCGCGACAGCCGCTTCAGATATTCCGCGGTCAACGATTGAATTGGCGGACTTTTGGTTCGGCCAATCCATGCGATGTGAAGTCTCACGGGCCAGAACTCTTGCGCGTGCGCTTAGCGGGAGCACGCTTGCGCGCGGCGGATTTCGCCGGCGTCTTGGTCGACTTGGCCGCCACCGTTGCACGCTTCGACGTTTTGGCGGCTGCGGGTTTGCGCGCAGGTTTTTCCAGATCAGCCAGTTCGATGCGTGTGGCCGTCTTCCACAGCCGCTCCAGGCCGTAGAACTTGCGGGCGCTCTCCGAGAAGATGTGCACGACGAAATCGACGTAGTCCATCAGCAACCAGTCGGCCTGGGTATAGCCCTCGGTGTGCTTGGGCTGCACGCCGATGGCGCTCAGCCGGTGGTCGATTTCATCGGCGATGGCCTGCACCTGGCGCGGATTTGCGCCCGAGCACAGCAGAAAATAATCGGTGAAGCCGCTGGAACTTTCATCCAATTGCAGGACCGTGATGTCGTCGGCCTTTTTCTCCTGGGAGGCGCGCACGGCAAGGGCAACCTGCGATCTCAACTCATTTTTCTTCATGCTGTAGGGTCCGCTATTCGCCTTTCGCTGTTCGCTATTCGCCAAACTTCATGGAGGCGACGCGTTCAGATCGTATGTGCCGCCCCCGAGGGGCTCAGCTCGATTGTTCGGCCTACCCAGCACTCCGCCCGCCGCGGCGGGCTCCGTGCTGGGCTATCATGTTCCCGTCCCGCATGCGGGACTCGATTGTCGCGTTTCGAAGCTTACTCGCCAACAAGCGCAGACATAAGCTTGACGCAAGCTCGTCAATAAAGCCAATCCCTCATCCCTCATCCCTCATCCCTAGCCCGTAGCCCCTGTTTTCCGGTACAACCGTTCCTTCTGGATGTATTCCGCAACGGCCTCGGGAACCAGTCGTTTCAGCGCCGCGCCGCGATCCACCGCCGCACGAATCTGCGTGGCCGAGACGTTCTCGTGCGTCTCCGGCAACATGTGCAACGTCACTCCCGGCAGCACCAGAGGCCCCGACATCTTCTGCTTGCGGAATAGCTTGGTGACTTCGGCTCGCGGGCGCAGCTTTTCCGGAAGCGATGACGCCACATCCGCCAGCGAATATCCCGGACGCGCCGCGACGATGAATTCGCACTCCGCCAGCAGTTCTTCCGCCTTGTACCATTTGGCGATGTCGCGGAACGCGTCCATCCCAATCAAAAAGTATAAGTGGTCACTCTTGCCGAGCGTCTTTTTCGCGCGCCGCACGGTATCGATGGAGTAACTCGGCTTGCGTTCCTTAGCCGGCCGCTCGGGGTCCAGCGCCTCAAGCAGCGACGGCACGAAGGCTTTCTCACCCGCCAAGGCCAGAGCAATCATGGCATAGCGGTGATAGAAGGACGTAATCGGCGTTTTCTGCTTGTGGGGCGGAATGTCGGCAGGAATGAACCAGACCTGTTTCAGAGCAAACTTCGCAAGCGCGGCGCGGGCCACGACAAGGTGTCCGCGATGAACAGGATCGAAGGTGCCGCCGAAGATTGCGATATTCATGCAGGCTGTCTGTACAGTTTCCGTGTTCCGGCGGCGGGATGCAAGGGGTGGGTGAGGAAAAGCATGATCCCTCGCTTCGCTCGGGATGACAAAAAATATAGGACTGGCAACGGCGCACCCATTCGGCAAGCTCAGGGCATGGCTGAAGCTGCGCCCCTTCAAGACGGCGCAGACCTTACGCGCCATGACTCTTGCGATCACGGAACAATTTGGGGCCGGATGGGCGTGGGTCTCGACCACACCGGCACCGCATTAGGCACGCATGACGACGTCAAATGTGCCCTCCAAAAGCAATCCGAGGGGTATGATCTTCGGAGGTCACCCCAAGAGAGATGAGCGACAGCGGCGAGAAGACGAGCGGAAGCTGGTGGAGAGCGCCGCGCTTATATCTCGCGGCCAAGTTGCAGCAACGTGAGGACCAGGTGTTCCTGGTGCTGGCGTTGGTGATCGGCGCGCTGACAGGCTTGGCGGTCGTCGCTTTTATCTTGCTGACGGAACGAGCCGGGATGCGGCTGTATCCGGCGGGCGGCGACAGGTGGCGACGGGTGCTGTTCCCGGTCGCAGGCTCACTGGGCATCGGTTACTTGCTGTTCCGCTATTTTCCTGACGCGCGCGGCAGCGGAGTGCCGCAAACCAAGGCTGCACTGTTCGCCCGCGACGGCCGCATCACCCTGCGCACCGTGCTGGGAAAGTTCTTTTGCACCTCGGCAACCCTGGCCAGCGGAATTCCGCTGGGCCGCGAGGGACCTTCCGTCCAAGTTGGCGCGGGCATTGCTTCCGTGCTGGGGCGCTTCCTGAGATTGCGGCCCGAAAAAGTGAAGGCGCTTCTGCCGGTAGGCGCGGCAGCAGCAATTGCGGCAGCGTTTAATACGCCTCTGGCGGCAGTGTTGTTTGCGCTGGAAGAGATTGTGAGCGA
>JBEKTC010000419.1:0-5059 GCA_049516475.1 Candidatus Korobacteraceae bacterium | reverse complement strand
CGAGGGAGCGCCTTTACGTGCGCCGTCGATTCCCGGTGCTGCCGTTCTGAATCAGAGTGAGGAGCAAGCGGCTGGGCGCGGTGAAGGGTTCCGCTTGCGCTTAAGCTCCTGTCGGCCCGGGCCGGAAGAATATCAACCAGAGCGCATTGATGTGGCGTCGACCTTCGATGGATCAAAGGCCGACCGTGGACAAACTACGTGTCAACGCTCAGTAGACAACAAGGATGATGCTGTGCCCAACCTACTGGCACTTATCCGCTACATGCGTCACGGTCTTCACTCTGATAACGGGCGTCTCCTTCACGGTCGATTCAGTTCCCTGCTGAGTCGTGTCCCGAGTCCTTACGCCAGGCGTACCGGTTATTTTGACCTCGTGGCCAACATGTTTGGTCAACTTATTCGCTTCGTCGGAAAGTTGGTAGACCTTCCCATTGCTGTCGGTGAGTGTGTAGTTATTGCCCACGGTCGCCAGGCAACCTGTAATCGTAGTCGGACCGGATTTGGACATCGAATCCTGCGCTTGCAGCAACACCGCAGAAACTAGCAGCACCAAGGTAATCAGAAGTGTCTTACGCACAAACAGCCTCCTCGTCTATCGGGATTTTCATTTCGGCCCCAAGCGAGTGATTATATTCCTTTCCTGCGAAAACAACTTATTTCTTATGACGACGCGTTTGGTTTCGGGTCGTCACTTGGACGCTTCGCTTGCGACGTCGCACCGTTGGGGACTCGAATCAGGACGCAGGTGGAGTTGTCCTCGCCTCCGCCTTCATTGGCGGCGTCGATGAGGGTATCGCAGGCAGCTTGCAGCGACGGCAATTGCAGCAAGATGTCGCTGATCTCTCCATCGTCCACGTGACGCAATACGCCGTCGGTGGTCAGCAGCAGCAGTGCCCAGGGCGCGAGTGATGATGTTCTGCGCCGAGGAGCGCTTGGCCTGGTCGAGCGTGATCATACCGCGGCGTACCTGCTCCATCACCAGCGAATGATCTTCCGTCAACTGCAGCAACTGGCCTTCGCGAAAGAGATAGATGCGGCTATCGCCCACATTGGCAATGCTGAATACGCCATCGGCGAAGCGGACGGCGACCAGCGTTGTGCCCATCCCGGAGGTGTTCTTATTCTCTTCCGCGTAAGCCAGGATGGCGTCGTTGGCCTTCTTCACCGCTTCGGCCAGCAACCGTGCTCCCAGCGGCGCGTCGTCAAGATAAGCATTGTCCTGCACGCTGGGCTTCCGTTCGCGAAAAAAGCTGAGCACGGTGTCGACGGCGATCTGGCTGGCGATTTCGCCGGCCGCGTGTCCGCCCATCCCATCGCACACTACGAACACGCCGAGCCGTTCGTCGTAGCCGAAATGGTCTTCATTCGACGGACGCACCCGTCCGACATCCGTGCGTCCCGCCACTTCAATTCCTGGTGACATTCGGGCAACAGTTTACCCTCTTAGTCGAAAGCGTGCGAGTCTCTAAAGTGGTGGAAGTCTCTTTCCGCCGCGCCTGGGCTAATTTCGGGATTCGGGCCTCCTGCCGGCAAACGCCTAAACTGTCCGCGCTCGAAACTGGAAACGCGAAACTTGAAACTGTCTTTTCCCTTTCGCATCCCCTGCTCGAAACTGGAAACTCGAAACTTGAAACTGCCTTTTTCCTTTCGTATCCTCTGCTCGAAACTCGAAACTTGAAACTCGAAACTGCCTTTTGGGTGTGACGCCCGTCATAGCGACGTGGCCCTACGCGCCGTATAATCGCGGGTTTTGCTGGACTTGAAATATGACTGACCGCGAATCGGACCTGCTCTTGAAATATGACTGACCGCGAATCGGACCTGCTCGTCATTGGCGCAGGAATTGTAGGGCTGGCAACAGCCATGGAAGTCACGAGCCGCTTCCCCCAGATGCGCATCATCATCGTGGACAAGGAGGACCGCGTAGCCGCTCACCAGACCGGCCACAACAGCGGAGTGATCCATTCCGGCCTCTACTACAAGACCGGCTCCTTGAAGGCGCGCAATTGCGTCGCCGGCGCAGCTTCCATGAAACGCTTCTGTCAGGAGCACGGCGTGGTTTTCGAGGAATGCGGCAAGCTGGTGGTTGCCACCACTCCCGAAGAGGTTTTGCGACTTGAGGACCTGCATCGGCGCGGCACTGCCAACCGCGTGCCCGGATTGCGCATGCTGCAACGCGAGCAGTTCCGCGAGATCGAGCCGCACTGCGCTGGAATCTGCGCCCTGCAAGTGCCTTCCACCGGCATCGTCGACTACACCGTCGTCGCCCAGAAGTACGCCGAGTTGATCCAGCGAGCCGGCGGCGAGCTCGTCCTTGGCGCCAAGGTTGTGGCGCTGCGTGAGGACGGCGGGACCAACATTGTCGAAACCCGCGCCGGAACTTTTCGCGCGCGCTACGTCATCAACTGCGCCGGACTTTACAGCGACACCATCACGCGCATGGCCGGCGTGCAGACCAACCTCGAGATCATCCCGTTCCGTGGCGAGTACTACGAGGTCCGCCCTGAACGCCGCAACCTGGTGAAGGCCCTGATCTACCCGGTTCCCGATCCGCGATTTCCCTTCCTCGGAGTCCATTTCACCCGCCGCGTGAACGGAAGCGTCGAAGCCGGACCGAACGCGTTGCTGGCCTTTCGACGGGAAGGCTACACCGGCGCGTCTCCCAATCCGGCGGAAGCGCTGGAGACCCTGCGCTTTTCCGGCTTCTGGAAGATGGCCAGGAAATATTGGCGCATGGGGCTGGCGGAACAATACCGCTCGTGGGTGAAAGCGGCATTCGTTAAGGCCCTCCAGAAAATGGTGCCGGAGCTTCAGGAATCGGACCTGGCGCAGGGCGGCTCGGGAGTGCGCGCGCAGGCCGTCGACGCCAACGGTAACCTGGTTGACGACTTCCATTTCGTCCATAGCGCGAACATGATCCATGTGTGCAATGTGCCTTCGCCGGCGGCAACCGCCTCGCTCGAGATCGGCAAAGAGATCGTCGAGATGATGGCCCAGCGCTTCGACCTGGAGCCCAGCACAACCGCTTAGGCAACGATTGCCCTTCGGCTGGATTGGTCGGCAGATACTCAAGGAAACTTTGATCAACTCTGGACCTCGACTCGTAACTGCATTGCATAAGGACACGGCTGGTCTGTATCAGGGCGCAATCGCTTCCCATCGGACTCCACCTGCTTTGTGTCAGGACAGAACTGCTTTGCATCGGGGCGCGAGTGGTTTGTGTCAGGGCACGGCTTTCAGCCGTGCCGCCAAGCCCACTAAAATCCTGGGGGCTTCAGCCCCTGAAGGGGACGGCCTGAACAGTCTGCGTGAGAACTGAGTTTTCCCTTGGGCAGTGGAGCAAAAAGCTCGGGGACGACACGGTTCTCACGCACACACTTCAGGCCGTCCGTAATGCCGGCAAAATCACTCCGGCTTTAACCGCTGAGGGACTTCGCCGCGAACTAATCAAAGTTTGCATTGTGGGCAATTCTTCAACTCATAGGTTCTAATCTGACTACTGACTACTGGCCACTACCTTTCATCGCGACGCTTCGCTGAACATAAATTTCCCCAGGTACATGGGAGACGACTTCGGCGGCTTGGTCTGCGCGGCGTCCACTGGATACGGACCCTGCACCAGCGTTGGAAATCCCCAGATGTCGCCGTTGCGCATATCGATGACGACCTTGCCGTACACCTGCGCGGTGCCATCGGGTTTGCGAATCGTCGTGTAACCCGGCTCGACATAAAACGGATAGCCCTCGTCCGCCTGCGCTCTCACCGGCTCCGGCTGAACGATTGGCCGCAACACAAGCATCCCAAGCAGCACTGCGATGACCACCAGCAGTGCCTTGATAAAGCGATCCAGATTCATAACTTCCTCCTACCTGCTCCTTCATCCCTGCCGGAACCTCGCTCGGTGGCCTCGCAGTTTGCAAGACTCGTCTAGGTAACCCCCCCACAAGAATTTATGTTGCGAATAAAGGCTTTATATCAAAATATTGATTCCATTGGAGTTAGTTGGCGGTCTAAGTGCATGATTCCTAACCCCTTCTCCGCAAAATATTCATTCCATTATCTTTCCCCGCAAACCTATGCGGAACAATGATTTGCAGTTCTTCTACTGACTGCTGACTGCTGACTGCTGACTACTGGCTGCTGACTGCTTCCTCCCAGGAGCGCCAGAGCCAGGCGGATCCCACCCTAACCATTCAGTATTCGATTGCACCAGAATCAAGTCAAGTTACGAAGGTGCCAATCTGCTTCTCCATTTCCCACAATGGGAATTGCACCTCCTGCGCGAAAAGTCCTTGACACGCGCCGCAGTACTGCTAACATTTGCTTCCATTCGCAAGCTCGAAGGCCGGATTGAACGTCCCGGCGACATTGAGCATTGCCCGCTCCAGCAATTCAGTCCGGCGTGGAAGCCGGAAGCGAACTTTAACGGGCCCTCTCAGTCGGTCCCAGGAGATTCTTCCCGAAGGGCGGCATGTGCATCGCAAGTCACCTGCCATGGGGAAATTCATGCTCTCTAAGACGGTCCACATCGGTTGTGCGTTTTGTGCCGCGATGGCGGTCGCCTCCGACCGTGTTTCTTGAAGTTCTGGGGTAAAGGACTACACATGCAAGGCAAGAGACTTTCCATCGGATCGAGGGCGGCCCTGGCGATCTTTACTGCGACCCTGTTTGTGACGAGCACCTTGGCAGCTGCCCAAGAAAGGGTGCTGCATAACTTCAACGGCACAGACGGGGATGTTCCCGTCGCCGGCCTGATCTTCGATAACAACGGCAATCTCTACGGCACGACTTCCCAGGGCGGCACTGGTAACTGCTATAACGGTTATGGCGATATTCATTGCGGGACGGTGTTCGAGTTGTCGCCCATACAGGGCGGGGGCTGGACGGAGACGGTACTATATAGCTTCAACTGGAATGGGAACGGCACGGACGGAACTGCCCCCCTTGCCGGCCTGATCTTCGATGCCGCCGGCAATCTCTACGGCACGACTTACAACGGCGGCACTTCCGCCGACGGAACGGTGTTCGAGTTGACGCCCGCAGCGGGCGGAACCTGGAC
>JBEKTC010000418.1:0-3278 GCA_049516475.1 Candidatus Korobacteraceae bacterium | reverse complement strand
TTTATGCCGTGCGCTCTCCTGTTCGGGGCAGCAAGCATCGGCTCAAATATTCGTTGTTCTACGGCAACGATGGAAAGCGACTCATTGGCTACGATAACGAAAAACCGAAAGGGGACCATCGCCACTGTGGAAACCGCGAGATGCCCTACAGGTTTTCGACAGTTGAGCGATTGATTTCGGACTTCCTGGCCGACGTGGCGTCTATCGGAGAAGGAAGAGAAACCATATGAAGGAAAAATTGGAAGTTCACGTAGGCGGCGCTCTCGAAGACAGCGGTCGTCGCTTTATCGACGCCTGGCATCGCCTGGAGAACGGCAAAAGGGTTCGCGAGCGGCATCTGTCGTTCGAAAGCCTGGAAGGACTTCTGTCGCTTCTGACCCCAAAGCGATGGGAGCTTCTCAAGCATGTTCACCGTCATCCCGTCCGGAGCATTCGCGCGCTCTCTCAACAACTCAAGCGCGACTATCGCCGCGTCCATGACGATGTTGACGCTCTGGCGACTGCGGGCTTGCTGGAACGTGAGGGCCGCGTCGTGCGAGCCGATTATGATGGGATCAATTCCTCATTTCGCTTTGACCACTCGCAACAGTGATCAAAGAAACCGCCGGCAAGCTGATTTTGCTTGAGCGGGGATTTTGCTACTCGCGCGCTGCTCGCGAGTTGGGTTAGGTAGCTTACGACGCGTAGGACTCACTTCTCTCCTGGTCGGATTCTGGCGAAAAGAGAAGAGCGAAAAGCCAATCCGGTTCTAGCTGAATCTTCCCTTGGCGTGTATAGTGAGTCTGCTTTCCAACAGAGATTGAACATAGGAGATAAGGATGAAGAAGCTGCTCTGCGCGGTGATGTGTTTGTTCCCGGTTCTGATGTTTGCCCAGAGCCCATTCGACGGCACTTGGAAGACCAACATGGCCGAGTCCAAGCTGTCGCCCAAGCCATACATTTTTTCCGTCAACAATGGAATGTACGATTGCGAAACTTGCGTACCTAAAATCAATATCAAGGCCGACGGCAAGGACCAGGCTGTCACCGGCCAGCCCTATGACACCGTCTCAATACAGGTAGTGAACGCCAATTCGATTCATGCCGTCACCAAGAAGGCTGGAAAGCCCACCGGCGATTCCACCCGGACGCTCTCCGCCGACGGGAAGACGCTCACCGTGGCGGGCACCACGTATCCTGCCGACGGCAGCCAGCCCTATAAGTTCGAAACCAAATACATGCGGCTTGCCAAAGGGCCTGCGGGTTCCAACGCGACTTCGGGCTCCTGGCGTATTCAGACTATCCAGGAAGATACCGCCGGACTCACTAGCACCTGGAAGGTCTCGGGCGATGAAGTGAGCATGTCCACGCCGACCGGCGTAAGCTGGATGGCCAAGTTCGGCGGCGCAGAATCGCCGGTGAAAGGCACCTACGCCAATGAGACTGTGTCGGTGAAGAAGTTAGGCGACCGTGCCATTGAAGTGACCTCCAAACGCGATGGGAAACTCTATAGCGTGAGTAAGATCTCCGTCTCGGCCGACGGCAAGAAAATGACCGAGGTCGTGGACAACAAGTGGACCGGAAGAATTTCGACGTATATCGACGAAAAGCAGTAAGGAACTGTTTCGGGTTTCGAGTTTCAAGTTGGGGTGGGGGATTTGATCTCCCACCCTTTCTCTTTTCCGGATGCGCATGTTGCCCATTAAAGCCGGCGTACCCAATACTCCGGTCGCCTGCTGGCGTGAGCAACGGCCCATATGGTGACTATGGATTGTTCTTCGGAATAGATGATGGTAAATGGGGAACGCCAGAGCAGGAATCGCCTGGTGTTGTTCCTTCCGACTGGCCAGCGTTCCGGGGCATCAAGGATCGTGTCGGCGGATCGATTTAGTTCTTCGATGAAGTCCAAAGCCGATTTGGGGCTGCGCTTTCGGTACCAATCGACTGCGCTCTTAACGTCTGCGATTGCGCCCTCGTGGTACTCAACCCGCTTAGCGATCATTCACCATGGCCAACAGTTCGCGATGCAGTTGTTCCCAAGGGACGGTCACAGCTCTGCCCGCTTTCAGATCTCGGATTCTGCGAGCTACTTCCTCATCCCAAGCTTCTTGCACCGACGCATTCGTAGTCTCAAGGCTATCGAGTAAAGTGTTGGCTAATGCGGCACGTTCGTCAACAGAGAGAGCGAGCGCCCGTTTTAGAAGATCGGAGACTTCCGGACTCATGGCCTCATTTTACCCCGTGGATTTCGCCGCATCCATCACATAAACCCGATTCGGATTACCTGGCTCGATCTTGTTCTTCTCGAAGCTGGCTTTGATGCGGCGATCCGGGCCCACCATCACAGCTTGCAAGCGATGTAGTAACGGAAAGAACATTGTGGCGGATTATAGCAATCGATGCCGGAGTAGCGGATGAGGTTGCTAGCGCACCGTAGTCTTGCCCGTGGCCGATACCGGCACCTGCTCGACGATCTCGATGCCGAAGCCTTCCAGTCCGGCGACTTTGCGCGGGTGGTTGGTCAGGATGCGGATGCGCTTCAGGTTGAGGTCAGAGAGGATCTGCGCGCCGATGCCGATTTCGCGCTGCGTCTTGCGCTGGCTTTCGGGCAAGGTTGGCAGGCGCTGCTCGTGATGGAACTGGATGGTCATGCGCTCGCCCAGGCGTTCAACGGAGTAGCCGGTTGAGGTGGAGTGAAGATAGATCAGCGCGCCACGACCCTCTTCCGCGATGCGCTGCATGGCAGCGTCGATGATGTTGCGGCAGCCGCATCCGGTAGCGCCGAAGACATCGCCCACCAGACAGTGGGAATGCATGCGCACCAGCACCGGCCCCGCGTCGGCGTTCTCCACGTCGCCCTTGACCAGCGCAATATGCGAGTCGCCGGTAATCTCCGACTCGTAGGCGATCATGCGGAACTCGCCATAAGCGGTGGGCACCATGGCCTCGGCCAGCCGCCGCACGTAACGCTCGTGCGCCATGCGATACCGAATGACTTCGGCGACGGTCAGCATCTTCATATCGTGCTGGCGGCAGAACTCGGCCAGCTCGGGCACGCGCGCCATGGTGCCGTCGTCGCTCATGATCTCGCAGATGACGCCTGCGGGAACCATGCCTGCCATGCGCGCCAGATCGACCGAAGCTTCGGTCTGGCCGGCGCGGACCAGCACCCCGCCCTTGCGGGCGCGCAGCGGGAAGATATGTCCGGGACGCGCGAGATCGTTGGGACGAGTTACGGGATCGATCGCGACCTGGATGGTTTGCGCGCGATCGTACGCTGAGATGCCGGTCGAGACGCC
>JBEKTC010000417.1:0-3763 GCA_049516475.1 Candidatus Korobacteraceae bacterium | reverse complement strand
TCCAGTTCCCCGCGGACCTGGTTGGCCTGCGCCGCGCGATTGCGGATCGGAACACTGAGGTTCACGCCGATCCCCTTGTCTGGCGCCGAGCTATTGAACAGATTGGAGAACGCCGAGTTATAAGTTGGCGGAACCGATCCCGGCTGGAAGCACTCGGTGTCGGGGGGAGTAGTTGGCGTGCAAGTAGGAATCAGAGGGTTCTGCGGTCCGGCCAGGCCCGACGAGCCGTAGAAGGCATAAACGTCCAGCGTGGGCAGCAGCGCATTCTTCAGCGACTTGCGCGTGATCTCATAATTGGTAAGCTGGATGCGGGCCGAAGCCATCTCGGGACGCCCCTGCAACGCCTCCTGAATCAGTTCCTCGACGGGCCGCACCTCGTATTGTTCGTTGGGCTTCAGCGTATCGGTGGGAATGACGGGCGCTGCCGCCAGCAACGGGTCTTGCATATTCTTGGTGATGGCGTTCTTCATCAGCAACTGTTCCAGTTGAAGGTTGGTTTGCGCCATGATCAGGTTCTGCTTGGCGTTCTCTACTCCACTCTGCGCCTGCACCAGGGTAATGGGAGCCAGCGTTCCGATCTTGACCTGCTCCTGATCATCGGACAGCGTTTTGTTGGCGAGTTGCAACTGCCGCTCGTTTACCTTAACGGCTTCATAAGCCGTCACCAGGTCCCAGTAGATATTTTCAATTTGCGAGACGGTGGTGATGATCTGCTGGCGGAAGACCACGTCGGCGATCTCGCGGTTGTTGCGCGCAATCCGGATCCAGCGCAGATTGGGATCGAATCCAAAACCTTGCAGCAGGTGCTGCCGCAACTGGAAGCGGAAGCTGGGCGTGAGCTGCGGATTCACGAAACTGAACGGGCTGTTGGTAGTGATGTAGCTGTTGTTGAACGTCAACGTCGCCAGCGTGCCCGTCGAGAATCCCTGCGAGTAGTTGAAGTTGTAGGTATTGGTGTTCTGATTCAGGCTGGGAACGCCATAGAAAATGGTGCTTTGCTGCGGGGTGAGGGCGCGCTCGCCTTGCAGGGTGCCTCCGATCGTGGGATCGAAGTTGTCGATGGTCGGACCGAATCCCAAGGTAGACAATACAATGCCTGCCGCGCCTGCGCCCGCGCCGCCTACGCCAACCTGCGTGCCTCCGGCTCCGGTACCGCTTGCTCCCGTGGTGGTGCTGCCCGTTCCTCCCGCTGCCACCGCGCCCAGCGCGCCGCCTTGCGTGCCCTGCACTACGTTGGTGTTCACACCACGGGCCGACGCTCCCGTGCCCGTCAGCAGCAGGTCGGTATCGGCAATCGAGAGGTTATAGCGCTGCAACGTGATGTCGAGATTGTTTTCCAGCGCCATGGCAACGGCGTCGTTGATGGACAGAAAGATCTGGCCATCGTGAAACAGCTGGTCCGTCATCGCGGAGTTGGTGAGGTTCGCCTGCGGAACATGGCGTCTGGTGTAGGGCGCGATGAGATTGGGAAACCCAGACAGCGGCTTGGCGTAATTCTGGTCGCCGGAATACAAGTGCGCATTATGCTGAGGCGCCGGCGCCTGCGGGTACGGCGTCAAGCTAGGTCCGCTGGATTGCGGTGCAGGAGTACTCGGCGGTGCGGCCGGAGTACCCGCTTGCGCTGCCGGAGCACTTGACTGGGTTGCCGGAGTATTCGATTGCGTGTCCGGCGGCGTGGCATCCTGCGCCCAACTCGCGCCTGCCAGCAGAACCACAAATCCCAACCAGAGCGCCGTGCGGACCGCTCCCCTAAGAAAAATGGAAACGAACATTTCTGTCTCCTGGAACTGACACTTCAGTTCGGTTTCTCAACTGCTGCTGTTGTTGCTTTTGACGCCTCTGTGTAATACGCACCGAGGCGCCCAAAGGTTCATGACCCAGCGGATTCCCGTAACGAGTGAATCTTTGATTCTAGAGCACGCGGGGAGTTGATGTAATCTGAGTGACAAGTATTCTTGATGGTTTGCCGGCAGTGTGATGGCCTCGCTCAGGATGCGGAGTGCAAAAGAAGGCGACTCATTCGAAAGTCGCGAACCTGTGGGACACCCAGCGGTTGAATCCGCGAGCCATTTGCTTTTCGATTTGTGATATCGTCGCCCTGATGGTATGCATTTTGAATGGAACTCCGCCAAGGCTGCCAAGAATCTACGCAAGCATCGGGTTTCGTTTGAGGAGGCGGTGAGCGTTTTCTACGATCCGTTGGCAGCGACGGGCGCGGACCCAGACCATTCGCAAGACGAGGAAAGATTCGTGACGTTCGGCATGTCCTCGGCTGGTCGGCTCCTCGTCGTATCTCATACGGACCGAGGGGAAGCTATCCACATCATCAGCGCTCGCCGCGCAATGCAGTCTGAAAGACTTTTTTATGAAGAAGGCTAAGACTACATCCGATGAACTCCGCCCGGAGTACAAACGCTCCGACTTCAAGAAGCTTGAGCGCGGCAAGTACTACGAACGCGTGAAGGGAAGCTCCAATGTCGTAGTGCTGGATCCCGAAATTGCGGCAGTGTTTCCCAATTCAGCCGCCGTGAACAGGGCGCTGCACTCCCTGATCGAATTGGGTTCGAGGGTATCGCGCCTGACGCCTGCTTCCAGCCGAGCGGCTCGCCTTCGGCGCTCGAGCGGCTGATCCGAAATTTCAGAAGCCGAGATGCTACAAACGCCAGGCGGTAAACGCCTTCCTCACGGCACGCTCGAACTCTCCATCGGATGTTTTACCGCCGGCGCCTGTTCCAGACTCTTGCTCACCACATCGGCGACGATGGCATTTCCCTCAGCGCTCAGATGAATGTCTCCGAACACATAATCCTTCAGATACCAGCATCCCGGCGCCGACTTGGGACACTGTTCCTTCACTGCAAAGAACTCCGGAAACGCAGTGACAAATCGCTTGCATTTGCCTGCGCACCAATCCTGCCAGATGCGCACCTCTCGCGAACCCACATTGTCGTAAATCAGCTGCGCCGGCCACGGGTACACCACCACACTGATGGGAATATTTCGCTTCGCCAACTCCTGCCATAGCAGGTCCATCTTCATCTTCTCTTTTGCAATCCCGGCTTCCACTCCCAGCGGAGCAAATCCCATCTCGAAGGGTTTGTCCTCGACAACTTTGCGGTACGTCCAGCCCGACCGCTCCAGGTCGAAGACGTTGCCATTGAATCCGTGGTTCGAGATGATAAAACCCAAACCGAACCAGCGTGCGCTCGACCAGTTCCCAGATGTAGTTCGTCAGTACGAAATATTTGCTCACGAACGACCGCAGGTTCGAATACCAGGTTTGGTAATGGTATTGATGCCGCGCCAGCGCAACCGCGCCCGAGTCGTCGATGTCGCTGACCAGTCCGGCTTCGTCCTGCACGTCGGATATGTCGATGAAGACGATCGCTTCGTCAAAATCCAAGCCGCTGTGCAACGCGATGCGCGCGGTGTTCAGATAGTTCGACGGCGAGTATCCACCCACGCCACCGTTGAGGATCTCGTATTGCGGAAATCTGGCGGCAATCCGCCCCACGAAACTCTCGTTCCACGCTCCCATCGACTCGGTGAACGAGTCGCCCAGCATCAGGATTCGTGGTCGCGGATCGGTGAGCGGAACCTGCCTGACCTTCTCGTCGCGGAAGCCCTGGCTGTTTACGTTGAGCGAGTATCTTTCACGACCCCAAGCTCGCGTGGTGGAGCAATATGGCTGCAACGCCAGCACGCGCCAGGGATCGCGGCCCAGGCATCCAAAGAGCTCGGCAGGCGTTGGCACCGACGAACG
>JBEKTC010000416.1:0-3317 GCA_049516475.1 Candidatus Korobacteraceae bacterium | reverse complement strand
GCCTACTAGGGCTTGGGTAGTGCTGGCTTTCAGGCCAGCGTAAGTCACCGAAATAAAGAAATTGGGCTCTGGTGGTCATTGCGAATGACCACCAGAGCCCAAGGATTATGTATCAACACTAACGCGGCGCTAAAGCGCCGCTCTACCCTACCGGCTGCTGTTTGTCGCGGCCTCGCTCTGTTGTGCTGTTAGTCTCGCGCTATTGCGCTGCGCAATCGTCTTCTTGGCATTGTCAGCCAACTGCTTGGCCTGCGGCAGCAGATCCAGCCCCTTCTGCACTTCAGGATCGGTTTCGGCGTGGACCCTCATACCTTCCTGCTGACCGAATTCGTTGATGAACAGCTCCGCCTTGATGTTGGAGCGGATCCAGTCGTTGTTTTCCGCTAGGTCGGCTTCGGTGAACGTGATCTTCTGTTCGTCCAGGTACTTTCGGAACTCCTGCATCACGGCATCATCAACCTCGAACTGCCGGTTGACACTGTGATTGATCACGTAATGCTTGGCGAAGTTGAAGAACGCGTACTTCTCCAGCAGGGTGTCCTGGAATTTGTTGGTCTTCGGATTGGCGATCTTGACGTCCGGCGTGATGCCGCCGCCGCCGTAAACTGTACGGCCGCTGTCCGTCATCTTCACTTCATGATTACCGACGGTGCTGTCGCCGTTCTCGCGGTCGTTGTAGTAATAGTCGTACAGCGAGACGCCGGTATACTCGCGCTGAATCAGGCGTCCGCTGGGGGTGTAATACTTGGCGGTGGTCAGCGCCAGTCCGGTGTTCTCCGACAGCGGATAAACCGTCTGCACCAGTCCCTTGCCAAACGTGGTTTCGCCGGCGATCAGGCCGCGATCATGGTCCTGAATCGCACCCGCGACAATCTCAGCCGCCGACGCGGTGCCGCGATTCACCAGCACCACAATGGGGTAATCCTTGCCGCCATTGCCGTGGGTCGCCTTGTAGACCTTCTCGGCTGACGCCCGGCCATGATGCGAAACAATGACCTGTCCCTTCTTCAGGAACTGGTCGGCCACGCCAACGCCTTCGCTCAGCAGGCCGCCGGGATTCTGGCGCAGGTCGAGGATCAGTCCGTGGATGTCGCCAAACTCGTCCAGCGCGTCACGTACTTCCTTTTCCGTCGTTTCCTGGAAGCCGGAGACGTGGACATAGCCGATGCCGGGACGAATCATGAAATGCACGTCGACGCTGTAGCGGGGAATCTCGTCGCGAATGACCGTGAAGTCGAGTGGCTTGTCGGAGCCCTCACGCAGCACGGTGATCTTCACGCTGGTGCCCTTGGGACCTTTCAGCAACTCGGCTACGTCGCTGGTGCTCATGTTGTCGGTTTGCTTGCCATCGACCGCGATGATGATATCGCCCGGCCGGATGCCGGCCCGGTAGGCAGGCGCGCCGGCGAAAGGCGCAATCACGATGACCTTATTGTTGCGCGGGCCCACCTGCATTCCCACGCCGTAGTACTTGCCGCGCTGCTCTTCGCGCAAGGCCGCGTAGGCTTTGGGATCGAAAAAGTTCGAGTGGGGATCGAGCACGCGCAGCATTCCCGGGATGGCGCCGTTGTAGATGGACTTGTCGGGACTGACCGGCTCGGCGTAGTTTTCCTGCACCACGCGATACACGTCACTGAAGGTCTTCAGGCTGTCACGAACATCGCTGTCGCCGCTGTTGGAAGAGGCGTTGGATGTCAGCCGCTGGCCAAACACCATACCCAGACAGCCGCAAGCAAGAACGATGGAGAGAATGAGAACAGCGGAGCGCCGCGAACTACGTGCCATTGTGCGTTTCCTTCGACTACTATCCCGTCAAGCGTGAGACCGCTTGCAGGGGGCCTCAACTCGGCCGGAAATGCATCTTCAGATCTAGGACTGGCGCACCGGTGTGAGACTTATCCGAAGTATACCATGCAGTCCGGCCGTCCCCAGCGCCCGCTATTTGGATGCTGATCCGAAAAAGAAAGGTGCGAAATCCGTCAGTTTCCCGCCTTCCTAACAGACGGCAGAGGCAATGGAACGTGAGCCGGGAAGTTGGTCCGCCGCGACGGATTGGCATGTGTAAACGGCCAAATTACGCCGTCTGCAATTTCCGGCGGATCTCGGAACCCAATCCGGAGCGCCGCGCATCCATTGGAGTGGAATTCGTCACGAAGGCGCGGAAAAATGCAAAATTCACTGGCGTTGGAGGACTGACCGTCAGATATAATCTCCGGTTAGCTGAGTCCTGAATGTTGCGAATCCCCCGATCGCCGCAGAATGGTCTTGACGGAACTAGCTCTTGGCTTGCAGAATTTTCTGCCCGGCAGCAAAACAATTTTGTATTCACTCCGCCATTGAAGGAGCCTCGGAATGGCCATTAACGCAAGTGAATTCGTTTGGCACAACGGTCAGCTAGTTCCCTGGGACGACGCCAAAATCCACGTGATGGCCCACGTAGTGAACTATGGCTCATCCGTGTTCGAAGGCATCCGTTGCTACCACACGCCCAAAGGCCCGGCAATCTTCCGCCTGCGGGACCACGCTCTTCGCCTGATGCAGTCGTGCAAGATCTACCGCATCGATCTGGAATATTCGCTCGATGAACTGGTGCAGGCTACGGTGGACGTGGTTGCAGCCAACAAGGTCGCGCCCTGCTACATCCGGCCGATCGTGCTGCGCGGATACGGGCAGGTCGGCGTCAACCCGTTTAACTCGCCCATTGAGGTTTACATCGCCAATTACGAGTGGGGCAAGTACCTCGGCAGCCCCGAATGCGACGACGGCGTCGATGTCTGCGTCTCTTCCTGGACACGTCTGGCGCCCAACACCATGCCGACGATGGCTAAAGCCGGCGCCAATTACATGAACTCGCAGCTCATCAAGATGGAAGCCATCGTGAACGGCTACAGTGAGGGCATCGCGCTCGACGTCAATGGCTATGTCAGCGAGGGCTCAGGCGAGAACGTCTTCGTCGTGCACAAGGAGCGCATCTACACCCCGCCGCTGGGCAACAGCGTGCTGCCGGGCATCACGCGCAACTCCGTAATGCACATTGCGCACGAGTTGGGGATTCCGGTGATCGAGCAGATCATTCCGCGCGAGATGCTCTACATCTGCGATGAGCTGTTCTTCAGCGGTACGGCTGCCGAGATCACTCCTATTCGCTCGGTCGACAAGATCACCGTTGGCCACGGTGTCGCCGGCCCCATTACCAAGTCCATTCGCAAGGAGTTCTACGGCATTGTGAACGGCATCGCCGAAGACCGCTTTGGATGGCTGACGGCGGTCCCTGTTCCAGTGAAGCAGCCGTTGAGCGTGACCGTGTAACCCAATTT
>JBEKTC010000415.1:0-3336 GCA_049516475.1 Candidatus Korobacteraceae bacterium | reverse complement strand
CTCGGGATGACACGTCAGAGGCTTCGCTCCGCTCGGGATGACACATCGTAGAAGGAGTACGGTCGTCGGTCGGGATGACACCAGCTGCCACGGACGCGTTTGTATCGGTTGCGAGGAAAGCAGGTCCCTCGACTCCGCTTCGCTCCGCTCGGGATGACACGTCGGAGGCTTCGCTCCGCTCGGGATAATGAGAATTAGCGCCCTCATCGGCACGACTAAAGTCGTGCCCTGACACAAGGCGTTCGTTGGAGTCGATGTTGAGTTCTTCGAGCAGAGCTTCGTTTCCTACGGCGACCTCGTGGCCGGCGACGCGACCAACCACGCCGCGGCCCGTGATCGAGCGGAATTCGTCGACCGGCATCAGCGACAAACCATTGGCTTGCGCCGCCTCGACGACCGCTGCCGCCAGCGGATGTTCACTTCCCCGCTCCAGGCTTGCGACCAGCCGGACGACGCGTTCTTCGGTCTCGCCGCCGACGGCGATGACCGACATCAGCTCGGGCTTGCCTTGGGTGAGCGTGCCCGTCTTGTCGAGGGCGAGCGTGTCGACTTTTTGCAACGTCTCAAGGGCCTCGGCGTTCTTGATGAGGACGCCGGCGCGAGCTCCGCGTCCAGTGCCAACCATGATGGCGACGGGCGTCGCCAAGCCGAGCGCGCAGGGACAAGCGATGATGAGCACAGCGACGGCGTTGACGATGGCATTGGCCAAATGCGGTTCAGGACCCTCCACAAACCAGACGATGAAGGTGATGACGGCAGTGGCCAGGACAATAGGAACGAACCACGCGGCAACCTTGTCGACGAGGCGCTGAATGGGAGCGCGGCTGCGTTGCGCTTCGCTCACCATCCTGACGATCTGGGACAGCATGGTTTCGCTGCCCACGCGTTGGGCGCGCATCAGCAGCCAACCGGTGCCGTTGACCGTTGCGCCGATGACTTTGTCGCCGGCATGTTTCTCGATGGGGATGGATTCGCCGGTCACCATCGATTCGTCGACCGAGCTGAGACCGTCGAGTACGGTGCCATCGACTGGAATCTTTTCGCCCGGACGGACGCGCAGTTTGTCGCCGACCTTGACCTGATCGAGCGGAACATCGTACTCAGCGCCATCGTCGCGCATGATGCGCGCCAGCTTGGGAGACAGATCAAGCAGAGCGCGAATGGCGCTGCTGGTGCGGCTGCGGGCGCGCAACTCCAGCACCTGACCGAGAAGAACCAGAGCAATGATTGCGGCGGCGGCTTCGAAGTAGACTTCCGGGCCAGTCATTGCCTCATGCGATGGCGGGAAAAGTTGCGGTGCGATGGTGGCGACCGTGCTGTACACATACGCGACGCCGACGCCCATCGCGATCAGAGTGAACATGTTCGGGCTGCGGAATTTTACCGAGGCCCAACCGCGCACGAAGAACGGCCAGCCGCACCACAGCACGACGGGAGTCGCCAGCGCGAACTCGATCCAGTTGCCGAAGCGCGGACTGATGGCATGGAGGAGCGGCATCATCCGTGGCATCATCCGTAACATGGCAAACGCGACGAGTGGAATGCCAATCACCACGCTGGTCCAGAAACGGCGCGTCATGTCGCGGAGTTCGGGATTGTCGTCCGCGGAAACAGCGGGTGTCATGGGCTCCAGCGCCATGCCGCAGATGGGACATGCTCCGGGCGCGTCGCGCACGATCTGGGGATGCATGGGGCAGGTCCACAGCGTTTTCGATGGAGCGGCGGGAAGGTCGGGCTCGAGGGCCATGCCACACTTGGGACAAGGGCCGGGACGATCCTTACGAATCTCAGGATCCATGGGGCAGACGTAGGCGACGGTTGGTGTTGGCTTGCTCTCTGAGGAAGCCGCAGGCGCTGGCGTCACGGTTGAGGGCGCGGAAGGCGACAGGAATTTTTCCGGCGCGGCTTTGAACTTCTCGCCGCAACCGCGTGAACAGAAGTAGTAGGTCTCGCCGCCATGGGTGACGCTGCTCGCCGCAGTGGTGGGATCGACATTCATCCCGCAGACCGGGTCCTTGGCGAGCTTGCGCGTGCCGCCACTCTGGAGGGGCACGTTGCTGAGTTGCACGAATCCGGTCATGCCTACGGACTTGGGAGCCGGCTCCAGATACTTCTTGGGATAACGGCGAAACCTCTCGACGCAACCGCGCGAACAGAAATGATAGAGCTTGCCGTCGTACTCGGCGGTGGATACGGCGTTGGAGGGACCAACGCTCCTGCCGCAGACCGGATCTTTATCCAGCTTTTTGGGAAGCGGCGCGAGAACGGCAGCGCCAGGTTCGCCGGCAGGCGCCAGATATTTCGCCGGCGACGCCATAAACTTCTGCATGCAGTTCGGGGAGCAGAAGAAATAGAGATCGCCCTGGTATCGGGCCTTGCCGCGAGCCTGCGGGGGATCGATGATCATGCCGCACACGGGATCCTTGGCGGAAAAGTCCAGCGTCAAGTTCTCCAGGGGGGCTTCGGGCTCGCTCATTGCATCGCTCACTGTAATGGTAACGCCGCCTATTCACAAGCGCAGCCATGCACTATATTGAACTCGGAGCTTGGCCGACGCGAGTTCGGGATGCGAAAACCGGCGGCGGGTTGCGCAGATCTTTATCATTGCACATTGCGAGAGGTGAGACCGATGACTGCGGTGGAAGTCGTGTTTCGATATGGGATGCCCCCGGGCGAGCGGGAGATGAGTGCGCTGGGACAGGTGAGCGACGTGTATGGAATTCGTCGCGTCCAGTTCGATGAGCCGGGGCGGAGGATTCGAGTGGAATACGACGCTACCAGGCTGAATGAGGCAACGGTAGAGGATCTGCTGCGCAAGGCGGGGTTCGATGTGCGGGAGAGGATGGCAGTGATTTAGCGGCTGCCGATATCACATCGTCGGCCCAGCGGGCTTAGCGCAGGGGCGCTGGCGGAAACGGGTAACTTCTCGGAAAAAAATAAGGGTCACTCTGGGAGGCGAACTCTGGCCGAAATTCGCATCCGAGTGACCCTTTGCGCCACTTCGTCTGTATTTGTTAGAGCATTTGACGCGCCAAATTGCATCGCCAGAAAACAAAATGGTTACACCGCTTCGACAGGCGTGCCAACAGTGTAAAACGTTCCGGTCCCTATGTAATTTTTATTAACCACTAAAGTGGTATCATCCTCCCCCTAGCGATTCTGGCTTGCGCTCAGCGCACTGGCTCGCTCTTCAGCCCGCCGCTCGTCCGCCACACGTCCTTGCCTTTGATAAAGCTTCGCCAAGTGAGACCACGCATCCGCAGCTTCCGGATCGAGTTGTACCGCCTGTTCCTGGAACGAAACCGCCTGATTCATGTCGCCCATAGCTCGCCAGAT
>JBEKTC010000414.1:0-3345 GCA_049516475.1 Candidatus Korobacteraceae bacterium | reverse complement strand
CCCCACCAATCCTTGTTCGACATGGTTTCTTTCCACAGCAGCCAGACCTTGCGCGAGCGGTCGGTCAGCAAGTTTATGCGCGGAAAACCCATATCGAAGCCGAACTTCTGTGCGCCCGCGCCTACCAACATCACGTGTCCCGTGTGCTCCATTACCGCTTTGGAGAGCAGCGAGACATTCTTGATCTCCTCTACCGCGGCCACCGCGCCCGCCATTCGCGTAGGCCCATGCATGCAGCAGGCGTCCAGTTGCACCACACAGTCTTCATTGGGCAGGCCGCCAAGGCCCACGCTGTCGTCGTTGGGATCGTCTTCCGGCCCGGTGATCACCTGCATCACGGCGTCGAGCGTGTCGCCGCCACTGGTCAGCACGGCATAGCCGCGATCCAGATAGTTATAGCCATTGGCCGCGCAGATAATAATCGGTTTCTTTGGTGGATTACCGGGCGGCGCAGCGTTTGCGTCTGGCTTGTTTTGTCCGTGCAGATCGAATGCGAGCGACGCGGAACCGATAGCTGTGGTGGCAATAAAATCGCGACGCGAAACCTTCATATAAATCCCTCACGAAGAAAGCGACGGCCATGAAGGATAGCACGAGGCTAGAAAAGATTCACAGTTGGTTATCCCGGGTGGAGCACGCCTTCAGGCGAGCATTAAAGAAGCGTACGGTTAAGAAATTTGGCTTCAGCCGCTGAGGTGAATGCTGCAAGAATTATCTCAGCGGCTGAAGCCGCCTCCAATTCATCGGCTTTTGTGCACGCCTGAAGAGGCCGCTGAAAAAGTCGTTGAACGCGAGTTGTGCCGTCGGCTAAAGCCGACTCGGAATCGAAAATAAAGCACTTAGACGCTAGCCTAAAGGCTAGCTCTTACCCGAACAGCGCAAAATCGCGACTTTTTCAGCGGCCTGTGAAGGCGTGCTCCACCCACTGTGGATAAAACAATCCTAGGAACTGCCCTGAAGAACGCGAAGGAACAGCCGCGGCTGTGCCTTTGCGTTCATCGCTCCAAACGGACCCTAGCCCGCGGCCCTCTCGGCCGTGTTCTGGTCGGCACGGAAGCGCAGCAGGGCAGCGATTCGTCCAATGCGGTCGAACTCCTCGTCATCGGGAATGTAGACCAACTCCACTCCAGTGCGGATAGCATGGCCCACGATAGCGTCACCAATGTCTTCCATTTCCGTGTTGTCCTTGCCGCACACCGCGCACGTGGGAGTCACGTGAAGCTCCATGTGTCCGCAGTGATAGCACTTTACCCCAGCCGCGTGGAAGCTGGATCCAAGCAGTAGCGTCGAGACCTCGCCGGTCTCCAGCGAGCGCAACACACGCCGCAGCCCGATGGCGCCGCGACCGTTGCGATGGGCCTCGCCTATCACTTCGCGGATGAGCTCCTGCTTTATGTTGGCGCTGTAGCTTGCCAACTGCTCGTGGGCCATTTGCTTGACCTGCTCGGGCGTGGCGACCTTGGGATCGATACGGAAGTGTCCGACCAGGTGCTGTCTTGCCAGCGATTGCAGTTGCGGCTCGATCTCCGACCACACGTCGTCGCGGCAACCGATGAGGAGCCGGTCGCAGCCGCCGCGCTCGAAGTACTGTTCGATGCGGTCTGCAACCAGCCGGAAGTGCTGCATGGCCTCGTTCGTCTGCTTGCGCTCGGCATGGCCTGCGTCGTAGCCGGCGTAGCCGTCGCTCTTGCCGCGCCGTGTCAGCTCATTGATGAAGTCTTCCTTCTCGACGATCTCATCATTCAGCAGCTCGAAGACCCGCGCCTTAGCGCGGTCCGCAAGCAAAATGCAGGCACGCTGCTCGCCGTCCAGCACCGCGGCCAGAGGCTTCAGATGAAAACGCTGGCTGACGGCGATTTTTGGTGTCAGCAGCTGCGCGGGAATGTCGAACTCGCGCCAGAACTCCTGCTGGCCGCAGGCGAATATGGCTTTTGCTTTCCCGCTGCTGCCATGCAGCGGATCGACCATGCTGTTGATCTTCTCCAGGTCGCTGCGGGTGGAACCGTTCTTGCCATGTTTCTCCGCTTCGCGGAGCGCGTTGCGAATCAAGTCCTTCACCAGGATGGCTTCCTCCCGGTGCGATTTGTTGGGTGGCGTCGAGGGCTGATAGTAAAACGTGACAGCGCAACCTTCCGGCGACCTAAAATTGGCGAGTTCACGGATGTCATCGCGTGTGATCATTCCGGTTCTCCTATTTGAAACTACTTATGTTGATGACCGATGACGAGCGCGGGGACCGCAATGCAGCCCCCAAAATCAGGCGCTCTTGGAATGCTCCAGGAGTTTGTCTTTGAGAGGGTCTTTGATCGGCAAGGAGCGTTGCGGGTGATCGCTGGCCCGTCGAATGGCTGCGCGCACCTCCTCCACAGTATGGTTGGTGATGTCGGCAATTTCTTCCAGCGTGAAGCCCTCGACGGTATACAGGATGAACGACTCCTGCTCGTCGCGTCCCGCATCATGCAGCGTTGCTTCCACCAGATTGAGCAATTCGCTCCGCGCTGCCAGTTCCTCCGGCGTATTGGCGGTGGGATCGGGGATCACATTTTCCTCCACCAGTTGCTCGTCCGGCTGATGGAACTGAAGCAGCGCCTCGTCCGAACCCTGCACATTCTGCCCGCCATGCGAACGCTCCAGCGAAACCATGCCGTTGTCCCTGGCATCGAGCGCCAGGGTGTCGATCGCCTCTCTTGCCAGACGATGCACCCACGGCTCCAGCTTCATCCGTTCCGGCTTGTCGTTCTGTTCGCCGAGAGCATTCGCAATGGCCTCGTCTACCACTTCTTTCACCGTGACTTGATTGGCTGATAGCTGACCCTGGTCCTGGCGATATTGCAGCTCTCGCTGGATGAATCGCTCCAACCGCGGCAGGTTGACGTTGACGTAGCGTGCGATGTCGCTGGAGGAGATCAGGTCCGGCTTGACCGCGGCAACTGTCTGCTCGAACGGAACCGTGCCGGCCATTGCGCGATCCGGCCCGCGGCGGCGTGGCCACTTGTGGTGACTGCGCAGCAGATCCTTGTGCCGCTTCACTTGCCCGTCAATATCGTCGAAGGCCGCCTTGATAGCGCTGATCGCAGTCGAACTGCTTTCTTGCGACGCCAGTTGGCCTGAGGGCAGCCGAAGATTCAGCGATACCACAATGCCTTGACGGGCCGAGTTTTCCTCGACGATGCCCTTCAGGTGCACTAAGTCAGGACGGAATACATGCAGATACCGGTCCAGTTTTTCTACTTGTTGGTTGATGACTTTTTCGAGGTCGGGTGTTTTGGAAATCTTGTAGCTGATATGAACATTCATGAAAAGCCTCTCCGGGTGGACTGCTTCCACCCGCAGCTACAGTCCTGT
>JBEKTC010000413.1:0-3379 GCA_049516475.1 Candidatus Korobacteraceae bacterium | reverse complement strand
TGGCCAGGAATTTACCACACATGTCGCTGGTGCGCAACGCTGTCCGAATGCCGCGATACAAGAAGATGCCGAACAGTCCGACTACCAGCAGCGAGCCCCATAAACCCAGTTCTTCCGCGGTAACAGCGAAAATAAAATCGGTGTGCGGCTCAGGCAGGTAAAACAATTTCTGCTTGCCTTCCATCAAACCCAATCCGGTTAAGCCGCCGGTGCTCACGGCAATCATTGACTGGATGATATGGAAGCCCTTGCCCTGCGGATCCTTGAACGGATCGAGAAAGGCCTGCATTCGGGCCCAGCGCCAGGGCACGCGCACAATCAGAAAGTAGAGCGGCAACACTGACGCCGCCAGCCCATACCACAGATACTTCATGTTCATGCCGGCAACGAACAGCACGGCGGTTGAGATGGCGATGCAGGCGAGCGCCGTACCCAAGTCCGGCTCCTTCACAATGAGCAGTGCGAACAGTAGCGTGGGCGCGACCGCGGGAATCAGGACATTCTTGACGTCGGTGATCTGCTGCCAGCGCGATTCGAGAAAGTAAGCCAGATAGAGAATCAGCGTGGGCTTCGCTACTTCGGAAGGTTGGAACGAGAGGCCGGCAAATTTTATCCAGCGATGGGTGTTGTGCGAGTCGCGAAACAGAAACACCACAATCAGCAGGAGGGACGTAATGCCCAGGAAGCTGAACACGACCGGCGGCCGCCGAAACTTCTTGTAGTCCACATTCATGATGACGATCATGAACGCGATGCCCGCGGCGGCCCATGCCATCTGCCGCACCAGAAAGCCGTAGGGCGAGCCGAAGCGCTCCTTCGCCATCACCGCCGAGGCGCTGAACACCATGACCAACCCGATGAAGACCAGCAATAGCGTCACGGTGAACAGCCACTTGTCGACGCTGACGCGCTTCGCCATTATTCGCCGCCTCCAGGAACGCCGCTTCCCACGCGCTCGCGTTCCTGCGTCCTCGCTACCAATTGCCGGACGAGTTCCTTGAAGACCTGCCCCCGATGTTCATAGCTGTCGAACTGATCGAAGCTGGCGCAAGCCGGAGCCAACAGCACGATGTCACCTGCGGTCGCGGCCTCGCTGGCGCGCCGAACCGCGGCATCCAGCGTGCCTGCGCTGACGATCTCAGTTCCACTCGCCTGCGCTTCAATCTTCGCCGCCGCCGCGCCAATCGTGTACACGCGCTTCACGCGATCCTTCAACAGGGAATTCAGCAGGCTGTAGTCGCTGCCCTTGTCCTTGCCGCCGAGGATGAGGTGAATCCGTCCCGGAAACGACTCCAGCGCCTTGATCGTCGCGTCAACGTTGGTCGCTTTCGAATCGTTGTAGTATTCCACTCCGCGAACTGTCGCGACATATTCCAGGCGATGCTCGACGGCCTTGAAGCCGCCGACGGCCTGGCGAATCTGCGCCGGCTCAACGCCAGCAATCATCCCAATGCAAACCGCAGCCAGCACGTTCTCGACGTTGTGCGAGCCTTTCAGTTCGATCTCGCCGATGGGCATAATCTCGCGCTCGCCCTTCTCATCGCGCCAGACGATTTGACTTCCGTGCAGAAACGTACCACTAGCAACTTCTTTCAGCCGACTGAACCACCGGACTCGAGCTTTGGTGCTTGATGCCATCGTCAGACACGGCTTGCTGTCAGCGTTCAGGACGGCGAAATCGCTGGCAGTCTGGTTCTCGAAGATGCGACCTTTGGCGGCGGCATAATTCTCGAAGGTGTAATGGCGGTCGAGATGATCGGGCGTGATGTTCAGCACAACCGCGACGTGCGCATGGAAGGTCTCGATCGTCTCCAGTTGAAAGCTGCTGATCTCCAGCACGATCCAGGTGTCCGCTGTAGAACGGTCCACAAACGTTATCGCCGGGGTTCCGATGTTGCCTCCGACCAGCGCCTTGGGTCCGCCGGCGGAGATGATCTCGCCGGCCAGCGTTGTCGTCGTGGTCTTGCCGTTCGAGCCAGTAATGGCGACGATGTGGCCCTTCAGGAATCGCGCTGCCAGCTCCACTTCGCCGATCACCGGGATGCCGCGCGCGCGCGCGTGTACGAGTTGCGGAACATCGAAAGGCACGCCCGGACTGACGACGATAAGGTCCTGATCGCGGAATGTGCGCTCGCCGTGCTGACCGGTTTCAACGCTGATGCCGTGATCCAGCAATGATGGGATTTCTTCGCGAAGTTGCTCTTGCGACCTGGCGTCGGAGACGGCAACTCTTGCGCCGCGTTCGGCCAGAAACAATGCGCTGGCCGCGCCGGATTTGCCCAGCCCCACCACCAGTACGCGTTTGCCTGGAAAGTCCATTATTGTGGTCAGACAACTGAATCCCGCTCAAGCACAGCTCTGCCTTGAGTCGCCACCGCCATTGTGCCACGTTCCCGGCGTCGCTACCTCAACTTCAATGTGGTGAGAGCAAAGAGTGCAAACACCAGGGACGCGATCCAGAAACGCACGATCACCTTGGATTCGCTCCAACCCAGCAGTTCAAAGTGGTGGTGGATAGGCGCCATCTTGAAAATTCGCTTTCGCCGTAGCTTGTACGAGCCCACCTGCAGAATCACCGACAACGCTTCGATCACAAACACGCCGCCAATGAACGGCAGGAGGAGTTCCTGTTTGACGATCACGGCGACGGTGCCGATGGCGCCGCCCAGCGCCAGCGAGCCGACATCGCCCATGAAGATCTCGGCCGGATGCGCGTTGTACCAGAGGAAGCCAATCGCCGAACCCACCATCGAGCCGCAGAAGACAGTCACCTCTGAAACCTGAGGCATCTTGGACAGCTCGAGATAATCCGCGAAGACGGCGTGACCGCTCACGTACGTCAGCACGGTAAGCGCGCCGGCGGCAATCACGGTGCAGCCAATCGCCAGCCCGTCCAGACCGTCGGTCAAGTTCACGGCGTTGCTGGAGCCCACAATCACGAGGGCCACGAACGCGATGAACGGCAGAAACGCCAGAGGTGACAGGTAACCGTGATGCCATTTGCTGATCACCAGATCAGGGCGGAAGTGTTTCAGGAAAGGCACGATCAAACGAGTCGAGTACAGGCCGTGCGTTTCCAGTCCGCTCAGCGTCGCTCCTACCGCGATGGCTGCCAGGAATTGGTAGAGCAGCTTGGCGCGCGCGGTGAGGCCCAGATTGCGGCGATGGACAACCTTCAGATAATCGTCGGCGAAGCCGATGGCACCGAAAGCCAGCGTCGCAACCAGTGCGATCCACACAAAACGATTGCCGAGATCGGCCCATAGCAGTGTGGGAATCACCATGCCCACGACAATCAGAAGGCCGCCCATCGTGGGAGTTCCGGCCTTCTGCTGATGGGCCTTGGGGCCGTCCTCGCGAATGTATTGGCCGATTTGAA
>JBEKTC010000412.1:0-3389 GCA_049516475.1 Candidatus Korobacteraceae bacterium | reverse complement strand
GAATGAAATCCAGCGAACGGTAAGGGGTCAGTCTGAAATTGTGGTCAAGTGATCTTGGGTGGAGCACGCCTTCACAGGCCGCTGAAAAAGTCGTTGAACGCGAGTTGCGCCGTCGGCTGAAGCCGACTCGGGATCGAAAATAAAGCACTTAGACGCTAGCCTAAAGGCTAGCTCTACCCGAACGGCGAAAAATCGCGACTTTTTCAGCGGCCTGTCAAGGCGTGCTCCACTCGACGCGGGTAAGCGCGTGAATTTCAAACTGACCACTACCCAACAGAAATAATGGTTTGACGGGATGCGACAATTGTCGCTAGAATAGGCGACATAATGGTAAACGAGGTCAGGGCTGTGGTCCGGCAGTTAGGTGGAAAGCGAACCCTGGGACGTACTCTTTCCAGCGACCGCGATCTTCGCGATGCAATCCGCGAGGGCTTTCGCCCGTGTGTTGTAGAAGAATTGATGCAAGCCTCCGGTTTGACGCTCAAGGAACTCGCCGGAGCTCTCGATCTCTCGCCTCGCAGCCTGCAGCGGCGTCGCCGCACCGGAAGGCTGGCGCGTCACGAGTCAGACCGGCTCTACCGCTTGGCTCGCATTGTTGCTATCGCCAATGAGTACCTCGGCGATCACGAGCGCGCCACACGCTGGCTCAAGCATCCCAATCGCGCTCTGGGCGGCGTCCCTCCCTTCGCGGCAATCGATACCGAACCGGGCGCTCGCCAGGTGGAAAACGTTTTGGGACGCATCGCTTATGGCGGAATTAGTTGACCCAGGTTTATCGGGTGCTGCGCGAGCCATATGCTCGCGCACCGTTTGACGGCGAGGGAGCATACCGCTACGGCGGCCGCTGGTCGAGTCCCGGAGTTCGGCTGAGCTACGCCTCCGAACATCAATCCCTCGCCCTGCTGGAATATTTCGTCCATCTCGACAACGACGATCCTCCCGACGACCTCGTCCTGGCGATTGCAGACATTCCCGATGAGCTGACTCGAGAGCGGGTTGGAGTGAGCGATTTGCCCGCGAACCGGCGTGATCCCGCGGCTCCGTCCGAGCTTACCCGCTTCGGCGACGAGTTCGCGGTGAAGGGGAAGCAGTGTTTGTTGCTGGTGCCTTCGGTGCTTGCTCCCAACGAGAACAATGTGTTGCTCAATCCCGCGCATCCCGGCTATAAGAAGATTGTGGTGCGCAAGTTGGAGCCGCTAAGCTATGATCCGCGCATGTTTGGGGATCGCGGTCATGCCAGCCCCCGGAGGGTTCGGCGGAAACGCGTTTAGATAGTGCGGTATCATTACAACGATGCTTGATCCAACCAGCACTAGGAAGCTCCATCCCTTTCAGACCGACGATCCGCGTCTGAGGCCGATCCACGACAAGGTCATGGCCCAGGAACGGCTTTCCGCTGACGATGCGCTCGCTCTCTATCGCTCGGGCGACATTCTGGCGATCGGCTGGCTGGCCAATCACGTTCGCGAGCGCATGCACGGCGACATCGCATACTTCAACGTCAACCGGCACATCAACTACACGAACGTTTGCGTCGCCGCGTGCCGCCTGTGCGCCTTTGGCCGCAAGAAGGACACGCCCGGCTCATACACGATGGCGCTGGAAGAGGTCTGGAATACCGCTGCCTCCGGTTACACCGAAGCGATTACCGAATTCCATATCGTCGGCGGCCTTCATGCCGACCTGCCATTCCAGTACTACATCGATCTCATCGCCGGGCTGAAGGAGCGCTTCCCGCAGGTGCACCTGAAGGCGTTCACAATGGTCGAGATCTCCTTCTTCTCCAAGATAGGCAAGATGAGCGCCCGCGAGGTGCTGATCAAGTTCAAAGAGGCGGGACTCGATTCCATGCCCGGCGGCGGCGCAGAAATTTTTTCCGATCGCATCCGGCACATCATTTGCGATCACAAGATCGACGGCGACCAGTGGCTTGAACTCGCGCGCACCGCGCATGAAGTTGGGCTGAAGTCGAATGCCACCATGCTCTACGGCCACGTCGAGAACGACGAGGATCGCGTCGATCACCTGCTGAAATTGCGCGCGCTCCAGGACGACACCCACGGCTTCCAGACATTTATCCCGCTGGCCTTTCATCCTGAAAACACGCCGCTACAGCACCTGCCGAAGACGACGGGCATGTTGGATCTGAAGCAGATCGCCGTGTCGCGCCTGGTGCTCGACAACTTCCCGCACATCAAGTCCTACTGGCAGATGGTGACCCCGAAGATGGCGCAGATCACGCTGCGCTTCGGGGCTGACGACATCGACGGGACTGTGGTGGAGGAAAAGATCTATCACGACGCCGGCGCGACCACGCCGCAAGGACTACGCCGCCAGGACTTGATCCGTCTGATCACCGAGGCCGGCCGCATTCCCTTCGAGCGCGACACGCTCTACCGGCCCGTGACGCGAACCGAAACGACCGTTACGGTGGCCGTGTAGAGCAGTTCCTGCATCAGTTGTTGGCTCGTGACTAGGCCGTCCTCAACATCTTTGGCGGCAGCGTTTGCAGGTTTCAGCGGGAAGCAAATGCCGGCATAAGCGGCTTGATGCTGCGGCGTCTTTTCTGCGATTTACGCCAGAAGTCATACTGAAGCTGGGCCTTGGCGAAGAAGTCCGGCGAGAGCGATAGCGCTTCTCCCAGCCGGATGCTTAACTCCACGCTCACCGCATTGCGCCCATTGAGCACGCGGGAAACCGTCGCTCGCGCCACCCCGATGTGCCCAGCCAACTCGGTTACGCTGCGATCTCCCATGAACTCGCGAAGAAGCTCTCCCGGACTGGCCGGGTTGTGCATCATCATATTCACACCTAGTGTTCCCCTACTTCTTCTGCTCTGGCGCCATATAGGCCGTCGGCATCGGCGGCCAGCCAATCGACTTTCCCTGAAACAGCGCGACTGCCGTCTCGTATCGCTTGGTCCCGTCGTGAATGGCGAAGCGCCGTAAATGGTCCGGCGGACCGCTCCACATGCAGACTCCAGCGTACGCGCCGTCTTTGCGCAGAATGTAGTAACTCATGTCGACGTACTGCATCTTGCGCATATCGCCGTTGAAGTTGCGAACAATGCGCTTCAGCGCGTCCATGCCGGCTTCCTGCGGAGACATCCCTCGCCGCATGTTTTCGACGATGGTGTGCGCGCCGCAGACTTTGATGTTCTCTTCGCCGTTGCCGGTCGCGCCCGCCGAGCCTACATCCTGATCGCAGTAGCAGCCGGCGCCGATGATGGGCGAATCGCCCGCCCGGCCGGCTAGCTTCCACGCCAGGCCGCTTGTCGTGGTCGCACCAGACATCTCGCCTTTCTCGTTGATCGCGGAGCAATTGATTGTGCCCGTCGGCGGCTGCAAAACGCGCTGCACCGCCGCCGCGCGGAACTCCGGTTCTATGCC
>JBEKTC010000411.1:0-3394 GCA_049516475.1 Candidatus Korobacteraceae bacterium | reverse complement strand
GAAATCGACCTTGATCTGCATGGGATAGCCGAGCCAGCCGAAGATGTCGATGTTGTCCCAGCCCTCTTTATTGTCGCCGCGCGGCGGGTAATAGTTAATGCGGACTTTGTGGCAGATGTTGCCGTAGAGGTCGGGGTAAAGCTCGGGTTGCAGGATGTGCTCCAGCACCGACAGCTTCGATTCTTCTTTGGTCTTGAATGAGCCGGGATCGTCGAGGACTTCGCCGTCGCGGTTTCCGAGAATATTGGTGGAGAACCACCCGGCCAGCCCGATCATGCGGGCCTTGAAGCCGGGCGCGAGGATGGTCTTGATCAGCGTCTGGCCGGTCTTGTAGTCCTTGCCGCAGATGGGAGCTTCCATCTGCTTCGACAGCTCCTGCATGGCGCGAATGTCGACCGTGAGGTTCGGCGCGCCATTGGCAAACGGCACGCCTTCCTTCAGCGCAGCGTAGGCGTAGACCATGGAGGGCGCGATGTTCTCATCATTCGCGTGCATTGCTTTTTCGAGCGCCGCAACCGACTGGTGCGCCGGGCCGGCTTCGATGAACGTCTCAGTCGAGCCGCACCAGATCATGACCAGGCGATCAGCGCCGCTGGACTTCTTGAAGTCGCGGATGTCGTCGCGCAGCTGCTCGGCCAGATCCATCTTGTTCTTGCCCTTTTTCACGTTGGGGCCGTTGAGGTTCTTGACGTAGGTGTGATCGAAGACAGCCTTGCGCGGCTTGATGGACGAGAGGAACGGCTTCACCTGCTCCAGCAGCGAGCGCTCGAGCACGCCCGCTTTGCCGGCGGCGGCGTACATGTCGTCCTCGAAGATGTCCCAGCCGGTGAAGACCAGATCGTTGAGGCCGGCGAGCGGGACGAAGTCCTTGATCTTGGGCGAGCGGCCGTCGGTGCGTTTGCCGAGGCGGATGGTGCCCATCTGGGTCAGCGATCCGATGGGCTTGGAAATACCTTTGCGCACAGCTTCGACGCCCGCGACGAATGTGGTCGCGACTGCGCCCATGCCGGGAATCATGATTCCCAGCTTTCCTTTTACCGGAGCGATTTCGGTTGCTTCGGGCTTACTCTTATGTGTTGGCATGTCTATCAGTCCGTTTCGTAAAGGATATATAAATCTGCTGAATCGTCTTGCAGGTTTTGAGCTCTGTGTCAGGGCACGACTTTAGTCGTGCCGAAGAGTATGTATAGAGGGCAGGGCTTCAGCCCCTGCAAGATGGACGGCAGGGGCTGAAGCCCAATGCCATCTTGACCACTTGCGGCACGGCTGAAGCCGTGCCCTGACACAAGGCAAGTCTTAAATGACTATCTTCTCGCATGGTGATCGCCTTCGCAATTGTCGGACTGCGAATGGGCCTGTTTGCCCACTGTGCGGCAATTTGAGGGATTCGACGGAGACTTATGGCACACGGAAAAATCGCAGTTGTGACCGGAAGCTCCAGCGGAATCGGGCTGGCGACGACGGTGGAATTGGCGCTGAACGGCTATCGCGTAGTGGCCACCATGCGAAATATGGGATGCAGTGGCAAGCTGGAAGAGGCCGCGCAGAAAGCAGGCGTGCGGGACCGGCTGGATCTGCGGCGCGTCGACATCACGGAAACAGATTCTCTTGCCGAAGCGGTGAATGGCATTGTCCGCGACCACGGTCGGATCGACCTGCTGGTGAACAATGCGGGATTCAGCACCGGCGGCTTCGCCGAAGACATGACGCTGGCCGAACTTCGCCACCAGATGGAAACCAATTTCTTCGGCAACGTCGCGATGACCAAGGCGGTGCTGCCGACGATGCGCAAGCGGCGTTCGGGACATATCGTTCAGATCAGTTCGATCGGCGGACGCGCCTCAGCGCCGCTGCTCAGCAGCTATAACGCGTCGAAGTTTGCGCTGGAAGGCTGGAGTGAAGCGCTGCGGATCGAAGTGCATTCGCTGGGTATTCGCGTGGTGCTGATCGAGCCTGGCGACTATGACACCGATATCTGGGAGCGCAATCTGGTCATCGGGAAACAGGCGCTCGATTCCAGCTCGCCGAACAAGGAACGCAGCCAGCGCTTTGCCGAGTTCGTGAAGTCGAGGACGCCGAAGCGCCGCGATCCTCGCGAAGTAGCGCAGCTGATTGTGCGCGTAGCCAACGATCCCAATCCAAAGCTGCGGTACCTGATAGGGCCCGGTGTGAAGATGCAGTTGTGGCTGCGCGCGCTGATGCCGTGGCGCCGCTATGAGCGCGTGGTGGCGAAGACGACAAGGATCGACTAGCAGGACTACCTTGATGTAGGACTGGGGACCTACGTCACAGAGAATTGGATTCCTGTTGACCAGAATGGGTGGAGCACTGCTTTAGCGGTGCATGAAAGACCGCTGCATATCCCTCGGCTTTAGCCGCTGATGTAACCATGGCAATTCCATATCGAGGCGTAACGGCAATTCCACCTACTTTCTGACTGCTGCGAGCTTGCACGGCGGAAGAGTATGTTTTTTCTTCCCTCAAATCTAATTTCCAGATGGACGAGTTACCTCAGCGGCTAAAGCCGGAAATCTTACACACGCCTGTAATGCACCGCTGAAGCGGTGCTCCACCCTTTGCGCGGTCAGTTATAGTTGCAGTTCTGTTGCGCTGAACTGTTGACAGCTACCCATGACTCAACCGGCGAAGATTGCAACCCGCCCTCCCACTCTTTCCCGCGATCTCGGCGTCAGTCACGCCAGCGCCATTGTTGTCGGCACCATTATCGGCAGCGGAATTTTTCTTGTTCCCGCGGAGATGATGCAGGCAGTCGGCTCGGCGCGGCTGGTATACCTGGCGTGGATTGTGGGTGGTGCGCTGTCGCTGGCGGGCGCCATCACCTACGCCGAGCTGGGCGCGATGAAGCCGCAGGCCGGCGGTGAGTACGTCTATATTCGGGATTCCTACGGGCCACTGGCCGGATTTCTGTACGCGTGGACGTGGTTCGCCCTCGCAAAACCCGCGTCGATTGCGACGCTGACCGTTGGCTTAGTACGCATTCTCGGAACATTTCCGGCACTCTCATTCTTCAATCGCGTCGCGATCAGCGAGCCGTTCGCGATCAGCTATGGACAACTGGCAGCCATCGTCGCGGCGGTGCTCATCACCGCGCTGAACTACATCGGTATCAAGCGGGCCGGCGACTTTCAGGTGGTGTTCACGCTGCTGAAGATTGTGATCATCGTCGCCGTCGCAATGCTGGCGTTCACCGCGTCCAGCGGCACGTGGCGAAACTTTGCAACCACTTTCAACGGCGCCACTGGCGGCTTTGCGGGATTTATGGCCGCGCTGATCGCGGCGCTATGGGCGTACGACGGATGGAACGACTTGAACATGGTGAGCGGCGAGATTCGCGACCCCGGCCGCGCCATTCCCATTGCTTTGATTGTTGGCG
>JBEKTC010000410.1:0-3402 GCA_049516475.1 Candidatus Korobacteraceae bacterium | reverse complement strand
TCGCCCGATCGCAAGATCTTCTATGGCCGCGAGGAATTGCTGTTTGCGCGATACCTGAATCAGCTCGACGTTACGGGCATGCCTCCGACCCTGGCTCAATACACGGCCAAGATCGTGACCCCTCTGCTGGAGCTGCAACGACGGAACGGGGCCGTTGCCATCAAGTTCGAAGCCGCCTACCTGCGCTCGCTCGACTTTGCTGCAGCGAAAGAGGCGGACGCTGTCCGAATCTACGCCCGTTACGTGAAGGGCGGAGTCCCCAGCGACGCCGAGTACAAGATCCTGCAGGATTATCTCTTTCGCTACATCGCTGGCGAAGCGGGGCGACTTGGGATGGCAGTACACCTTCACACGGGCGGCGGATGTGGTGGCTATTTCCAGATGGAGGGCAGTAATCCTCTGCTGCTGGACTCGGTATTCAACGACCTGACGCTGCGCAAGACGAACTTCGTCATGCTTCACGGCGGCTCGGGCGGCTTTGAGCAGCTCGTGCCCTATCTGCTGATGAAGCCCAACGTCTACGCCGATTTCTCCGAGCAAACCTGGATGACCTCGCCGCGGCATATCGCCGCGAGCATTCGCTTCATGCTGGAGTTCTATCCCGACAAAGTTTTGTTCGGCACCGATCTCTATCCGTTGACGCCGCAGGTGAACTGGGAAGAAACCGGATATCAGACGGCAACCGCGGGAAGGACGGCGCTGGCTATCGCCCTTACAGGGATGATGCAAGATGGGGAAATCACGCGCGCTCAAGCCACCGAGATCGCGCGCAAAGTTATGCGGGACAACGCGATTAAGCTCTATGGACTGGACGCCAAGCCCTGATCGTAGAGCGGCCTTGCAACCTTCCGCCAAGATCCGCAGTTTTGACGATTGCGTTTATCAGGACGGTCCAAGTTGCAACGCTCACTTGAAACTTGAAACTCGAAACCTGAAACTGTCTTCATGCGCCTGATCATCAACGGCAAAGACCAGACCTTCGTCGAATCAATCACCCTCGCCCAACTGGTCGAGCAACTCGGCATGAAAGGCGATCGCGTCGCCGTCGAACTCAATCGCGAGATCGTCCCCCGAGCGCAATGGCCTGAAACAATGCTCAACGATGGCGATCAGATGGAGATCGTTCACTTCGTCGGCGGCGGATGACGGCGGTATAAGTCACTAGCTCCAGGTACAAACCACGAGCGGACAGCCCCCAGGCCGCATTTTTCACCACCCGAAACTTGAAACTAGAAACCGGAAACTTTCTTTTGTAAAACCCTGATGAATCGCACCGCTCGTGCGGTTGACACCGCTCGCCATCAAACTCTAAACTCGAATGTTTGCCTGTTGTTGTGCAAGGTTTTCTGTTGTTAGCGCAATCATGCCGGACTTTTATTTTGACCGCTATCTTCCGCTGCTGATCCACGTCCTGGTGGCAGGAGGGATCGCCTGCGCCATCGTGGCGCTCTCTTATTTCATCGGTCAGCACAAATACAATCCCGCCAAGATGTCGCCCTACGAGTGCGGCATGGAGCCCGTTGGGAACGCCCGCCAGCGCTTTACCGTGAAGTTCTACCTGGTGGGCATGCTCTTCATTCTGTTCGATGTGGAGGCCGTGTTCCTCTATCCCTGGGCCATTGTCCAGCGTTCGCTCAAGGCCTCCGGCTTTGGCATGTTCTGGTTTTGGGAGATGCTGGTGTACATCGGCATCCTGCTCGCCGGTTACTGGTACGTTTGGAAAAAGGGCGTGCTCGACTGGAACAAGCAGAGTAAGGCGGAGAAGCTCTAATGGGACTCCAGCCGGCCATCACTGATCTCGATCAACTGAAAGACCGTCCGGAACTGGCAGCGCTGCTGGCGTGGAACTCCGCCGCGGTCACCGGCGCCAAGTTCGACCGCAACGAACTCACAATCTGGCTCGATCGCATCGCTCTTCGCGGGGCTTGTGTCACGCTGAAAACCGATCCGCAACTCCAGTACAACGCGCTCGCAGATATCACTTGTGTCGACTGGTATCCGCGTGAGCCGCGCTTCGAAGTCGTTTGCCAGCTCTTCTCCATCCCCAACAAGAAGTATTTGCGCCTTAAGGTGAAGCTCCTGGGAGAAGACGCCAATATCGATTCGCTCACGCCGATCTGGCCGGGCGCCAACTTTTTTGAGCGCGAGGTCTTCGATCTCTTCGGCGTTCGTTTCGACGGGCACCCCGACCTCACCCGCATCATGATGCCGGAGAATTGGGAAGGTCATCCGCTGCGCAAGGACTATCCCGTCGAGGGCTATCGCTAATGGCGCACATGACTCCAACCCCGGTGCTGGATCCATCGCAAGACAAGACGATGATCCTGAACATGGGCCCGCAGCATCCCTCGACGCACGGCGTCCTGCGGCTGCTGCTGGAGGTCGATGGCGAGACCATCGTGCGGATCATGCCCGACATCGGCTTCCTGCACACCGGCATCGAGAAGACCTGCGAAGCCAAGTTCTACCAGCAGGTCGTGCCCATGACCGACCGCATCGACTATCTCTGCCCCATGACCAACAATCTGGCCTACTGCCTGGCGGTGGAGAAGTTGTTGGGGATCGAGATTCCGCCGCGCGCGCAGTGGATTCGCGTCATGCTGAACGAGCTGACCCGCATCAACTCGCACCTGGTATGGCTGGGTACGCACGCCATGGACATCGGTGCCATGACCGTCTTCCTCTACTGCTTCCGCGAGCGCGAAGACGTGTTGCGCCTGTTCGAAGCGGTCTCCGGTCAGCGCATGATGACCTCGTACTTCCGCATTGGCGGCCTGGCGCTGGAGCCGCCGCTCGGCTTCATGGATCGCGTCAAGAAATTTCTCGAGCGCTTTCCAGCCGACATCGACGAATACGAGAGCCTGCTGACCAACAACCCGATCTGGGTTGAGCGGACCAAGGGCGTAGCGTACCTGTCGCCGGAAGATGCCATCGCGCTCTGCGCTACTGGTCCCACGCTGCGGGGTAGTGGTGTGGACGTGGATCTGCGGCGAGATCTGCCCTACACAGGCTACGAGAATTTCAAGTTCAAAGTGCCGGTGTCGAACGATGGCGACGTCTATGCGCGGTACATGATTCGTGTAGCCGAGCTGCGCGAGTCACAGAAGATTGCCATGCAGGCGCTGGAAGGAATGCCGGAGGGCCCGTTTAAGGCCGACGCGCCGAAAGTTGTTCTGCCCGATCGCGAGAAGATGAAGACGCAGATGGAAGCGCTCATCTATCACTTCAAGATCGTGACCGAGGGATTTGCAGTGCCGGAAGGCGAAGTGTACATGCCGATTGAATCGCCGCGCGGCGAGATGGGCTATTACGTGGTGAGCGACGGCACCGCGAAACCGTATCGCGTGCATATGCGCTCGCCGTCGTTCGCCAATCTGCAATCGCTGCGGAAGATGTGCGAAG
>JBEKTC010000409.1:0-3426 GCA_049516475.1 Candidatus Korobacteraceae bacterium | reverse complement strand
CGCGGAATAGAAACGTACCTGAATACCATGCAAGGGGCTTCGCTGGTGGCGCTACGCCGGGGTTTTCGTGAGACGGGTGCTGTGGACGGTACCTTCGGCGTTTTCAACACTCTGATGGACGCCAAGTCACTTTTCCTCACAGCAAACGCGGATACGGTCTACGCCATGACGTGGCTCGACTTGTCTAAGGGGCCGGTCGTGGTCGAGAGCCCGCCTAACACGCTCGGAATAGTGGACGACTTCTGGTTTCGCTATGTCGCCGACCTGGGGAATGCTGGGCCGGACAAGGGAAAGGGTGGCAAGTTCCTTTTCCTGCCGCCCGGCTACACCGGCGAGGTGCCCGACGGCTACTTCGTCTTTAAGTCACGCACATTCGGAAATGCTTTCTTCACTCGTGGCTTTCTGGTCAAAGGTGACCCCGGCCCCGCCGTTGAGAGCTTCCGCAAAACCTTGCGGAGCTATCCCTTGTCGGAGGCTGGCAGCCCGCATCCTGCCAAGTTCGTTAACTGGTCCGGCAAGGCGTTCAACACCATTGGCCCGAATGACTACAGCTTTTACGAAGACGTAAACCAGCTTGTGCAGGAAGAACCAGCCGATAGCGAGAGTCCGGAACTGCTCGGCCAACTCCTGGCAATTGGAATTCAGAAGGGCAAGCCCTTTGCGCCCGATGAGCGTATGAAGAAGATTCTGACGGACTCGATAGCCGTCGGCAACGCGACGGCCCGAGCAATCGAATTCCGTTCGCGAACCAAGGACAACTTCTATTATCCGGGCAAAGCCTGGTTTCTTCCGACCGGGTTCTACCTGTTCCTCGACAACGGCGCTCGCTTGCTTGACCCTCGCACGATGTTTTTCTACGCCTATACCGGAGTTACGCCAGCGATGGTATTGAAGATACCTGGGGTTGGCTCGCAGTACGCGATTGCCGCCGTGGATTCGGAAGATAACTACCTTGATGGTGCTAAGAGCTACAAGTTGAACATACCGGCTAACCCACCTGCCAAGAACTTTTGGTCGATGACGGTCTATGACACGCAAACGCGCTCCATGCTTCAGACGGATCAGCAGTTCCCTGCTAAGGGAAGCAACAGCGCCGGGATTCAGCAGAACGCTGACGGGTCTTACGACATCTATTTTGGGCCGAAAGCGCCAGCCGGGAAAGAGAGCAACTGGATTCAGTTCGTCCCCGGCAGAGGATGGTTTACGATTCTACGGCTCTATGGTCCGCTGGAACCGTGGTTCGACAAGACTTGGCGACCAGGCGATATTGTGCTCGTCAAGTGAAGACAGTTGCGGAAGAAATTGTGATGCCTGAGGGTCTCGAGCATTGCCCTTTCCGCAGCTTAACGCTCACGGTCAGATTCCCAATTCGGGAGCGAATTGGCTGAAATCTTCTTCGTAGTCTTGACCTTATTCTGGTTCAGCTGGATACTCAAGAAGGTAGGGTAGAAGCGTCGCGTCTCCGGCGCTGCTGCCCTTTTGTTTTTATGGACAGCGGTGTCGCATTGGCGGAGTCAGGGCAAGTGCGGAGCCGGCAATGAGCGAGGTGAACGATTGCAGCTAAGGCTGTTAGCGTATTCACCCAGGTCTCGAAAGGCGCGAGACCTGGGGCACCCGCTGCTAAGATCAATAGAATCAATATTATGACGTAAGTTCTTTGTTTCTCGCACGGATTTTGATGGGGGGGTATGGATCTCGCGATTTGCCGACACCGCAAGCTAGGCGGAGGAGGACGTTGCGGCTCACCGGCCATGCGCGGCCAGGATTATTGCCACTTCCATGCCGGCGCGCATCGCGGTGTTCCCGCCGTTGACCTATGGCCCAGTCCCAAAGCTCGGGCCCTGCGGCAGGCTCATGGCAGGCTCTCCGACGCCGCTCAGCAGAAGCTGTCCTCGATGGGTTACGAACTATCGGGCGAGGCAACGGCCATTCAGCGCGGGTTCATGCGGCTGGTCCAGGGTATTACACAAGGGTTGCTGAGCACGCGGCAGGCAAGGCTCATGCTCGTCGCGCTGCAAACGGCGGCGGCCAACCGTGGAGACAATACCGCGACCGGAGATTCCGCTGTAACATCAAATGAGTTACGACTTCCAATTCCAAGCGGCTGTTGTACTTCCACCAGCGAATCGCGAGAGGGCTGATCTATGTGTGGCATTGTTGGTTATGTAGGACCGAAGCGGGTTGTGCCGGTCATCATCGACGGTTTGCGGCGGCTTGAATATCGTGGGTACGACTCGGCCGGCATCGCGGTCGCCGGTAATGGCGATGGCCTCCAGATTCGTCGCGCCGAGGGCAAGCTGCGCAATCTGGAAGAGGCGATCCGCCTGAAGCCGCTGGACGGGACCTACGGCATCGGCCACACCCGCTGGGCAACGCATGGCCGTCCCACGGAAGAGAATGCCCATCCTCATCGTGATTGCACCGGCAAGATCGTCGTGGTGCACAATGGCATCGTGGAGAACTATGTCAGCCTGAAGAGGAAGCTGATTGACGAAGGCCACAAGTTTGTCACTGAGACGGACACCGAAGTCATCGCCCACTTGGTCGAGAAAAACCTGAAGGCCGAGGGCAACGGGCATCACGTGTCGCTGGAAGAAGCGGTTCGCAAGACGGTAAAGGTCCTGACTGGCGTCTTCGCCATCGCAGTCATTTCGTCGGACGAGCCCAATAAAATCGTCGCGGCGCGCAATGGGCCGCCCGCGGTCATCGGCCTGGGCAAGAACGAGTACTTTGTTGCCAGTGATGTGCCGGCGATTCTGTACCACACCCGCGACCTGTTCTTTCTCGCCGACGGCGACCTGGCCGTCATCACGCCTACGGGCGTGCAGCTTAGCGATTTCGAAGGCCGGCCCATCACTCGCGAGGTGCAGCACATCACCTGGGACCCCATCATGGCGGAAAAGGGCGGCTTCAAGCATTTCATGCTGAAGGAAATCTACGAGCAGCCGCGCGCCGTCCGCGACACCACGCTGGGCCGCGTCTCGCTCGATTCCGGCAAAGTCTTCCTCGACGAGATGGACATCACCGAGGACGACTTCCGCAAGCTCAGCAAGGTTTACATCGCCGCCTGCGGCACCAGTTGGCACGCCGCGCTGGCCGGCAAGTTCATGATCGAACGCCTGGCCAAGCTGCCGGTCGAAGTTGACTACGCCAGCGAGTTTCGTTATCGCGATCCGCTGACCGGCCCGGGCGATCTCTGCATCCTGATCACGCAGTCGGGCGAAACGGCGGATACCATCGCCGCTCTCCGCGAATCGCGCGCCAAAGGCGCCAAAACGCTGGGCATCTGCAACGTCGTGGGCTCCATGATCGCGCGCGAATCCAACGGCACCATTTACACTCACGCGGGCCCGGAGATCGGCGTCGCCTCCACCAAGGCGTTCACCGCGCAATTGACCGCGTTGTTCCTGTTCGCCGTCTATCTCG
>JBEKTC010000408.1:0-5669 GCA_049516475.1 Candidatus Korobacteraceae bacterium | reverse complement strand
CTCCGCTCGAAGCCGCAGCGAGGACAGCGCCAGACCAACTCCTTGCGGCCAACGTGCGCTACCATGCTCACATGGAACAAGATCCTGAAATCAGGAAGGAGCTCTCAGAGATCGGCCGGCGTGGGGCATTTCTCAGAAAAGCCATTGCTGGGCGAAAGGCAGAAATTGAACGCATCAATCGTAACCTAGACAACTTGCCCGCGCCCGGTTCATCATCTCGATTTGGCCAGCCTGTCCAAGTCAGCCAAAAGTCCATCGACCTTGATCGACGGTGCCGGTGATGTAGGCCAGCCTGCGAGCCCAAACCATTTTGTTCCTCTTGGATGATTGAGTTAGTGGAATGCTGGATTGTAGGCTTTATCGAGGCCGCGGAAAAGGCAATCCGAAGAGACTAGTCGAGGCTGCAAGCCTCGCCTTTTCAAACCGATCGATTTTTTTGACCATACGGGGTTGTGCCGCCAGTATTCCCCAAGAGCCATGCGAATATAGCTTTCGCGCTTGCCAGCGAGCCATGCTTACTTCAGCACCCTCGGTGCTAAGATATGGCGCATGAACATTAACGAGATTGTTCAGCAGCTTCGACAGGAACGCAACAAGCTTGAAGCTGCAATCCAAGCCTTGGAGAGTATCAGCGGTGGGTCATCAGCTACAGGCAAGCGCCGCGGCCGACCTCCGGGAACCGCAACCAAACAATCAACCTCTGCTCCAGCGCGGAAGCGCGCTATGTCGCCCGCCGCTCGGAAGCGTATCTCTGAAATGATGCGCAAACGCTGGGCAGAGCGCAAGAGAGCACAAAGGAAGTAACCGGGCCATTCAATCTTCGCTCCGACAGGCTGGCATTAGCTAGCCTGTTCTTATTTTGGGAGACTTTTACTACGCAGACGTGTGTCCTCGTTCTCGTCATGCGGGACAGTTTCCTCGGGGTTCGAGAGGCTGTCAAATTCGCCGGGATTCAGACCTGCGGCACTCAAAGTCTCAGCCATCGCTTGCTGTTGTGCTTTGTGGCGCTCGCTGGGCACGAATTGTTCGGAGATGAAATCGCTTTGCGCGCCCATGCCTCGACGGTCTGGCCAACCCCTCCGTTTCATGTCCACAAGTTTACGCCGTCCGCGCTGGCGTTCAAGTCCTATGGAAATCAAACTGCACCACTGCCCGCAAAATCGCCAACTCGCGATTGCTTTTCAATTTGTGTATAACCAATGTTCAGCATACTTGGATAGGTGAACCAGGTGCGGCTGCAAATCGCTCAAATCGGCGAAGAGGTCTTACGGGAGCAGGCAGGCGAATTGTCCCGCGAAGAGATTCTCAGCGCGAAAATACAGGCATTGATTGAGCACATGCGCGACACGATGCGCAATGCGCCAGGTGTTGGACTTGCGGCACCGCAAGTCGGGTTTCCGCTGCGGTTAGCGGTCATCGAGGATCGTGAAGAATACCATCGGAAGCTCAGTGCAGCGCAATTGCATGAGAGGCAAAGGCAACCGATTCCGTTTCACGTCATTGTTAATCCTCGGATTGTTTCGGCGGACAAAACATGTCTCGAATTCTTTGAGGGCTGCTTGAGTGTGGCGGGATATGCGGCGATTGTGCCGCGGGCGTCGGCGGTCACCGTGGAATACATGAACGAACAGGCGGAAAACAAGAGAGTAGAGGCCGCTGGCTGGTATGCCCGGATCTTGCAGCATGAGATCGATCACCTTGCTGGAATGCTCTACGTGGATCGTATGCGTACTTACACGCTAACCACCCTCGAGAATCTCGAACGTTTTTGGAAGGACCTACCGACGTCCGAAGTCCTGGCCAAACTAAAGTCCTGACCTGAAAACAGCGGGCGTTGAGGCTAGGTCTGGGTGGGACAGCGCCTACATGCAACCTGCAACGCATTTCCGATTGCGATCAAACTCCATCGTTAGTCCGCTAAGCGGAACATATCCTGGCATTTCTGGTAGTTTGAGGAACCTCCCAGTCCTGCTGCCCGAAATGACCTTCTCGCCGATGGTGGAGATCTCATTGGCAAGGACACCGCGCCGCGCCGGATGGAACGGCGTGATACTCACCGCGACCAACACTATCATCGCCGAGCTGACAGAACTGGGCGACGCCGGAAGGCGGGATACCGGTCCAATATCTCCTCGCGTCTTCGCCTGTCATTGAGCCGGTCACTTAGCAGAAAGGCGGAGGACGCGTGCTTTTAAACGAGTCACAGCAAGACAGCCATCCCACAGGAGGAACGAAATGTCCAATATCCTGCCAACAATTCCACCGGACGACCCCAAACGCAATCTCACGCTGGTACAACCCGAAAACCTCCCTCACATCGGTCTGGTCGGCGACACTTACACCATCACGATTACCGGCGAACAAACTAATGGCCGCTTCTGTGTCATTGATATGCACATCCCCCCTGGTGGCGGACCGCCTCCGCATCGGCATGACTTCGAGGAAACTTTTATCCTGCTCGAAGGTGAGATGGAAGCAATCTTCCGGGGCAGAAAGTCGACGGTGCGCGCCGGTGACACGCTGAACATTCCTGCCAACGCTCCGCATCAGTTTCACAACGCGTCCGCTGGGCCGGTACGCATGATCTGTATCTGCTCGCCTGCGGGACAAGAAAAATTCTTCGGGGAGGTCGGAGTGCCGGTCGCCACGCGCACGACACCCCCGCCGAAGCTAGGCGAAAAAGAACAGGCCGCATTCATCGAGAAAGTAAAGGCGCTCGCACCCAAGTACCGCACTGAACTGCTTAGATTGGCGTAGCTGGCAAACGCGTCAATTGCGTCGACAACCGTAAGCGGCAATGCGCGGTGAATCTCCCATGCATGATGGTTACAGCGTAGAACCCAGAGAAACCCTTCTGCCCTTCATCGCAAATGTCTTCGCCGTGCGGATCCGAAGTTCGCCGGTTTCGTGCGCCGGTTTTATTGCCTATTTATTGTCCAATAAGCGCCGAATCAGCGCACGCATCCCGAATCACATGCCGAGATTCCGGCGGAACCGATTGAGAAGACTGGAGGCGACGGTAAACCCGCCAACTCATAATCCGTAGGTCGGTTTGCGCCTTTTGCTGATTGGTTATCTGTACGGGATTACCAGCGAACGGCGCCTGCTGGAAGAAGTGAAGATGCACTTGGCCTATCGCTGGTTCACGCGGCCGGACTTTGGAACAGAGATTCCGGAGCACTCGGCATTTTCCAAGAACCGGCATGGGCGCTTTCGCCAGTCGGGCATATTTCGAGAGGTGTTTGAGGAGATCGTGTGCCGTTGCCTGAAGGAAGGCTTGGTAGAAGGAAAAAACCTGGCGGTGGATGGGACCATGATCAAAGCCGACGCCAGCCAAGATCAAAGCCGACGCCAGCCAAGCGAGTCGAGTTCCGCGAGCCCAGTTCAAGGCAGCAGCCCAGGTTGCCAAGACGGCGGCAGAGTATTTGACGGAGTTAGAGCAGGACAACCCGGTGTCGGGTAGCGAGATGATCTCCACCACTGGCCCAGACGCAATCCTGGCCACCAAGGGTGGGCGAACCGCCGCGATGGCGTATTACGATAACTACCTCATCGATACGGCGAGTCGGGTGATTGTGGAAGTGGAGGCTACGCCGGCACGGTTCTCGCAAGAGACCATAGCTGCACGCAGGATGGTCGAGCGAGTCGAGAAACTGGGGATTCGAGCGGAGGAGTTAGCAGCCGATAAGGCCTATGGAAGTGGCGAGTTTCTCGCCTGGTTGTTAGCGCGGGGCGTGCAACCGCATATTCCCGTCATCGATCGTCGTCACCAGACCAATGGGTATTTTACGCACGACCAATTTCGTTATGAACCTGCGGAAAACGCCTTCTACTGCCCGGAAGGAAAGGTGCTCTCCTTTAAAGGGCGCCGGCGCGATAGCCACGGCTACCTCTATCGTTCTACGGAAGCGCAGTGCATGAACTGTCCGCAAAAGAAACATTGCACTTCCGGACCCTATCGCCGACTGTTGGTACACCAGCAAGAATCCGTCCGGCAAACCGTCCGCGCCCTGGCCGGAACGCCAGCTTACGAGCGTTCGCGGCGGGCTCGCTACAAAATCGAAGCTTTGTTTGCGGAACTTAAGCAGCGCATGGGGCTAGGACGGGTAAGACTACGCCGTCTGTGGAATGTCGGCGAGCAGTTCTTGTTGGCCGCCACCGCCCAGAACCTGAAACGCCTGGTACGTTTCCTAAAGCCACGACCCACTACACTCAACGTGCAGTTCGGGTGAAGCGAGATGGCTGACAGTGCCCCGCCGATCATATCGTCGCAGCCCGAGTGGCAAATCGATGCATTGTGGTGCCTTGGCGACAAGGGCTCGCAAGGTATCGCTTACCAAACCACTTGCAATTACGGCGACCAATTCGGTGCGGTTCTTGCTTGTCAGCGCGGCAACGCGAAAGCGACAGCAGCGATTCAAGCAGCAGGTCGGACGGCGGTGAATAACTACTTGGCTTCTTCGCAACCGGCGCACTGCCACAAACCTAATGCGCAGCCATCTCCAGGCGGAACCCTGCCTAGGAATGGCGGTCAACCGTCAGCAAATCAGTACGTCTCAATTTCAGTTAATGTTGAGAACGCGAGCATCTATACACACTCTTTCGATATTCACGATAATGTGTGCAATGCGGACAAGCAAATGACACTCGCCGCAGGCGAGACAATGTCGGTATCCCTATGCAGCAGTGGAGCACTGACCGATGGCTACGCCTCGTTCAAGGCGAAATATTCGGAAAACAACACTTGGACAAATTTCGACGAGATACGAGCCGGAGAGACTAGGAGTTTGAATTGAAATAAGGGGGCCTTCAGGTTAGCGTGGTGCCCCTCTGGTTCGAGTTCGGCCAGCCCCAGCACTAATCCAATTCCGATAGTTGGCTCTATGACACGGATCAAGGCCGACCGCAAAGGTGTTGCGAGCGTGCTGTGATGAAGAATCTTCTCCGGGCGTTCATCAATAAACGATCTGCACGACTAAGCCCTTACTATCGAACAGCGGGTGGCAAACGCGAGCCGATTCACCACGGCATTGGCGTCGTGTCGTGAGCGTCGCAATCGCATCGAGCAAGTCGTCTGCTGCGACACCCACAGGCTTGTGCTCACTCCTGACCTCCGCCGTGTCAAATTCGATATCAACAAGCTAAAACCCTTTGCCTGTCTTGCTTTCCCGTTTGTAGAAACCCGAAAAAGAGCCTGAAAAAAGGTAGTTTTGGTGACCAGTCTTGCCGCAACTGAGATTTCGCGTTGTGTTGGGCGCTGGTAGGTTTCTTTAGGTGGCCGGTAGGTTCGTATCCCCCTTTCCCTCTCATGGCAAACGACTCGGCCTGACAGGCCTCCGGCGGCGATTTCAGAGGTGGGAGTCATGTCTCGCAAGGAAGCAGGCGAGGGTGTGGATATACTTTCCAAGTACGGAAAAGCAGGACGGGCTTGACCAGCAAGGAGGCTGGCAAGACATGGCCCGTCGGCGTTATCAGAACGCAAGCGCGGTAAGCGGCATCCGGTATGGGAGCTTCAATGGTGGGCGGATGATCAGGAAGATGATGTCGGGATTAAGGGTAACTTTGGGAACCCGGGGCAGGAAGCTGAGCAGCAGTCCGGCAACCACGAGCACGATGGGATATGGCCGGTTGAGCTTGCGAGCGACCGCGGCGAATAACACCACGAACGC
>JBEKTC010000407.1:0-3449 GCA_049516475.1 Candidatus Korobacteraceae bacterium | reverse complement strand
CCTGTCCGCCGACGCGTTGGGTGGGAGAGTCGGGGGTAATCAGTTCGGGATGCTTGGATTCCAGCTCGATCAGCTCGTCCATCAGGCGATCGAATTCGGCGTCGCTGATCTCGGGATCGTCGAGGACGTAGTAGCGATGCTCGTGATAGCGGATCTTGTCGCGCAGCGAATCGAGAGTGCGCTGGAGGTTCTTGCTGGAAGGCATGAAGATATTATGCAGTTGTCGGTTGTCGGTTGTCAGTTGTCGGTGACGAGCCGCGAGCCGCGAGCCGTCAGTGAGATGTCATCCTGAGCGGAGGCGTCGCCGGGTTTGCGACACCGGAGTCGAAGGACCCCTATAGTGGCAAGAACCCTGCCGTCCCTGACGGGACTCCAGCAATCCCTCCCACGTTTTCCCAGCGCTCACGTGCTGGACTACGATTGTTCCGCCCTTCGGGCTGAATTAAGGTGAGCGCAACCGACTCGCGTAGAATTAGGCGATCGTTTGCCATAATTCTGGCGACCGACAACTGGCAACTGACAACCGACTTCTGACCACTGCCTTGAAACATCTTCTCAACAAATGGACCCTGCTGATTCTGGCGCTGTTGAAGCCGCTGGGTATCTGGGGCGTCGCCGGATTTGCCGCCGTGGATGCAGCCTTGTGGGGCATGCCGCTGGACGCCATCGTGGCAGGCTATGCCTACGCCGATCCTAAGCGCTTTCTGCTGTACGCGGCGATGGCGGCAGCCGGCTCGGCGCTGGGCAGCATCGTGATCTACCTGATCGGCTACAAGGGCGGCGAAGTGCTGCTGGTCAAACGCATCGGCGAGAAGCGCTTCAACAAGATCAAAGCCTCATTCGAGCGCCACGAGTTTTGGGCGGTGATGTTTCCGGCCATGCTGCCGCCGCCGACCCCGTTCAAATTGTTTGTCCTGTCCGCGGGTGTGGCCGAGATGAGATTTACCCATTTTCTGGCGGCGATTTTCTTCGGCAGGCTGCTGCGCTTCTCGCTGGTTTCCCTGATCGTGATCCGCTATGGCCCGCAGATCCTCGGCTTTGTGGGCGGCATGGTGCACAACCATTTGCGATATGTAATTGCCGCGGTCGCGGCGGGGGCATTGATTGGGTGGTGGATCTGGAGGCTGCGTAAGCAGCGTAGAGCGAGAGCGGTGTGATTGCCGCTCCGGAAGATTTGCCCCGCCCTGGCCAAAGGAGTGAGAAGAGCAGGTCCTTCGACTTCGCTGCGCTCGCTCGGGATGACACGAACGGGGCACCCGCGCGAGATTCTGCAAACGCCACGGACAGCAGGTCCCTCCGCTCGGACTGAAGTCCTCGGTCGGGATGACACAACCGGCACCGCGCTTTTCGCTCTTCGCTCTTCGCTTTTCGCCAGAGCGTCAGCCTAACGTTTTCTGGCGAGGAGCGAAAGGCGAATAGCGAAAAGCGACACTGTTCCCGAAGGGAGTGTAGGACTACTGCCGGCCCGACGGCTGCCCTTGGCTATCAACAGCTGGCGAATTGCTGGGGTTCATTCCCTGCCGCAGGACATCCAGGCTGGGGCTGAGCAAGACAAAGCCGGCGAGCGGCGCCCGGCGCGTGATCGCCATTGAAGGATAGGTGTAGCGCAGGTCCTGGAATCCCACCAGGTACCCGCCTCCGTCTTCAAGTTTTTCTTGTCGCACATAAGGGAACACGGCCCAGTCGAGATAAACGCGACCGAAGTACGACGACTTGGCTGCCAGAGTAACGCCGGTCTCCTCCGGCTTGTAATACATGATTCCCGCCTCCGAATCGACCGCTGGCACCAGCGAATTTACCGGCACGGTTTCGAAGAAGTCGGCGGTTTCCACCACGCCATGCCAGCGAAAGGGATTGATCATGTAGGGATAGGCGGCCAGCCGTTTGGGCTCGGCTCCGTGATAAAGGAAGGAGTTCATCGCAGTGAGCGCGCGGCGATGCTGGAAATCGCGAACGCCCCAGATCAGCACCACGCAGACAAGCGCGGCGATCGCTCCCACGCGGCCGCGCGGACCTTTGCTGCGCGCGCCCACTTCCTGGCTGATAAGCCCGAGAAACGCGGGTAATACCAAACCTGCGACCAGAGCCAGCAGCATCAGCGGCTCGACAATGTAAACGATGTCCCAGGAATACCAACGGTAGTCGAAAGGCTCGAATAGCCGGATGCCGTAGGCGGTTGTGTAGTCGAGCAGCAGATGACTGAGCGCGGCCAGCACTGCGCAGAAGTAGAGATATCCCCAGCATAGAGGCGGGCCGGTTGCGTTGTCGTTTGCAGATCGCTTGCGACTCCTAAAGCGATGGAGCAAATACACCAAGCCCACCACCGCAGCCGCTATGAACGGCACTCCAACGAAGCTATGAGTGATGCCGCGATGGTGCTGTAGTCCGGCGATGGAGCCTTTGATCTCCCAGAGCACATCGAGGTCGGCGGCTTCGGCAGCAAGCACCATGGTTACGGTGGCCAGCGCCGTTTTGCGATTGAAGCCCGAGCGCCCCATACATGCGCCGGTCAGAAAATGAGTAACGGGATCCAAGGAGTCCTCGAATAAAGTTCGAACGCAGAAGAGCTATTGTACGCAGGCGGGAGGGCCGCGAACCCGCATTCGCCCTGCCGGAGCTCCAGAAGCAGTGTCATCCCGACCGGAGCGTCCGCGTTTTTGCCACCCGCATCCTTTGCGGGTGGGCGGACGCGCAGTGGAGGGACCTGCTGTCTGTCATGTAACCGCTGATATTAGGCTTCGCAATCCTGCCAATGCCGGCGATACAACAGGTCCCTCCACTCACCCGCTGAAGCGGGTTCGGTCGGGATGACACACTCAAGTAACAGGCGCTCGGGGGCGCGTTCTTACTTGTGTTCGGTCTTCCCGGCAAGCAGGTCTACGGCGTGCGGCAGAATCTCGATTACCGCCTGCAGCGACTGCACTGCGCCGTTGGGACTGCCGGGCAGGTTCAGGATCAGCGAGCGGCCGCGCACTCCGCAGACACCGCGGCTCAGGACCGCGAATGGAGTTTGCGACAGTCCCGCGGCGCGAATCTTCTCCGAGATGCCCTCGACCAGTTTGGAACACACTGCGCGCGTCGCCTCGGGCGTGACGTCGCGTTCGGCGATACCGGTTCCCCCGACCGTGACCACCAGCTGCACCTGCTCGCTCCAGTGCGCCAGCGCTGCTTCAATTTTGGGTTGATCGTCGGAAACGATCTCCTGGTGAGCGACCTGGAAGCCGCGTTGGCGCAGCAGGCCTGCCGTCGCCGGGCCGGAGAGATCGGTCCGCTCGCCCCGGGAACAGGAATCACTGACGGTTAGAACGGCGGCGGTTGGCATAAGCTGGATGCGGTCTGATTGACAGCACACTTACCCCGTAGTGGGTCAGTTTGAAATTCACGCGCTTACACGTGTTGGGTGGAGCACGCCTTGACGGGCCACTCAAAAAGTCGTTGAACGCGAGTTG
>JBEKTC010000406.1:0-3471 GCA_049516475.1 Candidatus Korobacteraceae bacterium | reverse complement strand
CGCTGCCGATCCCGAGATCGAGAAGGTCTTTCCGGCGCTGCAACGCGTGATTGTCCGGATTCACACCATTGACGGCCGCGAGTTCGTGCAGCAGCTCGATTATCCCAAGGGCGATCCGCGCAACCCGCTTAGCGATAAAGAAGTGGAAGAAAAGTTTGAGGCGCTGGCTGAGCCGGTGATGTCGCGGGAGGCTCGCCGCCGCGCCATCGACGGGATTTGGAATCTGGAGAAGCAGGCGAACGTGAGCGAACTGACGAGGCTGTTCAAGGCAGATGGCGCCGTCGCAGCTGGAAGCAAATGATGGCACAGACCGTCGTTGAAAAGATCGCGCAATCCCACATGACCGAGGGCCCGAATCGCCCCCTGCGCGCCGGAGATTTTCTCTCCATCCGTCCCTCCCATGTGATGACCCATGACAACACGGCGGCCGTGATGAAGAAGTTCAAGGCCATCGGCGCCACACATGTACACGATGCCGCGCAGCCCGTCTTCACTGCCGATCATGATATCCAGAACACAGAAGAGGCCAACCTGGCGAAGTATCGCAGCATGGAGACTTTCGCCCGCGAGCACGGCATCGACTTCTATCCGCCAGGCACGGGCATCGGCCACCAGATCATGGTGGAAAAAGGCTACGTGCTGCCCGGGACCTTCGTCGTCGCTTCCGATTCGCACTCGAACATGTACGGTGCGCTGGGCGCCATTGGCACGCCGGTGGTTCGCACCGACGCAGCCGCTATCTGGGCAACCGGCGAGTTCTGGTGGCAGATTCCGCGCACCATCCAAGTTTTGCTGGAGGGCAAGCTGTCTCCGGGTGTGACCGGAAAAGATGTGATCATCACTCTCTGCGGGCTGTACAACCGCGAGGAGGTGCTCAACGCCGCAGTCGAGTTCGCCGGCCCAGGCGTGGCATCGCTCAGCATCGACGCGCGCTTAAGCATCGCCAACATGTCCACTGAATGGGGAGCACTGGTGGGCTGGTTTCCCGTGGATGAGGTCACATTCAATTACTTGGACGCGCGGAATCGCGAGCTACGAGCGCAAGGTATCACGCGTATCCCCGAAGAGAAGTTTGCCGAGTGGCGTACAAACCCTCCCGCAGCAGATTCCGACGTTGTCTATGCCGGACGCATCGTGCTCGATCTCGGCGAGGTCACGCCGCACGTTTCCGGACCGGACACAGTACAGGTAATGCAGTCCGTGGCCGAAATCGCCAAGCAGAAAGTTGCAATCCAGAAAGCTTATCTCGTCTCTTGCGTGAACTCGCGATTGGAGGACCTTGAGGCCGCCGCGAACGTCTTGCGCGGCAAGAACATTGCTGGCAGTGTCCAGTTTTATCTCGCCGCCGCCAGCCGCTCGGTGCAGGAAGAAGCCGAAAGGCTTGGCATCTGGCAGATCCTTCTCGATGCCGGGGCACATCCCCTGCCGTCGGGATGCGGACCGTGCATCGGTCTGGGCACAGGGCTCTTGGAGCCAGGCGAGGTCGGTATCTCCGCAACCAATCGCAATTTCAAAGGACGCATGGGCTCGCGCGATGCGCAGTGCTATCTCGGCAGCCCCGACGTGGTCGCGGCCTCTGCGGTCGCGGGATACATCTGCGGGCCAGGGACAACCGAATCTCGTGAGATGAGTCGACATTTCACAGAATTCGCGGCTACTTCCGCGATAGCTGAGAAGGTCGAGATCCTTCCCGGATTTCCGGCGAGCGTCCGCGGCCGGTTAGTCTTTCTGCCGCAGGACAATCTGAACACCGATGGCATCTACGGCAAGGACTACACCTACCGCGAAGACATGACACCCGAGATGATGGCCCGTGTGGTGATGGAAAACTATGATCCGGAATTTGCTGAGCGAACGACTGCAGGGGATGTCGTGGTAGGCGGATTCAACTTCGGAACCGGCTCAAGCCGCGAGCAGGCTGTAACGGCACTGAAGTGCAAAGGCCTTCCGCTGGTGATTGCGGGCAGCTTCTCACAGACTTATCTGCGGAACGCCTTCAACAACGGATTCCTGTGCATCGAGGCGCCTGAGTTGATAAATTGCTTGCGCTCCAAGTTTGTCGACGCAGTGGCCCTTAGAGCAAGAACGATTATTCCCGGCGACGCGATCGAGGTGGACTTCTCGGCCAGTACCATTCGATTTGCAGATGAGACGTTCGCGTTCCCAGCGCTGGGCAGCGTACCTCAGTCACTGGTGATTGCCGGAGGAGTGGAGAACCTGGTCAGCCGCAAGCTGGGGGCAAATGCCAGTCTAAGCACGGTCGGGTAGAGCTGGCCTTTAGGCCAGCGTTGCAGTTGCTGTTAAAGAACGGGCTTTAGCCCCGATCTCCTGGCAGCTCCCGCATGGTGGGACACTGACCTGCCTGAATGAAGCTTGCGACAGGGGTCGTTCGACTCCACTCAGGATGACACCTAGGAATACTATGAGGTTGCAATCATGGCAAAACGTACGATCGTAACTATGCCCGGCGATGGCATTGGCAATCAGGTTCTACCCGAGGCGATTCGCCTGCTTGATGCAGTCGGCTTCGAGGCTGACTACGTTCACGCCGACATCGGTTGGGAGTGCTGGATCAAAGAAGGAAACGCCCTGCCTGAACGCACCATCGAGTTGCTGCGGCAACACAAAGTCGGGCTCTTTGGAGCCATCACCTCCAAACCCAAGAAGGAAGCTGAAGCCGAGATCAGCCCCGCGCTGAGAGGCAAAGGCTGCCAGTACTTCAGTCCCATCGTTTCTATGAGACAGATGTTCAATCTCGATGTGTGCATGCGGCCGTGCCTGTCGTTTCCAGGCAATCCGCTGAACTTTATCCGCAAGAAACCCAGCGGGGGATTCGAAGAGCCGAAGGTCGACGTCGTGGTCTTCCGCCAGAACACCGAAGGGCTGTATGCCGGCGTGGAATGGACCGATCCTCCACAACAGGTTCGCGATGCTCTGCGCTCGCATCCCAAGTTCAAGCCATTCGAGAACGTCGCCGGAGAAGACCTCGCGATCTCCGTGCGAATCATCACCCGTCCGGCGGCGCGCCGCATCTGCGAAGCGGCGTTCGCGCACGCGCGAAAGCGCGGTTACAAAGCAGTGACCATCTGCGAGAAGCCCAACGTTCTGCGCGAGACCTCTGGCATGATGGAAGAGGTTGCGAAACAAGTGCAGAAGCAATACAGCGATATTCCGCTGTGGTCCACCAATATCGATGCGCAGACCATGTGGCTCACCAAGAATCCCGAAGACTACGGCGTGATCGTCGCCAGCAATTTGTTTGGCGATGTGATCAGCGACGCCTTTGCCGGATTGGTTGGCGGACTCGGGTTTGCAGCTTCGGGCAATATCGGCGAGGAAGTCGCCGTCTTCGAGCCGACGCATGGCTCGGCGCCGAAGTATGCCGAACTCGATCCGCCGATCGTGAATCCGATCGCCATGATCCTTTCGGCGGCGATGATGCTCGACCACATCGGCGAGAACGTTAAAGCC
>JBEKTC010000405.1:0-3474 GCA_049516475.1 Candidatus Korobacteraceae bacterium | reverse complement strand
AGGTGCTGGAGATACTCGCCACTCGGCAGCGACAAATTCTGTGATTGTTTTCAGGTTCACGCTGTGACATCCTTTGGCTGCTAAAGCTCCACAAACTGGTCGGTAAAGCGTCGCCTTGCGGATAGCAAGCGGACAATTTGTATCGGGAGAAATCCATGCCTGGAAAGTCGTCGAAACATCTACCGTCGCTTGAGCTTCACGTTCCCACCATCGCCTGCTTCAACAATGCTAAGACCGCGATGGGCGTTGAGTTCGATGCCCTCATTGCCGCCATGCAGAAATTCGTGGACGAGCACTTCGCCCCGGTGTGGGGTACGCCGGCCAAACTGGTGAAGTCCAAAGGCTTCCTCAAAGGCGCCTGGGCGATGGCGTTTCTCGACAAGACGCACGACGCGTCAATGGAGGGATACCATGACGTGACGCCGGAAGGGCTGCCGATGTCGAAGGTGTTCGTCAAGAACATCCTGGAGCAAAAGGACAAGGTGAGTGTGGCGGCATCCCATGAACTGGCCGAGATGCTGGTCGATCCCAACGCGAACCTCTACTCTACCGGGCCAAAGAAGAACCACCTGTATGACTATGAAGTGGCAGACCCGGTGGAAGAGTTGTTTTTCGAAGTTGACGGAATACCCATGACCAACTTCGTCTATCCGGCTTATTTCGAGAGCTTTCACAAGAAGGGATCCACTCGTTTCGACCACATGGGAGCACTGGACCGGCCGTTCGACTTGCACGTGGGCGGCTACCAGAGCTACTGGGTCAATGGGAAGGAGAAAACAGAGTGGGGTTCGAAAGCCAAGAAGGCCCGCTTCAAGAAGGAAGACCGGCGCGGGCATCGCAGCAGCTTTCGCCATAAGAAGAAGAGAAAAGTGTCGAAGGCCAAATCGGCCTGAAGGCCGTTCCCTTCAAAGGCCATTGCGAGCAACCTCTGACGTGGAGAATCTGCTTTTCCGTGAGCGGTCAAACAGCAGATCCCTCGCTGCGCTCGTTGATGTCAACCCCAGAAGCATGATGACAAATCAGGAGTGGTATCTAACTTTTGGCTTTCAGCAGACCCTGGAGTTAACAAACATACGAGGTGTCATTCTTCGCTCGTCATGACAATTCTGATCGCCACGGTACTGCAAATGAAAACGGCGCGCAGAAGAACTCTGTGCGCCGAAGTGCCGCCGGCTAAAGCGGCTCACGATTTGAACAGCTATCTTGACGCTGACCTAAAGGCCAGCTCTACCCTCTGACGTGGACTGACTGACGCGAACTGAAGGTCCGCTCCCAACCACTATCGCGTGCCCACCGCCTCACCCACCTCGTAAATGCTGAACCACGGTGTGGCAGCCTTCAGTGCGTTGTTCACGTTATTGATGTTTTTCACGCCTTCGTCCTGTAGCCACGCTTCGAAAGCCTTGCCGCCCTGCTGGGCGTAAATGGGAATGCCGTCCTTCCAGGTCGCGCGTCCGCAGAGAACGCCGTTGAACTTCACGCCCGACTCGGCAGCAAACTCCAGGTCCTCGATGAACTCCGGATTGCTGACGCCCGCCGACAGGTAGATGAACGGCTTGCTGGTCGTAGATGCTGCGGCGCGGTAGTGATCCAGCGCTTCGTTCTTGCTGTAGACCTTCGTCCCCTTGAACGAGCGCGCCCCCTCGACGAACTGCATGTTGATCGGGATTTCGACCTTCAGCACGTCGACGCCGTAACGATCCTTCGAGAACTCCTCCATCGACTTCGCGACGACCTCAGGCTTCAGCTTGGCAAATTCAGCGCCCTTTTCGTCCATGCCTTCCTTGTAGCCGACCAACTCCAGAAAAAACGGAATATCGTTGGCGCGGCACTCGTCGCCGATGCGCTCCACCCAGGCATGCTTCAGTTCGTTGATCTTCTGCTCGTCGTAGGGTGTGTAGTAGAGCAGGATCTTGACGCAATCGGCGCCGGCTTCCTTCAGGCGCTTGGCAGACCACAGATCGAGCAGGTCGGGCAGGCGGCCGGGCAACTGCTTGTCGTAGCCGGTCTTCTCGTAGGCCAGCAGCAGGCCGGAACCCTTGGCGCGGCGGCGTGCGGCCGGCAGCCCCCACTCGGGATCGAGCAGGATGGCGCTGGCATGTTTGGTGAGGACTTCGGTGACGTAAATCTTGAACTCTTCCAGTTGTTTATCGCCGGCATCGGCGCCCAGGGCTTTCTTCAGCGAGCCGCGCTGGTCCATGGCGGCGGCGGCAATGACGCCGCGATCGTTGGAAACATTCTTCATGCCCGCGAGTTTTCCAGGAGTTAGTTTCATGATGAGACCTCCACGGGCAGATCGCCCGATTCGATAGATAAAGATTAAAGTGCAGTCCCGCAGAGTGCGGATGAGTCCGAGAACCACAGGACACAGCATTCTAACTGAATTCTCAGGCAGCGTGCGAGGTCCATTGGGTACAGGATGTGACCAGCTTCCGAGTCGCCGGTGACGCTTCCGTAACCCTGTCAGCGCCCTGCTTGCGCGTCAGCCGATGTAACCGGCAGAGAATGTGATCAGCTTACGAAACAGCAGATCTAGACATCTGGATGGTGCTCAAGAGCTGCCCCGATTTCACTCTGCGATTCCGCTCTAATTTGGCACAGGACCGCGTCCAGGGCCTCCGAGACGCGCGTCAGTAAGCCGTGTTCAACCAGGTGTCGGAGAAATTGCTCGTTTATACCGCCGGCAGTAGCATGGTTATCGGCCAGTGATTGAAAACTCCGCTCCGGTGCGTCGACGGCGGTAGTCGTGAGCCCCCAAAACATTCGCGCAACGTACTCGCGGGCCTTCGATTCTGAAACCCCGTGTCGCGCCAACCACGACGCAATCCCGTGGGTAAATGCGAAATAGGACGCAATAGTTGCGGTTGCCGCGCACATTGCATCGAACTCCTTTTCGCCTTCAACTGCAAACACGTTTCCGAGCATAGCGAAGAGATCGCACACTGCTTGGTGTGGCGGATATATAGCCGTCGGGCTTAGTCGCTTAGCCGTTGATGGGAGCGGCGCGGCTCTTGTGACTCGCACTGCAGGCGCCACAAGCTCAGACACGCTCCGCCACGAAAGCGCTGATACAAGACTGATTACTTGATGGTCGGGGCGGAAATGCAATTCTGCAAGGACACTTCGGGCAGCCTGGGGCCTCACGGCAATCACGATCGTTTCGCACTGGTCGAGAACTTCTTGGTTGCAGGAAGCGATGGATACCGCGTTAAAGCGATTGGCAAGGTCCTTAGCGATAGCTGGATTGCGCGGGGACAATCGAATCGAGTGCAGCGTGGTACCAGATGAACTCAAGCCGGTGACTATCGACGACGTAATTTCACCAGTTCCGATGAATCCTAGTTTCATGGGTGTCCCCTGGTGCCCAGCGCAATCGTTGTCTCAATGAGGGCCCGGGGCCAACTCAGCACTTTCGCATGTCCGCAAGCATTTGCTGACGAAGTAGATGATTCGCTCGAGTCTGATATCCCTTGC
>JBEKTC010000404.1:0-3476 GCA_049516475.1 Candidatus Korobacteraceae bacterium | reverse complement strand
TTAGCCGCTGAGTACTTCGTTCGGACCGGCTAGAACAGCGTGGTTTCACCATTTCCTGGTATGTACCTTAGAGCCTAAAGGCTCCTTGAATGATTAACACCCGACGCGGCGCTAAAGCGCCGCACTACCCGAACCGGCCCCTTCCTCGACTTTTTCAGCGGCCTGTTCTAGGCGTGCATAAAGGTCACCGCTTAGGAAATCGGCTTCAGCCGCTGAGGTAAATTCCGGAAGGGGTTACCTCAGTGGCTAAAGCCTAGCTCTCACTCATCCGGCTGTCATGCACGCCTGAAGGGCACGCTTCACCCAAGGGAGAGCAGCTCTGAATCTTCGCTAGGCGTGCGGTGATGGCGCAGCCGGACTGCTTCCCTGCTTGCGATATGCATCGACGCAGGTGACGAATCCGTCCATGTCCTGACCGTGTGCCGGCGTGTGCGGCCACTGGGTGATAGCATGAATCATCCATGAGCCCAGATGGCGGTAGCTCTCGAACTGCGCCTCATTGAAAAACTGATTGGCTGTGCTCTCGTGAGGAAAATCCTCATGACTGGCATGGTAGGCCAGAATGTCGGGCGGTTCAGTGCCATTCAGCACCGGCTTGATGATGATGAGCTTGCCCTTCTGGGCCCCTTCATCCACACAATCGTAGCCGATGTGGCCTTCAAGGCAATACACGCTGCTGCCTGCGACGCCCTTCTTCATCGGCACGCCGTGATGGTATCCGGGAAACGTTATCGGAATACCAAGGTCGATCTCGATCTTGCGAATAGCATTTCCGAGGTCCTCGAACTGGAAGTCAGGATCGGCGTCCGCATCCACCACAACAATGGAGCGGCAGCGGCGCAACACCATTTCGTACAGGCCAAGATTTTCGAAGTGGCCGCCATCGGAGAGTTCGATCCACTGATAGGTGTCGTCGGTATTGCCCAGGGCCTCATCCAGCAGCGGCTTCAGCGCCAGGGTCGGCCCGTTCTTGCGCAGAAAGTTCTGGGCCTTCTTTTTCTGCGGGTCCCAGTTTCGCAGCGCCGGCCACGCTGGATTGGGCAGCCACCATCCCAGGCGGGTGTTGAAAAACGTCATCAGCAGGGTCACCAAGGGCGAAGAGTTGTAGCCCATGTTAGGATTCAGGGCCGCGCCGCTGATCGCCATCGCCGTTCCCACGCGCACGCCCCTGCTGCCCCCGTATACGCTGGTGGGAACGTAGCCCAGCCGCCAACTGCCGCAGCTCACCGGGCTGAAGGTGAACGATTCCGCCTTGCGCTGCTGCCAGGCCAGGTTTCGGGTCGCGACCACATTCAGCGCGGTGTTGATCACGTGCAGAGGCGCATCCGCACTGCACGGCATGGAGCTTTGGTAGAGATTGTCCGCAGGATCAAAGTTGGTAAAAGCGTCAGGGTGCCGGGCGAAGTTGGAGGCCCCGAGATAAGCGCGCGTCAGGCGCATCCGATACATGCCGTGCAAGGAGAAGGTGTTTACGTTGATGAACCGGTTGCCGAGGATGGCCAGTGCAGCCGCGCCGAGGAAGATCAGGGAGGTGGCGCTCGCGTCGATTTTCAGGCGATCCAGGACCGGCAGGTCCGCCGCGCTATGCACTCCCAACCAGGAAGTCAGGAATTGATGGAGCGTGCCATTCGCCGTGGAAGCGAGTTCGCCGCTGATCAACTTATAGAGATTGCGCCGAATCCAGCTGGTCAGCGCTGCCAGAACGAACGTGAGGCAGATCAAGGCAATCCCGGAAGCCACCGGCGGCAGCAGATTGTGCCGCGAGAGCCACTGTTGCCACTTGCTGAGCTGTTCCACCTTGACGCGCTTCAGGCCGGACGTTGTGGCCGCGCTCAATCCCGCCAAGCTTCCCACATATCCGGATCCTAATCCGACGGCAGCCAGAATCGAGGCATGCAGAAGCTTAAGCGTCTGCCCGGAGAAATAGGCGATGCCGTTGAACCCCAGCCAGATGAGCACACACGCAAACAACAGCCCTCCGGCGCGCCCCCACCACTCACGCTCCTCTTCGCTTTCAATATTGCTCAGCAGTCCGGAAAGCAGGCTGGACGCGAGCATGGTCGCCGAAAACACCAGTGGCACGACGAAAAGCACATACCAGCGCGTCACCTGAAAATGCCCCGGCCTGGCAACGACGAAATACTTGCTCAAGTAAAAAGCTTCGATGGAGAGCAGAATCGCCGCCAACCCTGCCGCGAATAACGGCGCGATAAAAGACCAGGTCAGCCGGCCCCACGCTATTCGCCCGCTGCCATCATGTTTGCGAAATGGACTCGGCCGCGCCTTGCCTCCGATACCCATGAGCGACCGCAACCGCACCAACGAGATTGCCATTGGCGGCAACAGCGCAAAGAGAAACAGCCACTTGGCCAGTGGAACGATCTGATTCAGGCGGGTGGTCGAGGCAAAGATGCGGTTCATCGACGCCCAGGCCCACGCTTCCCCCAACAACCATGTGCCCACTATGAGCGGTAGCGCGAAGAGCCAGAGCTCTAACGATGTACTGCCCTGCTTCATTGAGTCTTTGAACCTGGAGGCATAGGGAGGCCAGCTCATTCGCACCGCGGCAAACACCGAGGCAACCGTTACGCTCAGCACTGCCAACAGCATCACCGGCCAGTACCATCCCCTGTCGTACTGCGCCGCGAAGGGAAGCGCGTAGGAGACCATCCACAGAAACTCAGGGAGGCAGAGCAGGCAGATCACCGCCGGTATCAAGGTCAGCCAGTTCAGGATCATGTTCCGGCCCACGATGGATCCCAGGGTCAGCGTGTCCAGCGTGAAGCCGTACTTCGGCGTCAGATAGCTGGTGTATTCGCGGAGATGCCGGATCGGCTCCGGCTCAGGATCGCCGGAAGTGGGCGCGGAGGTTGCCAACTGGCTGACCGCATCGCTATAGCAACTGCGCTGCGCCCATGCCATCAGCCAGCTTCCGATGTAGCCTCCGCCGGAAACCGTGGACAAATAATCCAACGAGTCCATGACGGTTTTGTCGCCGAGCGCCCACTCAGACGGACGGCTGAAGCGCGCCAATCCTTGCAGCACACCGAGGGAAAAGCTGGCGCTGCGAATACCTCCACCGGAGAGGCAAACAGCCGTAGCTTGCATATCGTGCAAAATCTGCTTCAGCGGAAGATCGCAAACCTCGCATTGTTTCTCGGCTTTGCGGCTCTCTTCGTATCCGGTCGCCACCCTCTGCCGGAAAGTCTCGTCCGTTTCCCCCGGCTCCTGGCGCACGGTTGAGAGCACGTCTTTCATTGCGGCCAACGCCGAATACGCGTCTTCGGAAGCGGAAAGTGTCTTGTCCAGGGCCGTCCAGACGGGTTGCAGTTCCGCGGGTGTCTGACCGACATTCAGAATGTGTCTGGCAACGGCGGCGGCAAGATCACCGGCGCGGCGGGCGCGATATTCGCCGCATATCGTGCGGAACGGCAGCGCATGGTCTGCCGCCGGATACGTGACCTGATCGAAGGAAA
>JBEKTC010000403.1:0-3507 GCA_049516475.1 Candidatus Korobacteraceae bacterium | reverse complement strand
GCCCACATGATGAACGACAGCAAAATCTTCGGATCGTAGAAGAACATTGGCCCATACTTCTCAATCGCCAGCACTGAGCCGGTCACGATGCCGAAGGTCATAAACGGAAAGCCGAAGAGCAACGCGTGATAGCCGATGTCGTCGATGGTCTGCAACGGTGGCAGCCAGGTCAGGAGCGCCGTCCGGCTCTTCGACTTCAAGGCGCGTTCCTGGGCCAGGTAGAGCAGGCTGGCCCCGAAGCTGAGAAACAGCCCGGCATAGCCGGTGAAGATCAGCGCCACATGCACGAAGATCCAGCCATTTCGCAATAGCGGTGAAGTGAGCGCGACCGGCCGCTGGCCGAGGGCCGAGGTCAGCGTCAGCACAAAGACAATTGGGAAGATGACGATTCCAGGCGATACCGTGCGATAGCCCACGAAAAAGACGAAGAAGACCACCATCGCAAGGAAAGCCAGCAACGATTCCGAATAGTGAATGGAGATCAGGGACAAATGGCCAATCAAGACGGTGGATTCCACCAGCGACACAAAGTGGAAGATGAGGCCTAATCCAACCGCTGGCTCAACAACCTTGGCCAGCAGGTTGCCTTCCTTGCTGAGCAGCAGCAAGGAATAGACCAGCCCCACGCCGTAGCAAACCACCGCGACTCGAAGCCAAATTAACGGCATAAACCCCATTGACGGTCACGCTAACCCGTTGTGCTGAGATAAGTATAGCGGGAACACCGTAGAGACCGAGTATGGACATCACTCGGCCCTGTGATCTGTATCACACGACGTTGGTACGTTTGGAATCAGAGGTTAGGCCGAGACACGCCTTAGCTCGGGTAATGGAAGTGCACGATATGCTGCGAGGCGATAGTGACGCCATCGCGCATTGCAGGATGAAAGTGCCAACGCTGCAACACTTGCAGGACCTTCTGCTCGACGCCGTAACCGATACCTTGCAGCAGCTTGGTCTCGATGACATCACCGCGGGAGTCGATTGTCACCTCGACGATCACATCGCCCTGCACGCCCGCCGGAAGCTCACCGCGGGCAACTGGAGGATCAGGATAAACGTCCGGAAAGGCGGGAATGACCTCATCACCCGTCAGCGGCGAACCAGGCGCGCGGCCAAACGGCGATCCACCACGAGCGGTCTCCTCGGGCGCGTTGTCGGCGCTGGCTGCGGATTGTCCGCGCTTGGGTTCAGCCTTGGGCGGCTTTGGCTTCGCCGGGAGCGAAGATCTCAGCGTCAGCCGTGGCTCGTTTGCGGGGGGTTTGGACTGCTCCGGTCCAACCGGCGCCAGATAAACGATGGAACGCGAGCCTGACGAATGCGAGATACCGAAATCGACATCTGATGGCGTTACGAAGGTTGGCGCAGCGGAGTACAGAAGCGCCAGAAGCAGTGCGAGCTGTATCGCGAACGACAAGAGGATAGAAAGGCCCTGTCGTTTGCGCTCCGGCTGCGGCATTTGCTCGAACATTGCCATCTCACCCCGCGTAGCTGGCTAATTATGGGCCGGATTCACGTGCCATGTACAGCAACCAAGCTGGTAGTCGTCCCAGAATTGTGCCACTTCAGATTTAGACGCCGACCGCCAGCCCGAGTTAGGTGCAACACCATGCTTTAACTAAACAGTTAGTCAACTCCGATTGATTCCAGCAGCACGAGCAACAACTCTGCGTCCAGGCGCAGACGGCGCCCGTCATGCAGCATGTCAGGAATTTCGTCAAAGGCCTGCATCAGGCGAAGCTTCGCTGCGGCATATTGTTCAGGCCCACTCAGATTGCGGCCTCGGGCGGCGGCCCACTCTGCGAGAGCCTGCGGCTGCAAGAAGATGCTAACCGCGAAAGTCGTTTTGCGGTCAGCGCTGACGTCGAAGATGTATTCCGTCGAAGGCGCTTCCGCATCGCCCGCCAGCGCTGCCCGCTTGCCCACGAAGTAGTACTGATAGACGTAGCCGGTCTGCGCGGTATAAGTCTTGAGGCGGCGGATGGTCATAAATGCAGCAATTAGCAGTTAGCACTTAGCATTTGGCAATTGAGCACCTATTCATTAATCAGCAACAATCGCAGAAGAACGAGAGCTAAGAGAATCCTGGCACCGTTGTGGGTTTAAGCTAGTTGCTAGTTGCTAGTTGCTAGTTGCTGTCTTACTCTGTCGGTCTCTCGCGCAGGATTGCCGCTGCCGTTTCCGAGCTGACCGGCGAGTAGTACACCTCTTTGAAGGTGTAGGACTTCGCCTTGGTGCCGAGAATGGGCAGGATCTCCAGATGCCAATGATAGTCGTCCTCGATGGTCTTCCAGAAGCCCAGCGTCTCCGAGCGGTGCACCGTGTTAGGCGAGGTGTGCAGCACCATGTGGAAGCCGTCGGCGATGGTCCGAATGCGGAACAGCGTCCGCCGAAGTAGAGCCGCGAAATCGCGCATGGCCCCCGACTTCATCGCCGTACGCTCGAAGTACGCTTCGTGATTGCGCGGCGCGATCCACGTCTCATACGGAACCCGCGGCGCGTAAGGACAGCCCGCCATGTACTCTCCGCGCACTTCCACCATGCGCAGCTTCTGCTCCTGCTCCTGGTGGAGAATGTCGCAGAAGACGCAGCGCTCCTTCACCCGATAATGTTCCCGCGCCGCGCGCAACTCATACAGCACACGCCGCGGAACAAACGTCGTGGCTACGATCTCCGACGTTGGATGATCGAACTCCTGCCCCGACATGCTGCCGTAATTCTTGAACACGCTGATGTACTTGAAACGTAGATCGCCTTTCAGGTCCTGGATACGCTGTCCGCAAAGGGCCAGGTACTCTTCAATCTCGCGGTCATCGGCGTTCCACAAGTGCCGATCATGACGCGCATTCTCCACCAGAACCTCGTGCGCTCCCACCGGCCGCATGGTGTCGTAGAGTCCATTACCGGAGCGGCCGGGCTCGCCATCGATGCCGTAGAGCGGGTGCGGATGCACCACGGCGCGGGCTGACCACGGACCGCCATTGACCGTCGGCGACGTCGCCACAACTTGCAGCGGCATGCCAGACTCAGGGCAAAATGGGCAGAACGATCCAGCCGAGCCAACTGGTTCAGGCTCGTCGCCGCAGATGACCCATGACCGCGTGATGGGATCTTTTCGCAGTTCCATCGTGTTTACTCTACGTCGCCGGATGGCATGGTGGGAAGGGGCTTTTCGCCGGCAACGCCAACTCGGCGGCAACCGGCTCCCGCTTTGGGCCTGTTTCGCAGAACGGGTATGGAGCCATCAGGGCTCAGTCGTGACCGTTTCGCCCTAACAGGCTACTGAAAAAGTTGCGATTTTGCGATGTTCGGGTAGAGCTAGCCTTTAGGCTAGCGTCTAAGTGCTTAATTTTCGACTCCGACTCGGCTTTAGCCGACGGCACAGCCCGCAGTGAACCACTTTTCAGCAGCCTGCTAAGCAACCGTGGGACGCAGGATTCGAACGGACCGTATTTCTTGGAATCATTATCGCCACTCGCCGTAGAAAATCGCTTAGCTGATAGCTGA
>JBEKTC010000402.1:0-3539 GCA_049516475.1 Candidatus Korobacteraceae bacterium | reverse complement strand
GCGCTATCCAAATCAGGGAATCCGTTGGCTTTCAGCCAGGCAGATGCCTCGCCTTTGTCTCTTATGTTCACCTTCGCCGCTACGCTGTAAGTAAAACCCTGGTAGGAGAAGCGCACTTCATCGGTGATCTCGTCGGACCAGTAATCTTCGTTGGTATAGTCGATCGTCTTTTGCACGGAAGCGCCGTCGGGATATTCGAAACTCCCGCCTACCATTTCGTTGCGATAGGGCCGCCACGCTGGCCCATCGGCCACGGGTCCCACGAAGCGGAATGTGCGGAGCACTTGATCGAGCTCGCGATCAAGCTTCGCTGGCTTGAAGGCCCGGATAGCCTCCGCATCGTAGGCGCCGATGTCGGCGCTCGTGATGCTAAGGGCTACCTCGAAGCAAACGCCGTCGCGAAAGGTGCGGTAAGCCCTTGAGTTGATGTCGTGCGACAGGGCCGCGCCGCCCTGTTGACTGTAAGTAAACGATGTTCCGTTGATTACGGTTTTCTTGACCGGATCGGAGCCAGCGTCCAGCTGATCGCAAGCCGATTTCGTGCGAGCCTCGCGCCGCACGTTCACCGTGAGTGCTGCTGCCTCGAAGTTAGTGCCCTCGTACTCTTTACCGTTGTAGAGCAGGCAGACCCGCGTCGCATGGGTGCAGATTGGAATATACGAAGAGTGGTCGTTTTGGGCGTCCAGTCCGGTTGAGAAAAGTGTCAGGTTGTCGGGGTACTTCAGACTGAAGCCGTAATCCGAATTGGTGTACGAATGCCAATCTTTTTCGTCAGCGAGGGCTGTGGAAGGCGCAGCGAACGCCAGTAGAATTAGAATCGTGATCCCGCACCGCGAAGCGGCCCCGCCAGGAAATTTTCCATTGTTGCCACTCATCGGTCTGCCTGCCTGCGTGCGTCCAGCGCGAGCGATCCTGCGCCGGTGATCAGCAAAAAGAGCAACCCCAGCAACATGCTGAAGTCGGCACGGGCCTCGTGCAACATGCTCCAGACGCCGGTTTTGGCGAGCATGGGGATTTTGGTGGTAGCGATGGCGACCAGGATAACTGCAAGCAATGGAATCGCCGCCAGGCGGGTAAACAATCCGATCAGGAGCAGTGTGCCGCAGACGATCTCAATGGTCCCGACAAACGGCGCCGTGACGTGCGGAGAGGGAATGCCGATCTTCTCGAATCGGCCTACACCCAGTTGCGCGGGGAAGAGGAATTTCTGAAGGCCTTCGGAGACGAAGACCCAGCCCACCAGAATGCGGACCAGGAGGAGGGCGCGGGCCACGCGTGCAGTCCAGAGGGGATTGTCGGTGGATCTCATGACTTAACATTAAACCCTATCGAATGTGGGAGGGAGTCAAGGCTACGTTTCGGCCGGACGAACGAAAATGCCCACTCAAGGCCAAAAGAGTTTGAAGAAAGCAGGTCCCTCGACTCCGCTTCGCTCCGCTCGGGATGACAGGAATGGGGCACCCGATTTGTCAGATTTCGAAGACGCGAAGCCTTAAACTCGAAACTTTCTTCCCTACTTGGTCGCGATCATCAGGTTCGCCGGGCCCGGCATGCGCACGCGTTTGGTTTCGCTGAAGCCGGCTTCCTTCAGCCAGGCATCGTATTCCGGCTCGCTGTAGCTGGAGCCGGCGCGCGTATTCACCAGCATGTTCAATGCGAACAGAGCTCCGAAACGCGGCGCGGTCTTGTCGGCTTCCAGAATGAAGTCGGAGATCACCAGCCGTCCATGCGGCGCGAGAGCCTGATAGGCGCGCCCGAGCAACTGCATGTTCTCTTCGGGAGAGAACATGTGGCAGATGGCCGAGAGCAGAACCAGATCGTACTTGCCGGCATCGAGAGCAACGGTGAGCATGTCGCCCGCGCGGGTAGTGATGCGGTCAGCCATTCCGGCTTTGCGGATATGCTCCTGCGCGATGGGCAGGACATCGGCCAGGTCGACAACCTCCGCCTGTAGGCCAGGAGCGGCTTTGGCGAAGGCGATAGAGTATGCAGCCGAGCCTCCACCTAGATCGAGCATGCGCTTGGCGCCATTGACTTCGACGGCCTGCACCACGGCGCGCGCGCGGCCACGGGCGTTGTGATCCATAGCAGCGATGAAGGGCTTCACTGAGCCGTTGCCGCCGCCGGGAGCAACGCTGGTGCCTGCCTTTACGGCCTCGGTAAGAGTTGACCAGCGCTTCCAGAGGTTGGCGATGTGCAGTTGCGCCATGCGCGCGCTGTCGGGCGTTCCCTCGACGAAGAAGCGCGCTGCCAGCGGCGTGTTGGTATAGGTGTCGCCGGACTTCTGCAGCAGCTTCAGGCTGACCAGCGCGTTCAACAGCGTACCAGTGGCGCGAACGGCGCACTGAATTTTGCCGGCAATCTTTGTTGCCGTACCGCCGTCGCCAACCGCGGTGAACAGGTCGAGTTCAAGCGCGGTGAGAATCGCGCGGCTGGCCATGAAGCCGCGAATCATTTCGCTGATGTCGTCCGGCAGGACGCCTGCTGCGTCTTTGCCCTTCAGCATGGCCAGATACTTGTTGCGATGGTCGAGGATCTCGGCCTTCATGGCCTCGCTGTCGCTGCGTTCCAGGCGCGCGACCTTCTTGCCGGCCTGGAAGTGCGAAGACACGATCTCGGGCACGTCATTGGCAGTCAGCTTGGTGTACCAGACACCTTCGGGATAGACGATCATCACCGGGCCGCTGTCGCAGATGCCGAGACAGCCGCAACTGGAAACTTGTACTTCGTCGGCGAGACCTCGAGCGCCGAGGGCGCCATGCAGCGCGTCCAGAACGCGGAACGAGCCGGCCGCCGAACAGCAGGGAACTCCTTCAGATTTTTCCTGAGTGCAAACGAATGCGTGATAGCGAAACGGTTCCAATGAAAGCCTCCAAAAGCAGTGGCCAGTGGCTAGTGGTCAGTGGCCAGTTGTCGGTAGCCGATTACATTTCATTATGGCTGCTGGGAGTGAGGCGCAAGAAGTGCGAAGCTCACAGGCTGACGTGACGCAAGCCGCTAATTGGCGTAAAGAGCAACCAGAAGCAATCTCACAAATGGTTGTGACTTGTAACAGGGCACGATTTGAGTCGTGCCCCCAGAAACCGCAATGAAGGGCTGGGTTTTAGTCCCTGTAAAATCGGCCCTCAGGGGCTAAAGCCCAAGTTTTATTGAGCCAACTACGGCAAGGCTGAAAGAGGCTGCGGAAAAAGTCGAAGCAGGGCTCGGTGCCGCCGGCTAAAAGCCGGCTCGGGAAGAAAAATAAACGGCTTATCGGCACGACTGAAGTCGTGCCCTGACACAAGGCACTCCAAAAGCGACTTTTTCCGCAGCCTGTGAAAGCCGTGCCCCGATACAAATCGATTTACGAGATAGGTTGTAGTCCTAGCCCCTAGCGACCGGACGCTGGTCACCAGCCACTGTTTCTGATTTTCGAGGTATTCACAGGCGCGGGTGCCGGTTTAGTCAACAATTGATGTTGACAGAGCACGGAAGTGCACTATGATGTTTGAAACATTTTGTGCTGGATTTGTTTTGGGTGGCAGACGATGCAGCGGACG
>JBEKTC010000401.1:0-3543 GCA_049516475.1 Candidatus Korobacteraceae bacterium | reverse complement strand
ACGACCTCCGCATCTTCGGTCATATACTCTTCGAAGAACGGATTGCCGTACTTGCGTCCAAACGTTTTCTCGAAGTCGGCATAGACTTCGCGAATCACGTCGCAGGCGATCTCCGTGACTGCGTAGTTCTGCCGTCGAATCTCCATCACCCAGTCCTCGTTGACCTGGGGCGCGACGGAGATGACGTTGTCGGGGTGCAGCAGCAGATCGCCGCGGTTGTAGGGAGGCAGGAACTTCCTGACCTGCTCCGCCGCCGGAATCTGTACCAGCGCTTGCGAGTGGGTAAGGAATGCGCCGTCGCAACTGATCGCCAGGGGAACGAACATGCGGCGGTCTTCCGCCACACGATAGGCAATGAGCGCGGTGTCCAGCGCCTCTTGCGCGCTATCGACCCAGGTGAGCATCCAGCCCAGATCGCGGACCGCCAGTGCGTCGTTGTGTTCCACGCCGAAGGCGCCGGGATCGTCGAGCGCCCGGTTGCCTACCATGCACACCATGGGGACACGCAGGGCCGGACTGACGGTCAGCGCTTCCATGGCATACATCCAGCCCACGCCGCTGGAGCCGCAGAAGACGCGGGCCCCGCAAATCGACGCGTGCTTTACGATCTCAACTTGTGAATGTTCGCCTTCCGCCACGATATATTCGCAATCCATTTCGCCGTCTGCCACCAGTTGGCTGATGTACTGCATGACCGTGTCGTAAGGCCGGATGGGGTAAGCGGTGACTACGTCCACGTTGGCCAGTTTGCAGGCAATCGCAATGGCTTCGGCGCCGGTAATCAAGGCTTCCTGCTCGTAGATCTTTTTCTTTTCCTCGACAGGTACTGTTAGAGTCGCCATCTTCATCTCCTTGTCTTCAGGCTTGCCGCCGGCGATTAGCCTTTTGCAGCGATTTCCAGGGCTTCAGGGACCTGCTCTTGATACTGACCGCGATAACGGAATCCGTGGGCCCGCTTCGCGATCGGTTCGGCCTTCTGCATCGTGGTTTCCAGCCACTGCAGATAAGCATCCTTGTCTTTCCTGAACTCCGCCCACTGGCTGTTGTTGTCGTGGAATTCAGACTCGTTCACCATGGAGACGCAGTCCTTCACCGGGCAAACCTGTTCGCACACGCCGCAGCCGCAGCACGACTCCAGATTGGCGTCGTAGGTCCCGTCCGGGGTGACGTCGAAAGACGCATCCGGGCAGTTCAGCCAGCACAGCGTGCACTTGGTGCAGGTTGCAAAGTTGACGACCGGCCGCATAGTGCGCGTCGAGTACTTCTTGAAGAGCTCGTTGCGCGCCGGCCGGAAGCCGCCGACTTCGCCGGTGACGGGATCGGCGTACGGTCCGCCTTGCGGCTGTCCCTTGATGGATACGCCGCCTCTCATCTCCTGCCATTCAGGAAGTACGAAATGGAATAGCTGGTCGGGATTGCCCTGACTCGCTTTTACCTCGACCGCAGTGAAGCGCTCGAACGCGGCGCGGGCCGACGTCACCTTCAGCGGATTCTTCAGCTTGTCATTGATGAATTGCTCAACCGCCTGCAGGCTGAACAGCTCCGGCAGCACTTTGGCGATGACGCCGAGGATGCGGACATCCGTGTGGTCGTCTTTGTAGACCCACATACCGGAGAAGCTGGCTGCGCCTTTCACCACTCCCAGCTGATAAGGCTGTTCGCGGCGATGGATGTTTTGTAATAGAGCGGGCGCGTCCTCCAGAGAAACCACGACCAGGGTGCGGCCCGGTTTCAAAGCATGATGCACCGGTTGCAGGCCGTACCAGGCCCACGACTCCGCGCCCTTGCAGAGCGTGTCGTCGAGAACCACGGTCAGGTCGACCTGTTTCGGCTCGTATTGCGCCATTCCGGCTTCGAGTGTCTGCTCGTTGTTGGCGACGATGGCAAAACTCTTGGCCGGAATGCCGTTGCGCTCGGGAGCATCTCCATAACGTCCAAAGGAGATGCCCTGTTTGCCTTGGTTGTGCGCGGCCAAGACTATGCCGCGAGTAATGTTCTTAGCCAGGGTCTTCTGAAAGACCCCACGGTAGATGACTTCGACCGCGAATAGCTGGCCCATGTTTACTACCTCCCGTTCCTTTACAACTTCTTAAGTGCAATGTTTTCGATTTCCTGCAAATGCCGGCGCATGGCCACCTCAGCGGCCGCAGGGTTGCGCCGCTTCAGAGCCGCAAGAATTCGACGGTGACCGGCAAGAGAACTTTCCTGCCGTCCTTTTCCCTGCAACGAGTGTTCCCGGGTCTCGCGCAACAGATCCATCAGCTCGTCTACCACTCTCAAAACCGCACTGTTGTTGCACGCCAGAGCGATGCTGTAGTGGAACTCGGAGTCCTCTTCGACAGCCAGTTCGCCCCGGCGAACTTTCGCCTCCTGACGGTCAAGAATGTCCTCCATTTCGGCGATCTCATCGCTGGAGGCGTGCAAAGCGGCGCGCCGCACCAGGGGCGGCTCGATCATCTTGCGTACGTCGATCAGCTCCGCAACCAGCTTGCGTTTATCGCGGAGCGCGTCAGCCAGGCGATTGGCTGTAGCACCCCCGGGCGTGCAAACCACCGTGCCGATACCCTGGCGGGGCTCCAGCAGACCCATCATCTCCAGGCTGCGGATGGCATCGCGCACCGAGCCGCGACTCACCCCGAGCATCTGTACAAGCTGCCGTTCTGGAGGCAGCAAGTCGCCGGGCTTCAGCTGTTCCATGATGTGACGTTCCAGTTGCCGGGCAACAGCCTGGTAAATTTTGTTTCTGGGGATGGCTTCGAAGCCGACTCTCGTTGTTGCGTGCGTGGCAGCCATGGCATTGGTCTGATGACTAACCAATGTCTGCTTCTATGCCAAACTGCCACAAGGACGCGCATCACGTCGGGATGTGATAAGAGCAAATGCAGAGTGAACAACGTCTTCACAACTGCTGGATTGGACCACGGGTGGAGCGCGCCTTCATAAAGACACACTGATTAGGAAATCGGCTTCAGCCGCTAGGGTGAATTCCGCAACGGGTTACCCCAGCGGCTACACAGGCTGCCGGAAAAAGTTGCTCTTGGAGTGCCTTGTGTCAGGGCACGACTTCAGTCGTGCCGATAAGCCGTTTATTTTTGTCATCCCGAGCGGCCTTTAGGCCGCGAAGGATCTGCTATTCCGATTTTTTCCGCAGCCTGTAAAGCCGGCTCAGGATGAGAAACAAAGGGCTGAGACGCCGGCCTGAAGAGACTGTGTCGCAACCCGTGTCGCCGCTCCCGCGGCTCAGGTTTAATTTTCCACCTTACCCGGCGCTCACGCGCCGGGCTAACGTCGCTGCCGCCGCTTCGCGGCTAGTATGATCACCTTTTTGGGGGCTTTATCCCATCGAAAAATTATTCCGCTGGTTGCGACACAGTCTCTGAAGGCCAGCTCCACCCGAATTCTCCTTCGCCAGGATTTTTCAGCAGGCTGCTGGAGGCTGTCTTGCCGAAAAGTGTTATCGGGTCACTCCTTATTCAATATTTTAATATCTATAGAGACATCGAATTAGAATGCCCATTGCGGGGCCTGGGAGGGCCCTAGAAT
>JBEKTC010000400.1:0-3595 GCA_049516475.1 Candidatus Korobacteraceae bacterium | reverse complement strand
CATGTGAAGACCATCAGGAACGAGGAGATCATCATTCCGAATTCCGTCGTCCTGGCCAGCTTTGTCACCAACTACAGTTTGCTGGCTCAGAACAACGGACTCATCCTCCACACCTCCGTGACCATTGGCTATGACGCGCCTTGGCGCAAGATCCACGAATTGCTGATTGAGGCGGCCTTGAAGACGAAGCACATTCTGTCGACACCGACGCCCTTCGTTCTCCAGAACGCTCTCGAGAACTCCTATGTGCAGTACGAAATCAACGCCTATACCAACCAGCCATTGCAGATGGTCTATATCTACTCTGATCTGCACGCCAACATTCAGGACTGCTTTTACGCAGCCGGGGTCGAGATCATGTCGCCGGTATATCACTCACTGCGCGACGGGAACCGCACAGCCATCCCGGCAGAGTTTCTACCGAAGGATTACCACCCTCGAGGATTTCGCATTGCGAAAGATGACGCTGCCGCGAGCGGGAAGGGATGAGGGCATTCACGCGAGTGGGCGGAGCACGCCTTTCAGGCGTGCATTAGCCGGCTTGATCGCCAGCTCTGCGCTTTAGCGCCTGAGGTAAGGTTTTCGTTACCGCAGCGGCTAAAGCCGGTCACTTGCAGGTCAGCTGCACCGCCGAAACGGTGCTCCACCCTGGAGAACACGACATCCAACTCGCGCTTTACATGATCGCCGTCGGCGGCGCCGGTTCATCCGGCCTGCCTGCATTGGCCAGCGGCACGCGGACCATCACGATGGCCAGGATCACCAGGACGATGAATCCCGAAAACACGCTGGGATGCTGGAAGATCACCGGCAGCGGCCATTGCTTGTAGCGGAAGATCGCGATCACGATTCCCATCAGCGCCTCGCCCGCAATGAATCCCGATGCGGTCAGCACTCCGGCATTTTCCACGCGGGCCTTCTGCGCGTCGTTGAAGTTCTTGCTGTCGCGGATCTTGTCGGTCATCCAGCGAATCATGCCGCCCAGGAAGATGGCGAACGTCGTCTCCAGCGGCAGATACATACCGACGGCGAACAGCATCGGGCTGCGCACCTCGATCATGATCAGGCCGATGCCCATCAGTACGCCCACCACAATCAGCGGCCACGCCATCTCTCCGCCAACAATTCCCTTGGCCAGCATGGCCATCAGTCCGGCTTGCGGAGCGGGAAGTTGACGGCCCCCGAAACCGATGCCCCCGCTGTTAATGTCGGCCTGATTCAACAACAGCAGCACGGGCAGCAAAGCAAAGCTTGCGACCGTTACTCCCATAAAGTCGCCTATCTGCATCTTGCTGGGCGTGCCGCCGAGGATGTGTCCCACCTTCAGGTCCTGCAACATCTCACCGGCCACGGCGGACGAGATGCAAACCACGGCGGCCACGCCCAGCACGGCGGCCACGCCACTCATACCGGAGACGCCGATAAGCACCATCAGCAGAGCGGCGATTACCAGCGCGGCCAGCGTGAGCCCGGAGATCGGATTGTTGGACGAGCCGATTAACCCCACCAGGTTGCCGGAGACCGCAGCGAAGAAGAAGCCGATAATGATCATCACGATGGCGGCGACGATTCCGCCCTTCAATACCCCGGCGTAGCTGGTATAGAGGGCGACCATACAGAGCAGGACGACGAACAGCCCGCCAAATACGATCTTGCCGTTCAGGTCACGCTCGGTGCGGGCCGTGCCGGCATGAGCTGCGGCGGATTTTTTCAGATCGGAAATGGCGCGCACCATGCCGCTGGACAGGTTCTTCCGCATGCGAAAAAGTGTGTAGCAAGCGCCCACCAACATCCCGCCCACGGCGATGGGTTTGACGATGTATTTCCAGACCGAGTCCGCCTGACCCGCCCAGAAGGAATCGCCAGGCGTGGCTCCGGCGGGCAGAAACTGCGATACGAAGGTCGGGCCGCCGAGGAACAGAATCAGCGGAACCAGCAAGCCCCAAGCAATGACGCCGCCGGCAAAGTTCAGCGATGCCAGCCGCGGTCCAATGATGTACCCCACGCCCAGATAGGCCGGGCTGACCGCAGGTGCTGACATTGTGGTTACGGCGCCGGCGCTAAGCTTGGGCGAAGCTGCGTCCCGCCCCAGCCGCACAAAACTCTTGCCCAGTTCGCCGACCTTGACGACGAAATCGTGGCTGGAGTTGAACAGGTTGAACTGCCCCAGGAGGTAAATGATTCCACCGAAGCCCATGTTGCCGAACAGAATCTTGGCGGCGCGGCTGCCTTGTTGACCCGCGATATGAATCTGCGACGCGGCCACCGACTCAGGGAACGGAAGCTCAGGATCTTCCACCATCACCCGCCGCAGCAGGGTCACAAAAAGGATGCCGAGCACGCCTCCCACCAGCATCAGAATCGATGACTTCCAGTAAGCGTGCTCGAAGTCGAAGACTGGCCACGCTCCCGAGATGACGAACGCTGGAATGGTGAAGATGGCGCCCGCCGCGACCGACTCCCCAATGGAACCAACGGTTCGCGTGATGTTCTCTTCCAGCAGCGAACCCTTAAAGATGCGCAGCACGGCCATGCCGATAACGGCGGCGGGATACGTGGCGGCAATCGTCATCCCGGCGCGCAGGCCAAGATAGGCGTTGGCAGCGCCCAGAATCACAGTCAAGACCAGACCCAACAGCACCGCGCGGAGGGTGAACTCCGGCATGGTGGTGTCGTCGGGAACGTAGGACCGAAACTTCCTTGGTGGAGCAGTTGTGGTGGAACTCATGAAGGCAGACCTCGCGCAGCGCACAAATTATAGCGACCGCGCAAGTTAGCACGCCAGCGGCATCGGGCACAAGTGCCGCGCCATGTGGTCATGTGGAAGGGCACGGCTTCGTACTGGCGGGGAGTCGATTGGGGATCCGCTCGGGTAGTGCGGCGCTTCAGCGCCGCGTCACGCCGATCCCTCAAAGAGGAGAGCCAGCTCCAGTCGGCGGCAGCACCTTTGGAGCCGGCTGAAGCCGGCTAGAGTCAAGAGAACAATGCCTGAATGCGGCGCTAAAGCGCCGCACTACCCGATCAGATTAGAATGTCATCCTCGAAAGGGAGATCAACTCATGGACTACCTTCTTAAGACTGAGCCCTCTGAATACTCTTTCGCCGACCTGCAACGTGACAAAGAAACGGTGTGGGATGGTGTCTCGAATCCTGTTGCCCTGCGGCATCTGCGGGAGATGAAAGCAGGCGACCCCCTGATTATCTATGAGACCGGCGATCACAAGACTGCCGTCGGCACCGCTTCGGTGATTTCCGTCGATGCCGCCGATCCGCGCAATCCCGTGGTGAAGATCAAGGCGGGAAAGGCGATTGCGAAGCCGGTCTCGCTGGCTGAGATCAAGGCCAAGCCGATATTTGCCGACTCGCCGCTGGTGCGACAGGGCAGGCTGTCAGTGGTGCCGCTGACCGCCGCGCAACACAAGTTCATTGTGGGGGAATAAAACGGCCTCATGCAGTTCATCCCACGCCGCAGCCGTTTGGGTGCTGGCCTTTCTTTCGTGTAGCGTTGCTGTCCGCACTCTCTTTGTGCCGCACTAATCACGAGGCCAGCCCGAAGGGCGGCATTTGTTTTAGCCGTGGGCGGGAGCCCGCGGTA
>JBEKTC010000399.1:0-4576 GCA_049516475.1 Candidatus Korobacteraceae bacterium | reverse complement strand
ATTGTTCGATCTCGCCGGCGCCGAGGAGATCGACTTCCTGAAGGTTGATATCGAAGGCTCTGAGCACGACGTGTTTGCCGCAGCTTCGCCCGAGTTGCTCAGCCGCTTCAAGCGCATCGCGATGGAGTATCACGACCAGATCGTGCCGGGAACGCTGGACCTCTTGCGGGAGGTGCTGAGTCCAACGCACGAGGTGACGATTCGCCCGTCACACATGGCAGGATGCGGTATCCTGCTGGGACGGCGTCGTTCGCTGCCGGCGAGCGTCCCAAGAATGCCAGCACAATTCAATCCTAGGGAACCTGAATGAGAGCCCCAATTGTATTTTCTAAAGATTATGAGGGAGTGGACTACGAACATTTCTGGGCTGGGCCCGGCAAGCGCTACCTGGACCGGCTGGAGCAGAAGATCGTAAGGCATGTTCTGCCGGGTGGGAGTTCGATGGTGGAGGTTGGCGCCGGATTTGGGCGGCTGGGACCTTGTTATATCGACAAGTATCAGGACGTCCACATGGTGGAGCCTGCCAGCAACCTCCGCGCTCTCGCGATGGAGACCTTTGGAGATACGGTGAAGTACCACGATGCCAGCGTCTATGCGCTGCCATTTGCGGACAGTTCGTTCGACGCCGTGCTCATGGTGAGGGTGTTTCATCATCTGCACAACTCCGAGGATGCTTTGAAGGAGATCCACAGGATTCTTCGTCCAGGAGGCACGCTGGTATTCAGTTACAGCAATCTTCGCAATCCGGGCAGAATCGCCCGATTTGTAGCAGGCAAGGTGCCGAACCCATTCGCCAAGACGAAGGAGGAGTACCTGCCGGATTTGTTTGGGCACAGCCCGAAAGTGGTCCATACGCTTCTTAAAGAGACTGGATTTGTTCTTAAGGAGCAGTATGCGACCTGCATTCTGAATAAGACGATCGATGCGTTTCCTTTCCTCCTACAATTGATCAATCCACCATTAACCATTAATTCTCGAAAGAAGCCTGGGAGCGCTCAACATAGCTCCGGCGATCTTTGTGGTGGCAAAGAAACGGTGAAGATTCTCATCGGCTGCGATGTTGATCCCGTGCTGCCGGCAATCCTCGATCGGCGGCCGGAGGGGGATGTGTGGGAATATCTAAGCCAGATCGATGCGCTGCTCGACCGCATGGGAAGTGACATGCCGGCGGTCACATGGCTCATCCGTGCTGATCAGAGCGTTGAGTTCAGCACAGGGAGCTTCGAGAGCGGATACTCCAAGCACCGCCCGCTGTGGGACAAGTTGCAGGAACGGGGCCACGAGCTGGGATGGCATATGCACACGATGTCGTACGCTCCGTTGCAACAACAGTTCGTTTTCGATCCAGCTCCCGGATGGTTGGCGCAGGCCCATGAGCGGCTCGCTGCCTACTTCCCGGTGAATGCTACCCGTACCGGCTGGGACTATGGCAGCAACGCATTGCTTTCTGCCCTCGACCGGCTTGGAATTGCTGTGGATTTTTCGGCGTTGCCTGGTAACGTACTCTGGTTCACGCTGGGCAAGATTACGCTGATGACGGATTGGCGCGAATGTCCAACCGAGCCCTACCATCCGAGCGGCAACGATTATCAGCGGAGCGGTGCGGTCCCGCTCAAGTTGTGGGAGGTGCCAGCCGCACAATTTCGCCATTCGCTGGCGGGAACTGTGATCCGCGGACTGTTGCGGCTCAGGCATGGGTGCTTTTCCATGTCGGGATTGACGAACCGAACCCAGTTGCTCACGGACGACTGGCGGCAATTGCCGCAGCAGGGAAGCGATGTTTGGGCGTTTTTCTTTCATCCCTACGACTTAACTGAAACCGGAATTCGGAATTTCCAAACCAATATCCGGCGGCTGCAAAATCTTCCGGCTGTCGAGTTCAAGACGGCTACGGAAGTTTCCACATGGCTATCAACTCGTGAACAGAAACCAAGAGCAGCTTCCCAGGAGTAGTGAAGGCGCCCATGTGTCGGCGGCATTGAACGGGACGCGGACTCGTGTCCTCACGGTGCTGCCGGATTTTCCATTTCCCGCCACGACCGGATTGCACCTGCGGAATCTCAGCAACCTGGAACTGGTTCATCGGCTCGGCTGCTGCAGTGCGCTGCTCTACTTCACCACCGAGGAGCGCGAACCGCCGGCGATCGATACCACTCCCGTTGCGCGAATCTGCGACGAAGTTCGCCATGGCGGCCGCAGATTTCCGCACGCCAATTTCTCCACTGCTTCGCTGGTGCTTCACAAGGCTGACTTCCTGCTGCGCGGTGGACTCGGTTGGGCAGGGAAGCGATATCCGTTCTCCATGTCCTATGACCGCATCGGCGCGGAGAAGATCATTCTGGCCGAAGCGCGAGGGGTCAAAGCCGATTTCGTGGTGCTGCCGTCGATGTTTATGCACTACACCACCAAGCTCCGCCAGCAGGGATTCCAGGTAATCATCGATGCGGCTGACGTCTTGACCAACCTCAGCGCCTCGTTTATGGAAAACCTTGAGGGACGTGGAGGCCGGTTGGGACTTTATGCAAATTACCTTGCGTGCCGGAGCCAGGAGCGCATCTTCCTGAGAGAGTGCTCGGAGTTGTGGACCACCTCCGCAGTCGAGGCTGAAGAGTTTCGTCGTATCGCTGGCAACATTCGCGTGCTGGTTGTTCCCAATAGCCTCGACGAAACAGCGGTTCAGCCTGCGTCTGCTAACAACGAACCGATCGTTGGCTTCATTGGAACCTATTCCTATGCTCCGAACTTGCATGCGGCCCTGTTTCTGGCTGAACAAGTTTTCCCTCAGGTGCTCCGTGAGTTGCCGGACGCCGTGCTGCGCATCGCCGGAGCGAACATGCCCGACTCGGCGATAACCAGGCTGCAGGGCTTGCCGCATGTTGAGATACTTGGCCAGGTTGCGGATTCCGGCCAATTCATGGACGAATGCGCCGTGCTCGCTCTCCCAGTATTCTTGCGCGGCGGCGTGCCGCTGAAACTCGTGGAGGCGATGGCCCGAGGCAAAGCTATTGTGGCGTCACCCGAATTGATAGGCGGACTAGATTTCACCGACGGTGAGACTGTACTCATGCGCACCAAACCAGAAGATTTCGCGAGTGCAATCGTCACCCTGTTGCGGAACCTCTCATTACGAGAACGCCTTGGCAGCAATGCCCGCGCCACCTTTGTCCGGGATTTTTCCATGTCCAGCGCGGAGGCGATCTTGCGTCGTGATAGTGTGCTGATGGAGCGTTGCTTGAGCACGTTGCAAAGCGAGACTACTGTTCCCCAATGAGCTACAAAATCCTCGTCATCGGACCGTTGAACGAAGGCGATTTGGCGGAAAGTTACGCGCGCGCGTTCGAGCGCCTTGGCATGGAAGTTGTCCGCTTCGATTCCGAAGTGGCGATGAACCAGGCGAGCCGTTTCAGCGGCAACCGCATTCTGCGTCGCGTGTTGCAGCCGGCGCTGTGGAACGCGGTCAATCGCGAGGCCATCGCAGTTGCCGAGCGCGAGCACCCCGATCTGGTCTTCGCCGTCAAGTGTGCGTTTTTCCATCCCGAGACGGTGCAGCGAATCCGCAAATCCACCGGCGCGCCGTTCGTCAATCATTATCCCGATCATCCTTATCTTGGCAGGCGCTGGATGCCCAAGGAAGCGTCCTCGCCGCGCCGCGATCTCATCGAAGTCTTCCGTCAGTACAGCATCGTCTGGATGTGGGAGCGCAGCCTGATGCAGCGCCTGCAGCGCGATGGCGTCGAGACCAGGTTCCTTCCCTTCGGGGTCGATCCCGAACTGTTTCGCCTGCAAGCGCGTTCCAATTACAACCACGAAGGGCTGCATTGCGACGCCTGCAACACCACGCATGACGCAGCTTTCGTTGCGCATTTCAGCCGGCATCGCGGCGCTGAGGTCGCAGCCATTCGCCGCCACAAGGTTGCAATCTGGGGCAACAACTGGCCGCGCGAGTGGCAAACGCCTTCCGGTCAGCATCGCGTTCACCCGCCGGTTTGGGGACGTGCGGTCAGCGGCATTTACGCTCGTGCTCCCGTTTCGCTCAACGTGCTGAACGCGGAAAATCTCGGCGGTCCCAACATGCGCAGCTTCGAGATTCCTGCCAGCGGCGGCGTTATGCTGGCTCGCTACTCGCCTGAGCAGTGCGAATTTTTTCCCGAGGGCGAAGCCGCTCTCTACTATCGTTCGCCCGAGGAGATCGACGACAAGATCGATCTGCTCTTGCGTGACGACGAGCTGCGTGCACGCTTGCGCCGCAACGCCGTTCGTCTGGCCGCCGCGCAGACATACGATGTGCGCGCCGCAACCGTGTTACGCGAGTGCGGTCTGGCGACGCCGACTCTGGTTCGCCCAGGGAGCGCGACGCTTTGAGCGCCGGCCTGCGCATCGCCTGTGTCAGCGGCCACAGCCGATGGTGGCGCAAGCAGCGCCTCGTCGCCAAGTACTTCCAGATGCGCCTCGCAGGCGTCGTCTATCCCGACGTCTACTGCCTGGCGCTGATGCTCGCCGACAAATTCGACTTCCTCCTCGAAGGCGAAAAAGTCGCGCCCGGCCAATACGACCTCATCCTCGCCGAGCTGCAAGC
>JBEKTC010000398.1:0-3622 GCA_049516475.1 Candidatus Korobacteraceae bacterium | reverse complement strand
AAGGAGATTAACGGCAAGGCACTGACCGATATCAGCGACGAGAAGACCAATCTTTCCCTGAAAGCCGGACAGCAATTGCCGGGCTTCGCCGCGTTGCGCGACGACGGTACGACTTCGTCGGGCAACTGGCTGTATTGCGGCTCGTGGACCGAAGCGGGCCCGATGATGCAGCGCCGTGGCACGGACGATCCTTCCGGCCTGGGCATCTATGCGAACTGGGGCTGGTCGTGGCCGGCGAACCGGCGCGTGCTGTACAACCGCGCCTCGTGCGATCTTGCCGGCAAACCTTACGATCCCTCACGCCGGCAGGTGTGGTGGAATGCGGCCACGGACAAGTGGGTGGGCAACGACGTTCCCGACTTCAAGCCCGATTCCAAGCCGGAAGAGCACATGGGGCCGTTCATCATGAATCCGGAGGGCGTGGGACGCATTTTTGTTCCACTGGGCGGAATGGCCGATGGTCCGTTCCCTGAGTATTACGAGCCGATTGAAAGCCCCGTTGCAAATCTGCTGCATCCGCAACAGTCGAGCAATCCGCTGGCGAAGACCTTCAAGACGGATATGGACAAGTACGCCAAGCCGGGCGAGGGCTACAACATCGTCTGCACAACCTACCGGCTGACGGAGCACTATCACTACTGGACGAAGAACAATCCCATGAATGTGGAGCTGGTGCCGGAGCCGTTCGTGGAGATTCCCGCGGAACTGGCCGACCAGATGGGAATCCGCGGCGGCGAGAAGGTGAAGGTCAGCAGCATTCGCGCCGACTACATCGCCAAGGCGATGGTGACCAAGCGCATCAAGCCAATGAACGTGGACGGCAAGAAGCTCTACCAGATCGGCATTCCGATCCATTGGGGCTACAAGGGGATCTCCGAGAGTGAAGGCAGGACTTCGCTGATGCCGACGAACCGGCTGACGCCGACGGCAATCGATCCGAATGCCTACACGCCGGAGTTCAAAGGATTCCTGGTGAAGCTGGAGAAGGTGTGAAGGGGTAATGGTGAAGCGACGCTTTAGCGTCACGTCCGCCCGTTGTCATCACGAGGAGGCCTTTAGGCCGACGAGGGATCTGGTTTAGCGCGAGGGTCGTACACTGCGGACGAAAAGCAGATCCCTCCTCGGGCTGAAGCCCTCGTCGTGATGACAATTCATCGGAACGCGAGTTGGGCACGCCTGAAGGCTTGCTCCTTCAAAGAAGGGCTTTTGGGATCGCGCTAACGGAGACATGCGATGAGTGATCGCGGCACATTACGAATCCAGCGAATCTCGGGCCACGTCGGGCCGATACCTGGAGAAGGAACGCAGCGGGAAGACAAAGTCTGCAAGCTGATCGACACCACCACTTGCATCGGCTGCAAGGCCTGCGAAGTGGCCTGCGTCGAATGGAACGACATGCCGTTCCGCGAGACTTACTTCGACAACACCTACCAGACCATGCCGGACACGGAATGGAACTTCTGGAACCTGATCAAGTTCAACGAGGATGAACACTCCGATGGCAGCTTTGCCTGGCTGATGCGCAAGCATCAGTGCATGCACTGCGCCGATCCCGGCTGCCTGCACGCGTGTCCGGCCGACGGCGCCATCGTGCAGTACGAAAACGGCATCGTCGATTTCCAGCAGGAGAACTGCATTGGCTGCCAGTTCTGCGTCTCCGGTTGCCCGTTCAATATCCCGAAGTACGATCCCAATACCAAGAAGGTTTACAAGTGCACGCTGTGCTCGGACCGGGTAGGAGCCGGGCTGGAGCCCGCCTGCATCAAGGCGTGTCCGACGGGCTGCCTGCACTTCGGCACCAAAGAGGACATGAAGTTCCTGGCCGAGAAGCGGGCGACGCAATTGCGCGAGGTCTCGGGCTACAAGGAAGCCGGAGTATACGATCCTCCTACCATTGGCGGCACCGGCGTCATCTACGTTCTGCACAACATCAACAGAACCGAGGCCTACGGCGGCCTTCCCAGAGAGCCGCGCATTTCGCAGGCGTTCACCATCTGGAAAGATTGGTTTAAGCCGATTGGCTTGTTCGGCGCGATGCTCGGCTTTGTCGGCGTGGTGATGCACTACGTCTTCGAAGGCCCGTTGCGAACGCAGCCGACTCCGCCGGTGAAGGAAATCGTACCGCCGGACACGGGAAGGGAGAACTAGGATGGCGACCTCCGCCGATCGTTTCGTTCATCGTCCCAACGCCATCGATCGCCTGGGCAAGACCGTAGTGTACGTGGGCGAGCTACTGCGTCATCCGGTGTACACCCGTTTTCTGCATTGGATGGTCGGCATCTTCTTCTTTCTGGCTCTACTGTCCGGATTCGGTATCTACCTGCCCTGGATCTTTCGCTTCTTCACGCCGCTATTTGGCGGCGGAGCGATGACACGTTTCCTGCATCCCTGGTTCGGCTTGGGCTTCGTCTTCTTCTTCGCGTTGCAGGCGATCAACTGGCTGGGGGTGATGAGCTGGACGCCGGGCGATTCGCGCTGGATGAAGAACATCAGGGAGTACGTCATTCGCAGCGATTCGACGGAATCGCCGGAGACCGGCTTCTTTAACGGCGGCCAGAAGCTGATGTTCTGGGAAATCGTCTGCGGCTCCATCGCTTACGTCATCACCGGTGTCATGATGTGGTTTCCGGAGACCTTCGGGCGCATCCTGGTATCGCTCGCGTATGTTATTCATGACATTTCTGCGCTGATCATGCTGTTCGGGATTTTCTTCCACATCTACCTCAGCACCTTCGGCGAGCCAGGAACGATTCAGGCGATGACGCGCGGAACGGTCAGCGAAGCCTGGGCTTGGACGCATCATCCTGCGTGGTACAAGGCCGTCACGGGACGCGATCCCAGGCAAGCGATAGAACAAGCCGAGAGGGAAATGGCAGCCGGCAAACGTCAGGAAAGGCCGCCTGAAGTACTTTAGGCGGGGGCCTGAGAACCCGTGTCGCCGCTCTGCGGCTCGCATGATTTCCCAGGGGCTGACGCCCCCGCCTAACATCATGCCGCCGCGTTGCGGCTAGTTTGAGCGCAGAAGGCTGCGCGGCTGCTTTGACCGACTCTGCCGGAGTTTGTTCCACCGCAAGACTTCTCTCCCAGTTCTGACGCGGACTGACTCTGTTGACACCCTACTTATGCCGCCCCTGAAGGGGCTCAAACTTGAAGATAGAGCCTACCCAGCACTCCGCCTCCCCAGTTCGCCCAAAAGCGGCGAACCGGGGACCCCGCTGGGTGCTGGGCTACCCTGTCGCCGTCCCGCTCTGCGGGACTCGATTGCTGGCACTCCACACTTATATCCGCCAATCCTGCGGTTGCTAGTTGCGACGAGGAAGTCAACAGAGCCACGCGGACTGTAGAGGCGGCGGTTTGCGCGGAAGCCGGTTGCGCTCGGCCTCGGCAAGGGCGACGGTGCAGGGTTTTCTTGCTCGCGAGGGTCGCAAGCCTTATCATCAAATCCAAATTTGGCGCCACTCGGTTAATCATCCGAAATCAGCGCCCGAGTGCTAACGCGGGATGATGCAATGGCCCCATCCAACAGCGCACTGTCGGTTGGCGATCTTGTCGGAACCACCTACGAGATCCTCGGTCGGATCGGTGCGGGTGGCATGGGCGTGGTGTACAAGGCCCGCGATCG
>JBEKTC010000397.1:0-6829 GCA_049516475.1 Candidatus Korobacteraceae bacterium | reverse complement strand
ATCGACGGCGCACGGACCATCGTGTGGAACGGTCCGATGGGAGTCTTCGAAATCGAAGCGTTCGCGAAGGGCACGAAGAAGATCGCTGACGCGGTGGCCGATAACGGCGCGGCGGTTTCGATCGTCGGCGGCGGCGACAGCGTGGCCGCGGTGAAAGCGGCGGGCGTGGCTGACAAGATCACTCACATCTCGACCGGCGGCGGCGCTTCGCTGGAATTTCTGGAAGGCAAGAAGCTGCCGGGCGTGGAAGCGCTCAGCAACAAGTAGATTCAGGTCGCGAGTTGGGTCCACTAGGCGTGGAGTTCCTGAGGCATGTGCTGACGACGGACCCGGATTTTGCTCTCGTGCTTGCGGGCTTGTGCCAGGTCGTATGCAAGCTGCATCCGTAGCCATGTTTCCGGCGTGCTGCCAAACGCCTTCGAGAGCCGGATCGCCATCTCGGGGCTGATGCCCGACTTGCCATTGACGACGTTGTTGAGCGTCTGCCGGGTGACGCCCAGAACTTCCGCGCCCTGCGTAACGGACAGCCCCAAGGGTTCAAGGCAGGCGTTCCGGATACTGCGGCCGGGGTGTGGCGGGTTCTTCATCGGCATCTCTTTTGCTCCCTCTCTTGCTTAGTGATAGTCGGTCAGCTCGACGCCAAAAGCATCCGTGCCTTCAAAGCGGAAAACAATGTGCCAGTTCGCCCGCACAGTAACCGATCAAAAACCTTTCAGGTCGCCCTTAAGCGAATGCAAGCGATAACCGGGAAGGTTCATAGCCTGCGCCGTTTCAGCTCTGTCCAGGCGAGCGAGAATGTCTTCCACAGTCTCGATCAGGTCGGGTCTTATACCGCTTGGGTCATCGCGCTCATAAAGTCGTTTGAGGCCGCGATGCTTGAAGCTTCTAATGATTTAGGGTACGCCGTAAAGTGTACATTGTCACTTGTCTAACGCTGGGTCTTGCAGTCTGGGATGGGGCTGGACACCCCTTGGCCAGAGCGGCCTTCACACCTTCTCCCGCTTGTACTCATCGAACGCATCCAGAAACCCGTTGATGTCGTTCTTTCGCAGATAATACGGCGTCGACAGCCTCAGCTTTGACGGCTCTCCGCCGCGGATGCGGATCTTCTTCGTCTTCCACATCCAATCTTCCAGTTTCATGCGCTCTATTGGCGGAACGTTCACCGTCACAATCGCGCAGCGTAACTTCGCATCGGGCGAGGTCCACGACTCAGCGCCGCGCTTTATCATCGCCGCCAGCATGTAATCGCCCAGCTCGCGATGGCGCCGCTCGATGCGCTCTATGCCAATCGTGTTCGCCAGCTGGATGGCCGCGCGCAGCCCGCACAGCGACGGCACATTCGACGACCCGATTCGCTGGAAGCGTTCGGCGCGCAGCTTCGGCTCGTCCCATCCCGCGGTCGCGACCGTGTTCCACATACGGTCGATCGCCTCGTCGCGCACATAAAGGAAGCCCGATCCCTTGGGTGCCTGCAACCATTTATGAGGGCTTGAGCTGTACATATCACAGCCGAGGTCGTGCACGTCGAGCTTCATCATGCCGGTGACGTGCGCTCCATCGACGGCCGACAGAATTCCCTTCGAGCGCGCCAGCGCGCACAGCTCCTTCGCCGGCAAAACGACCCCCGTGACGGTGGTGATGTGACTGAAGAAGATGACGCGCGTGCGCGGCCCGATGGCGTCGCTAAACAGGTTCAGCACCTGCGGCGCGTCCTTCACCGGTTCGGGCAGCGTGACTTTTTTCACTACAATGCCATAGCGCTTCGCCTTCAACTGCCAGGGCTGCTCGCCGCCGGGATGCTCCTGGTCGGTCATCAGCACTTCGTCGCCCGGCTTCATGTCGACGCCATTCGCGATGTAGCTGTTGGCCTCGGTGGCATTGCGCAGCAGCGCAATCTCGTCGCGCGTGCAGCCCACGAACGCCGCCAGCGGATCGCGAAACTCGTTCCACGGCCCATATCCCCAGATGGGATAGTCTTCAGGATCTGTCTCGTCCAGCTTCTCCGTCGAGGTGTAGCCGTCGAACACCGCCCGCAGCACCGGCGCGGGACTCGATCCTACCGTTCCGTTGTTCAGGTAGATCTCGTCTTCCGGGATGAGGAACTGTTTGCGCAATTCAGTCCAATATGCCTCTTCATCGCTCACGAACAGCGCAGGATCGGGTAACGATGACGGCGTATTCTGTAATTGCGCCAGCAGATCGTTGCGAAAGGCGAGGACAGCAGCGAACCCAGCGCCAGCGGTAAGACTGGCGGTCAGAAAGCGGCGACGGTCGAGCACAAGCACCTCCCATCCTGCAAAGCCGACATCTTACACCCGCAGGCAGTGGTCAGTGATCAGTGGGCAGTTGCCAGTAGCTGGTGGCACTCTGGCCACAGCCGCGGCTGACCAGCCCCATCATCGATCAAGGCCTTGTCCCGAGTGTGTTTCTCGAGATCAGCTAATCACGGCCGCCGCGGAATTGGATGATCCTGCGACGATCGCGTTTGGAGGGCCTGCCTTCGGGTGCAGGAGCGAAGTTCCTCATGGCCTTGCGTTCTTCGGCCGCCTTGATGCGCGATTCGAGGCTATCCTGGGTTTCTTCATAGAGCGTCTGTGCGACCGCGGCGGGGCCGCGCATTTCGCTCAGCAGCAACACCTTGACCTGAAAGTCGCCGTTGTCGGTCTTGATCTGCAAGAGGTCACCGACTCGGACTTCGCGGGCAGCCTTGGCGGGCTGGCTGTTGGATTGAATCCTTCCGAGTTCACAGGCCCGGGCAGCCAGAGAGCGAGTCTTGAAGAACCGGGCCGCCCATAGCCACTTGTCCATGCGTACGCTGGCCATGCCTTATGTTAAGACAGTTGTCGGTTGCCGGTTGTGAGTTGTTGCTCAGGCAACTTCGCCTCCAAAGTTGTGGTGTGCGGAAGAATTCGGAGGTTACGAAAGTACAATCGCACACATGTACTTTCGTAACCTTGACAGGCGGGAGCGATGCGGTAGGCTGATAGGTTGGGCGTAGTGTCCAATTGCCTATCGGGAAGTTTTTCGGGAGGCGGAAGATCTTTGACAAATTAGTGGCTAGTGGTTGGTGGCTGGTGTGCCAGTTGTACGGGCGCCCCAATTCGGGGAGACTCGGCGTAAGTTCTTGTCTGCAAAAGCTTTATAGTAACCCTTTATATATCAGCCGCCAACAAAAAAACCCCCAACGCTTATACCCCCGGGGGCGCGGGGGGCCCCGTCCATGTTCCTAGGGACGCGTTTTGCGGTCTCACGCTGGCGTCCCCGTAGTACTCTGTTATCGCGACGGTGCCAGTGGGGCAGCTTATGAATAGACGCAAGCCAGTTGTTCTCCGTGGCCTTCTCGCAACTCTCATTTTCTCGTCCGCACTGGTAACCGCACAAAAGCCGCATGTGCTATCGCATCGCGGTGAGGAGAAAGCTGCTCCGCCGCCTGCACCGGCTCTACGGGTCACGCCCCAACTCACTCAGGAAGATCTGGAAGCCTTCCTTGACGGGTTCATTCCGATTGAACTGCAGCGCGATGACATCGCGGGCGCAGTGGTCGCCGTCGTGAAGGACGGCAAGGGTGCTTTTCGCCAAAGGCTATGGCTATGCCGAGGTAAAGACTAGGAAGCCCGTCACCGTCGATGCCACGCTCTTCCGTCCGGGTTCCATCTCCAAGACCTTCACCTGGACCGCTGTGATGCAACTGGTCGAGCAGGGCAAAATCGACCTGAACCGCGACGTGAACGACTATCTCGACTTCAAGATCCCCGCGACCTTCGGCAAGCCCATCACCATGAAGGACCTGATGACACACACGCCGGGTTTCGAGGAGACGCTGAAGGAGTTGTTCGTCGCCAACGCCGCGGACATGCGCCCGCTGCAACAGTATGTGCAGACCCATATGCCGCAGGAAATCTTCCCGCCGGGAACGACTCCGGCGTACTCGAATTATGGAGCCACACTCGCCGGCTACATCGTGCAGCGCGTTTCGGGGATGCCGTTCGACGACTACATCGAGCAGAACATTTTCGTACCGCTGGGCATGACCCACAGCACGTTTCGCCAGCCGCTGCCCGCCAATCTGAAGCCGCTGATGTCGGAGGGATATAACAAGGTGTCGCAGCCGCCGAAGGATTTCGAGTTCGTGCAGGCTTGGCCGGCCGGCAGCCTGGCGACGACGGCGGACGATATGTCGCATTTCATGATTGCGCACCTGCAGAACGGCGAGTACAACGGTGCTCGCATTCTGAAGCCGGAGACGGCATAGCTCATGCACTCACGCGCCTTCGGGCTGGTGCCGTCGATGAATGGCATGGCGTACGGCTTCTATGAGGAGTCGCGCAACGGCCATCGCATCATCGGACACGGCGGTGACACGCAGTGGATGCATAGCGACATGCATCTGATGCTCGACGACCACATCGGCTTCTTCATCTCGTACAACAGCTTGGGAAATCCTCAGTTCTCCGGACGATCGGCATTGTGGGAAGGTTTCCTCAATCGCTATTTCCCCTACACGCCTCCAGCGGGCGAGCAGGTGGCGAATGCCGCGCAGGACGCGAAGTCGGTAACCGGAACTTACTGGCTCAGCCGCCGGTCGGATACAACCGTTGCGGCTGTGATCTCCGCTCTGGGTCAGGCGCAGGTCAGTGTCAACCCCGATGGCACCATCAGCGTCGATGTGGCCAAGGACTACGCCGGAAATCCCAAGCATTTCCAGGAAATCGCGCCCCTGCTGTTTCGCGAAGTCAACGGCCAAAGCCGTCTCGCATTCATCAAGGACCATGCGGGACGGCAGATCATCGTTATCGACTGGCCCTTCTTTGTGTACCAGCCAGTTCCGGCATGGAAGAATCAGAACCTCAACCTCGGCATGCTGATTTTTGCCGCGATCATGTTCGTTCTGACGTTGCTGTTCTGGCCGCTGAATGCGATGCTGCGCTCACACTATCGCTATCGTGCCGAACTGACGCCGGAATACCGCAGGCTGCGCTTCTGGATGCGATGGGCCTGCGGGCTCAACCTGGTCTTTCTGGCTGGATTTACGGCCTGGCTTATGTCCGCGGAAGACAACATAGGCTTGTTGAGCAGCCACTTTGATCTGAAGCTGCGCCTGTTGCAAGTCATCGGAGTGCTGGGCGTGATTGGCGCGTTATTAGCGATCAACTATTGCGTGCGATCGTGGCGCGATGGGACGTTGTGGTTCTGGACCAAGGTGTGGAACACTCTGCTAATGCTGAGTTGCCTGGGCTATGCGTTCTTCCTGCTGAACTGGCACATGCTGAACTTCAGGCTGAATTATTGAGCGCCCATCGTGTTGAAAGGCAGCAGCCCTTATCCCGCCCTGCGCCCCTCATCGAGCACTTCATCCAGCGCTCCCTCCAGCTGTTCGGCACGCTCGTTGTAGTCGCTGGCAATGGAGTCATACTTACGCCTCAGCACGTGCAGTTCATCAGCGATATTCAGCGCGGCCAGCACTGCCACTCGCAGCGAGTCCACCGTCGCCGCCTGCTGCGAGATCAGACGCATCTTGTTATCCACATACCCTGCCAGCTCGGCGATGTACTCCGCATCGGAACCGCGCAGATGATATGTCTGATCGTAGATCTCAACCCGGACGTTACCGCCGCCATTTCCGTTCGCCTTACTCAAACTCGCCTCCGTTCGAGGGGCTAGGGTTTAGGGATCAGTGCGTTTCAACGCAGAGGCTTCTCTCATCCCCAACCCCTAATTCCTAGCCACTGCCTTCCATTATCCCGCCGACTCGTCCAGCGCCAAAGACTCAATTTGGCCAAGCATCTTTTCTACTCTGGTACGTACCTCTTCGCGCTCGCGGCGCAGCGCGACCAGCTCCTGACGCACGGTATCCAGTTCTTCCTCGCGGTCGTTCAGCTCTTTGCGCAGCCGGCTCGCATCGCGCTCGGCGACCGCCTTGGCATCGCGTGCCGACTTCAACAGCTCAATCGTGCGCAGGATCTTTTCTTCCAGGGACTTGAAGTCCGCGGTAGTGGGGGCGACTTCAACTGCATTTGCCGTCATGCTGGTGGGTGACCTTCAGAAGGATTTGTGTTTCCGAGCGCAGTATATCGCAGAACGGCATGTGCAAAAGTGCGCCGCATCACGATTCAGCGGGATTTAACCGCGCTGAACCTGAGTGTGCAACTCCCCTGGCGCAGAGGCTTCCAAAAACCTACTGTCCGCCCCAATGTAAATCTGAAAGCCGGAATCTGGACAAGCGGGTATACAATCCCATTTAATCGGGGCGAGCCATGGAAATCTCGATTGAAGCAAATTTCGGCGCGGTCTTGGATGCCACTCCCGATGCGATGCTGGTCGTCGACCGGCTGGGCCGCATTGTGCTCGCCAACACCCAGGCGGAGCAGATGTTCGGCTATGCGCACTCCGAGCTGGTTGGTCAAAAGGTCGAGGTCCTGGTTCCATCGCGCTTCCGGGCCAAGCACCCGGGACACCGTTCAGGGTACTTTTCCGGCGATCCCCATGTGAGGCCCATGGGAGTTGGCCTGAATCTGCTCGGCCTGCGCAAAGATGGCTCGGAATTTCCGGTCGAGATCAGCCTCAGTCCGATGCAGACTCCGGAAGGCCCCATGGTCATCAGCGCGATCCGCGATGTGACCGCGCGCAAGGGGGCTGAGGACAAATTTCGCGCTCTGCTGGAGTCCGCGCCCGACGCGATGGTGATTGTCGATCAGCGCGGAAAAATTGTGCTGGTCAATTCCCGCACCGAAGAACTATTTGGCTATCCCAGGCAGGAGCTGCTGGGGTACTCTGTGGAAGTATTGGTTCCGGAGCGTTTTCACGCGCAGCATACCCATGACCGCGC
>JBEKTC010000396.1:0-3671 GCA_049516475.1 Candidatus Korobacteraceae bacterium | reverse complement strand
CGACAACGCCATATCCGAAGGGAGGACTACGAGCATGTGAACGTGGTTTTCCATGCCGCCTACGGCAAGCACCTGCATGCCGTGATTGCGGCCGATCCCCGCGAGGTAGTTCCACAACCGAGATTGATGTTCGGGGCGAATGAGCTGCGCGCGCTGTTTGGCGCTGAAGACGATGTGGAAGACGGAACTGACGTAGCTGTGGGCCATACGTGTCGCCCCTGAAGGGGCTGAGAAAATAAAATAACCGATTACCCACAGCTCCCGCTGTGGGCTTAGTAGTTTCGTCCCGCGGCGGGACTCGCGGATTGCATTTTTAGCGCTGAAAATCGGCTGTTCCCGTGACGAATATCACCTGTCCCCGTTTGTCCCCGAGTCTCGCGCTTCTTGAGGCCGGGGAATCCCGGCATCGATACGCGATCTGGTTGCTTTCAGCCGGAGTAAACGAATGAGTGCCGAAAGCTGAAGCTACGATTGAAGACCACAACCTTCACGCACTTCCACCGTCATCCTCCCGAGTCTCGAACATCGCGAGACCCGGGCCATCCGCGGGCCCCGTGATCTCCAAATCCCACTCATTCGAAAACCGCGAATGAGTGGGGCACCCGCAAGCGCCCGCAAGATAGTTGGCTAGGCCACGCGCCGATTTGACTACCGGTCGGCACTTTCCCGTATCATCAGTCTGATCGATGCGAAGCCGCAGGAACATCGTGTGGGTGGCCGTCGCGATCGTGGTGATCGCGGGCGGAATTGTTACCGCTGTTCTGCTGCGCAGTCGCGCGGCTCCGGATGCGGTGCGGCTGCTGCCTGAGTCGGATGCGGTGCTCTACGTCAACCTCGAGCCCATCCGTCTGCTCACCGACCTCGGCAAGAAGCCTCCCAAGGAACGCGATCCGCAGTACGAAGAGTTCGTCCGCCAGACCGGATTCGAGTTTGAGCGCGACCTGGACAAGGCCGCTTTCGCCATTCACTACGGCGTTGCGGTTAAGGGCAAGCCGGCGGAGACGCGCTACAGCGAGATCCTGCAAGGACACTTTGACAGCGCCCGCGTCGGCGACTATCTGCGTAAGCTGGCGACACAAGTTGAGCGCTATCGGGATTACGATATCTACGATATTCCGGTGGAGGAGCGGACGGTGCGGGTGGCGCTGCTGGGCTTCGACACCGCCGCCGCATCGAACGTCGATAGCCCGGAGGTGATCCGCGGGATGATCGACAGCTACAAGCAAGCAGCTCTGCCGTTTACCGGACCGGCGCTGGTGAGCCAGTATTACCGGCGCGTACCGCTGGGCAGCATCGTGTGGACAATCGCGCGCCCGTCAGCCAATAGCGCGGCGCAGGACCGCGGCGAATTGCTGCTTCCCGGAAGCTGGAGCGGCCTGCTGCCGCGGGATAGCCTGGTGATTGCTTCGGCGTGGCCGCTGAATGACGTGCACCTGCGGGTGAACGTCATTACTCACAGCGCTGATGAGGCCCAGCGATTTACCGAACAGGTTGGCACTTACCTGACACTTTTCAAGTCGCTGGAAATATCAGTGGACGCAGGTGGCCCCGACAAGGATGTGAAGGCCGCCTTCGAAAGCCTGGAGGTCCATCAGGATAAAAGTGAAGCGGTGCTGACGGCGAAAGTGCCGTACGCGTTCTTCAAGAAGGTGCTGAGCGAGCCGCCCGTGGAACTGGGACCTGCGCCTCAGAAGCAAGAGCCGCAAACACCACCGCCGCCGCAGAAGTCATCGAAGGGCAAGAAGAAGTAGTTGTCCATTATTTCAACCCGCCTGGTTTCGCGGACAGCTCTCCCCGTTCCTGAATTTCTCAAACGACCCAGGAACTCCTCAAACGCCGCGAGGGAGCAGTTTCGTACCAGGCGGCAAAAAATACACACCTGGCGCGTAATATTTACCTACCTTAGAAAAGCGACCGCATCGTCACGCCAAGCGCAAGACTGTCAAAAAGTGTTTACGTGAGTGCGGTCTTTCTCGATTGCCTGAGGCGTCTACCCTCGCGGCGCCAAGCCAAGTTGGTCGAACGTGCCTCGCAGGAATTTGTGCGGATTGACCGGCGTGTCGTGGATTCGCACTTCGTAATGCAGGTGTGGGCCAGTGCTCCGCCCCGAAAGGCCGACATAAGCAATGACCTGTCCTTTGCGGACGCTCTGCCCGTCGGTCACGGCGAAGCCCGACAGGTGTCCGTAGCGGGTCGAGATGCCGTTGCCATGGTCGATCTGCAGCATGCGGCCGTAGCCATTGTAGAAGTCAGCGTAGTTGACGATGCCGTCGGCCGGCGCCAGCACCGGTTGTCCATAGGAGCACGAGATGTCCACGCCGGAGTGGAACGCGCCTTCACCGTTGAACGGGTCGACGCGCACGCCGAACGGGCCAGTGATAGGACCGATGACGGGCCACAACGTAGGAGCGGTGGTCGCGTTCGTCCAGTCAGCCAGCGTGGCATTGTGGGTCAGCCCCATCCCCAACGCGGCGGTTGCCGAGCCATTCAAGGCTGAGCTGCGCAAGGCGTAGAGCTGGTCCATGGAATACTTCACTTCTTCGGGCTTGACCGGGCCCTCGCTCGCTTTCAGCAGCTTGGCATTGGGCTTCAGACCGTAAATGACCGAGACTTCATTGGCCAGCGAGCCCAGCGAGGCGACCTGGATGTCCTTCTCGTGATTCACCTGCTCCAGTTGCACGTAGCGCGTCTGCAGGGCTTTCTTCTCGGAGCGCAACTGGTCGAAGCTGGCCACCTTCCACAGCATGCGGGTGTAGGAGCCGGCCATGCCGGTAATGGTGAACATGCCGATCAGTGCGCCGGCAAGGAACACGTACAGATAGTGAACGGGAATGGGGATTTTTCGTAGCTGGCCTTCCGCATCGCGGGCTACGAAGAGAATATAAAAGCGTTTACGCAAAAACTATGGCCCTCGTATAAAAATGTTCCGGTGGAGCAACCGCACGTATAAATACCCGGAACGTTAAGCCTTGTCAGACCCCGAACTTCTGGGAACCTGGAACGCCGCGAACTGCCCGGCCTTCCATGCCGGCGGATACTGCGCTGCCGGGTACTCGGCTGGTATTAGCTGGATGACATCAAAACGTAACAGACGCAGCCAGGCATGTCAAACAACTTGTGCCGACCTGCTACAACTAAAGTACTGTAAACAAACTTGATAACAGGGCTTTGGCGATCAGGTGTCCAGCCGGTAACTGCTGTGTAAGAATTAAGGAAGCTCTGACTAAGTATTGCTTTGAAAGGGACCGCCTTCAGGCGGTCCGCACAGTCGAGCAAATGAAACCGGCTTTACAGTTTGCTGAAAACTCCTCGCGAAGGAGAATTCAGGTAGAGCTGGCCTTCAGGCCAGCGTCTAAGCCATTTGTTTCTCATCCTGAGCCGGCTTCAGCCCGCGGCACCGGGCCCTGTTTCTACTTTTTCAGCAAACTGTTTAGCTGCGGAGGCCCTCGGCATTGACTTAATCAGAGTCTCCTTGGTTGTCACAAGCATCGACTGACAACTGACAACTGATTTTGATTAACGTTCCACTGTCCTCGGAGAACGCCCGTGCCCCTGAAAGAAAAGCTGCTGATTGAGCGCATTCGCCGTGCGGCCGGGCGAGGTAGCCGGAGCGCTGGCGTGGGAATCGGCGATGACTGCGCCGTGCTGCGGCTGCCTCGCGGCCACGAAGT
>JBEKTC010000395.1:0-3683 GCA_049516475.1 Candidatus Korobacteraceae bacterium | reverse complement strand
TCATTCCGAAGAATTGCACCAGCTGCATTCTCTCCTTCGATGATGAGGCGGCGATTCTCCGCATGGCATCGAGCAATCCTGCAAGGGAAGCTAAGAAATCAGGAGCCTCAGATGGTAGCCAAATGTTCGAATCCCCCATGTAATCGTCAGTTCCGCAGCCTCAGCAAGGGCCGGCTGTTCCTGCTTCCCCCGCCGGTAGATTCGGAATTGATGTGGAAGGTAGACCGCCTCGCGGACCACTGCTATTGGCTGTGTCCTGAGTGTTCGCTGGAGTACACGATTGCCAGAGTGGGATTGGAACTGATCTTCAGCAAGAAAGAGACTACTGCGGCTTCTCAGCCGCGGCCTGAGCCTGCATATCCAGCGGTGGAAAATGTTTTCCCACTGGTGTTGGAGCCAGTCTCATAAATCCTGGTGCGTTGTATCAGGGCACGATCCAGCTCAGTTACTGCTGACCATCGGCGATGCCTTCACGTTCATAGCAGGATCCAGTTCCAGCTTTCTTCCGTCGGGGCTGAACCGCGGCAGACGCGTCACTCCCCAATTGTGAAGCTTGAACTGGACCGACGTCCCCAGCACGCCGAAACCATATTTCACGCTGCGACGGAAATTAATGGACGACGCTTCCTCGAAATACTTCGTGGGACACGACACTTCGCCGATGCGGAAGCCGAACTGCACGCATTGCGCCAGCATCTGATTGTCGAAGACGAAGTCCGGGGAGTTCTCCAGCAGCGGCAGCGTGGTCAGGACCTGGCCGCTGAAGGCGCGATAACCGGTGTGATACTCGGAGAGCTTGACGCCGAGAAACATGTTCTCGAACGCGGTGAGAAAGCGGTTAGAGATGTATTTGTATAGCGGCATGCCGCCGCGCAGGGCCTGGCCGCCGATGATGCGTGAACCCAGCACTACATCGTAAACGTCATAGGCAACCATGCTGGCCATGGCCGTGATCAGCAGCGGCGTGTACTGATAGTCGGGATGGACCATGATGACCACATCGGCGCCGGCGGCCAGCGCCTCGCGATAGCAGGTCTGCTGGTTGCGGCCATAGCCGTAGTTCTTGTCGTGGACGAAGACCGTCAGCCCCAGCTTCTTGGCCACCTCCACGGTCTTGTCTTTGCTGTAGTCGTCCACCAGGATGCGGATGTCGACGAGATCGGGGATCTCCCGGACCGTCTTCTCCAGCGTCAGCTCCGCGTTGTAGGCCGGCATGACGACCGCGACCCGTTTGCCATTGATCATGACGGGATTCCTGAGACTACCTCTACATGATAGCGCAGGAGGCAATGCAGGCATGAGGCACGGGACGGGTCAGGTTGAGGAACCGATGCGAAATTGACCGCCGCTCCCCAAGTGGGAAATCCTCTCGACTAATTACGTCGTCACGTCGCTATGCTTCAGCGGTCACTGACAAACCACTTCTGGTGAGAGTGCAATTGTCCCCGGTGCTCGGGTAGAAGGATTCCCCGGCCTTTTTCCCACCCCTCCGACCAACGCCGCGCGGCGAGAGATAGACCCGCAACCCTTCTCCCCAAGGCTCAGGCGCGCCTGTTCGCTCCCCTGAGTCTACCTTCTGTTGAACTGAATGGAGGACAAGCCGATGCAAAGCAAAGGACAATCTCGCAGTTCGCTGTTCCGCACAATCTCTCTGGCGATAATCGCTGCACTGCTGATGGCGGTGGCGATGGTTCCCGCCTGGGCACAGAATTCCGTTCCACCGACGGCGGTGCAGGCGGCGAAGATGCCGGAGTTCGCCCGTCGGCTGGCCCATCCCGTCAAGCTACAAGCATCGCGCAAGGCGCCGGCGCCCGCACGAAATCATCGTGGGCCGCGGGATGACAATGAGATCTATGACAATGGTCCCACCAACGGCAACACCGATGCCTGGACCATTAACTTCGGTTTTGTTACCAGCGATAGCTTCAACGTGGGGAACGACAACAGTAGTGTCACTGGTATGAGTTTCGCGGCGTGGCTGGATCCGGGCGACATACTTGGGTCGGTGGAGGTGTCCATCACGTCGAGCGAAAACGGCGGCACCAGCTACTTCGATCAGACGGTGAACTTCACCCAGAGCAACTGCGTTGGCAACGACTATGGTTACTACGTCTGCACTGAGACGACGAGCTTCAATGGCCCGACGCTGAATACCGGTACTTACTGGGTGAACCTGCAAAATGCCAGCGTCCCCAGCGGCGATCCGGTCTATTGGGACGAGAACAGCGGGCCTTCTCAGGCTTCGCAGAATGACATCGGCACGATTCCTTCGGAATCGTTCACCATTCTCGGTAGCGCTACCACAATCACGTGCGCCAGTCTTCCGGTAAAGGAGGAAGCACCGGTGGCGAAGCCCAAGGGCGAGCCCGCGCATCCGTCGCCGGCCCAGACCTTCAACGTGATTTACAACTTCACGGGTGGAGTGGACGGAGGTGGACCTGCCGGTTTGACCGTCGGCGCTGACGGCAATCTCTACGGCGTAGCCGGTGGCGGCGACGCGGGGCAGGGTACGGTGTTCAAACTGACTCCCGAAGGTTCAAGCTGGCGGTTCACCCGGCTGTACTCGTTCTCGGGCAGGGATGGCAGCGGCCCCGACAGCCCGCCCGTGGTGGCTTCCGATGGCACGGTGTACGGCACGACCGGTGCGGGTGGCGCCTACGGCAACGGGGTACTCTTCGGGCTGCGCCCCTCCAGAGAGGTCTTGCCCGCCGTTTTTAGCAACTGGACGGAGAGGCTGCTTTACAGCTTCACGGGAGGCAGCGATGGTGCAGGCCCAGGTGGCAGTCTTGTGCTTGACCATTCGGGCAACGTCTATGGCACGGCCTCTGGCGGAGGCGCGACTGGCGGCGGTACGGTCTATGAGTTCACCAACGGGGCCATTCAGGTGCTGCACGCCTTTCCCGCCTTCCCTGGCGACGGCAGCGGGCCACAGGGCGCGGTCAGTGGCGCAGGCGGTCTCTACGGCATAACCGCGACCGGCGGCGCTTATGGCGGGGGCACGGTGTACACGCTTGCCGGAGGCTACAACATCCTGGCCAACTTCGGGTCGCAGAACGGTGGAAACGAATCGGGCTGGCCGTTGTACATGGCCGCAGATCAGGCTGGGAATCTGTATCTCAGTGACACGTGGGGTGATCTGATAAACGGTTGCTATTGGCTGTGGTACGGCTACACCTTCGAGCTGACCTATCCCGATTGGACGGACGTGCCTTTGATTGACTGGAACCTCGAGGGCCCTTTGAGTGCATGGGTGACCCCTGATGCTTCGGGTAATGTCTACGGCACGGCAATCGCAGGGGTCGGCGAGGTCTTCAAGCTGACCTGCTGCTGGACCTATACCACGCTGCATACTTTCAGCGGGCCCGATGGCTCGAACCCCAATTCCGCTCCTGTGGTCGATGCTCAAGGCAATGTGTATGGCGTAACGAGGCAGGGCGGAGCTTATGGCAATGGTGTGGTCTGGGAGATCACTCCGTAGCTGGACCTTCCGAGTACGCAGGGGCCGGCATCCCTATCATGGATTGGGTGCCGGCCTTCTAGCCACTACGCGACAACTCCCGTGTGGTCGTAAATCTGAAAGCCATACAGGATCGACGGTTCACCCTTGCGATCACTGTGCTGCGCCGCAGGCGCAGACCTTGCTGGCTGCCGTAAAACTTCTGATCTCCACACCGAGAGACCCC
>JBEKTC010000394.1:0-6358 GCA_049516475.1 Candidatus Korobacteraceae bacterium | reverse complement strand
GCGCACCGGCCGCATCTCGAACAACTGCACGGCAATGCCGCGGCGAGCGCATTGCCAGGCCGCTTCCGAGCCGGCGAGTCCGGCGCCGATAATGCGCACGGGTGCCTTCATGGCAAGCGGAGAGCGGGATGGGCAGCTCTCGTCAGAACTGGCGTACGGCATTGCCGCCTGCGGTCAGGTTGTTGTCCGTCTCCAGCAGCAACACCTGCGTCGGGCTGACGACATAGGCAATGTAGTTGCGCGTGCCCTCCGTCGTGGTGATGCTGACGGTGGTTCGGCCCGGCGCGACACTGCCAACGCTGTAGGTGCCTTGCAAGGTCAGGCCGGGGAAGACGCCCGAGGGATCGTTGATGTCCAGCGTTCCAGCCAGCGTTCCATTGCCGTCAGCGGAAATCTGTCCGCTGACGCTGGTGCTGTTTCCCGGCAGGATTCCGACGGCAACGATGAAATAGCCGAACTGCCTGGTGGCGTAGCTGCCAGCCCAAGCCGCGTTGGTGGTCACCGCCGAACTCTGCGAGTACACAATTCCGCCGCCGATGGCGATCGTCCGCTCATCCAGGTAGTAGGCCCGGCTTGGCGAAATCATATACATGGCAAAAGGCAGCGTCAGCGGACTTGCGGTGAACGAACCTGATACGCGGCCGTTTGACGCGACACTGTATGCGCCCGTCAACGAAGTGTTTCCGACATTGCCGGTATTGTTCACGTCATAGTAGCCCGTGGAAATGTTCCCTCCCGAGGCGTTGAACTGGATCAGCGAATAAGAGACTCCTGCCACGGTGTTCGCCGAGCTGTTAACGACGTAGTTGCCATTGAAGTCGGTGCCGGCGAAGGACGATTGGGTTTGCAAATCGGCGCTGCCCAGGAAAAATATGGCCGCAGCGAGGGACATGAAACGATAACGGTTGGCCGACACCACGTAATAGACAACGCTCGAACTGCCGCTGGTGATGGACAACGAGCCGGTGCCGCGTCCCAGGCTGTCGATGTTGCCGTATGAGCCGCTTAGCGATTGACTCTGGGAGATGGAGCCGCCGCAGTTCGCGTCCTGCATTCCGCCGACGCTGCCGCTGGTCATGCTGAAAATGCCGTTCGAGTTCAGCGGACCACAGCTTACGCTGCTTCCGGCGAAGCCAAAAGCATAGTTGCCGGAAGGTTGGGGAGTACCGCTGGTCTGGCCCTCCAGATTGCCCGAGGCGTTCACTACATTGTTGTCGATTTCGTTGAGGACGGCGTTGTTGAGCGCCTGGATGGCGAAGGCGTAGGAAAAGGCGGTAGGAGCGATCGCCGGAATGCTCAGGTTCAATGTGCCGCGCCCGTCGGAGGTCACAGTATAAGTTCCAGTGACCGAGGATCCCAGAACGTATCCCGTGGAAACATCGTTCAAGTCTTCCTCGCCGGCGGTGATGTTGCCGTTGCCATCGGCGGTAATCGCTCCGACCGCATAAAAGGCATTTCCGTTCAAGTCGATACCGTTAAGGCTGAGGACGTAGTTGCCCTTCAGCGAGGCGTTATTGAACTGCACGGCCGTGATGGTGACGATGGAGTTGCCTGAGATGGACGAATTCGCTTGCAACACCGCAGAGATGGTTACGCTGGCGGGACTGGGAATGACGTCTGGAGCGGTGTAGAGTCCCGTGCTGGTGATGGTTCCTGTCGTCGCATTGCCACCGGCAACACCGTTGACCTGCCAGCTCACAGTCATGCTGCTGGTGTTGGTCACCGAAGCCGTGAACTGCTGCGTCCCGCCCTCCTGCACATTCGCCGTCGCCGGAGATACGGTAACGCTGGGAGGAGACGGCGGAGTACTGCTGCCGCCACCACAAGCCGCTAAAGTGGATATAACAAGGAGTGCAAGGGCTGTGAGGAGCGATTGTTTCATCTGAGGGGCCTCGCTCTGGAAGCTAATACTGCGCTAGATTGTAACCTGAAATCGGCAACGAAGATCGGAACGAACGCGGCGAGAATTGCGGCCAAAGTCGTCTTTCGGACGTCGGAGTCTAACTATCGCGAAGATTGCTTTGCGGCCCCAGCATTTCGACAGCAGAGATGTGTCCAACCAGACTCTATGAACTTAGTAGGATCTCCGCATGTGCGGCTTGCACGAATTGTGCTCGAGGTTGTGAGGCAACTGGTATGCTTACCGCGTCCGATGTGGCCGTTGCGCTATAGGAGGGTGTATGAGGTTGCAGTGGCTTGTGGCAATCACGATGGTGCTTGGCACGTTTACGGCTGGGCAAGACAAGTTTCCCATGACTTGCCATCCATTCCAGGCAATTGAGGTGCAGCACCCGATCGATAGCTCGTGCGGGCTTACCGGCACCGGCAAAGGTGGATCGGCGCTGCAGAACCAGACAAAGAATAACTACTGTGCGGGCACGACCTATCAGGCTATTACGCAACAAGACATTCTCACCAAACAAGCCAAGGTAGCAGCGCTTCCGGGATACCTGCAATGGGACCAGGAAAATATGCCAACCAGCCGCGCGGGCTTTGTGAGCTTGGGTGAAGGTACGGCGGTGCAGTTTATTGGCTATGTAGTCGAGGCCCACTATGCGGATCTTACCAGTGGCGAGAGTGTCAATTGCGAAGTGAAAGACGACGAAGCTTCCAATGACATCCACATTGCCCTGGCGCCCCAGCCGGGAGTTACCAACCAATGCTTGAGCAACAGCGCCGAGATGATACCGCATTACCGGCCTGCGAGCTGGAACGTAACCTATCTGCAGAAGATAGGTCACACGACGCTGGTGCGCGTGTCAGGCCAGCTTATGTATGACGCGGACCACAAGATTTGCGGCGAGCAGGGCTTCTCAGCCAGTGACAACCCGAGCCGGCTGTCCGGCTGGGAGATCCATCCGGTGTATGCCTTCGACGTGTGTGCGCAGCAGTCAGGCAGCACTTGTTCGCAATGGCTGGCGCTTTCGGATTGGGCGACAAGCGCTTCCAAGTCAAAACCGGCTAAAGCGAAGCCGGGTTCTCATCGCAGCTCCAGCAGCACGGCTCCGCAAAACTAGCGGCCACGACAACGCTCTCGACTAGCCGCCGACCCGTTCCACGATGATGGTCGCGATCAGCGCGACGTCGGCGGCGAAGACCGTGCTGACGAAATTCACCGTGTCATTGCCGATTTTTCCGCGATTTTCCCAGGTTGCGCCCAGGATGCTGTCGAGGAACATGCCGCCGATTCCCGCGAAGGCAATCACGGGAGTCCAGCGCCAATCGACCAAACCTGAGGCGGCGCTGACCCAGGAAACGATGCAGGCGGCCACGCATCCGCTGATGGTGCCTTCCACGCTGATGGCGCCGTTGGTTCCGATGGGCACGTCGCGAAAGTCGGTGATCATATAGGCTCCGCGGGCGGTGGCCTGGCCCACTTCGCTGGAAACGGTATCGGCTGCGGCCTCGGCCAGCGCAGCCATGGAACCGACGAGAAGCAGGTCGCCCAACTCCGGAAACCAAATCACCGCCAGCGCGCAGGCAGTCGCGGCTGCCAGGTTGGCGATCACCTGCGATGCACGCCGGCCGCGTTTGCGCTCGGCCACTCCCAACCGTAGCCCCAGCGGGTGGAGATCATGGTCAGCAGGAAGAGCGTGAGCAGCGGACTGAATCCGGCAAATCCACCCGCCAGCATCAGGACGAAGGCCGCCAGCACGCCCGCCATTGCGCCGCCGTCCGTGACCGCGCCCATAACGCGAGCCAGCAGGGCGAATCCAATGGCCAGAACAGCCGCTGGCAAACCCCTTGCATGGATGAGATCGGTCACGCGAAGCTCAGTATCGCATGGCTGCGGGGGAAGGTGTCGGCGCGCTGCGGCAAGCGGTACAGGCGGCGCCGGCGGCATCCAATTTATCTTATCCGGATCCCGGCAGTAAGCAGTTTGGTTCCCCCGCCGATGGGACGAATAGCTCTTGACGAAGCCCGGCGAAGCGCCGGATGATATTGTGCCCCAGTTTTCCACAGGCCGGGATCGGACTCGAGTTCACCACCGAGGACAGGGGGATCACGGAGTAGATTTTCATTCATTCCTCCGTGCGCTCAGTGTGCTCTGTGGTGAGTTCATGCTGTCGGCACGTAATCGGGGCATGAGTTAAGTCTAAAGTGAGGACGAATTTATGGCATCTTCTGTGTGGTCTGGATACCTGACATTTGGATTGATCTCCATGCCGGTGCGGCTGTTTTCCGGCGCGCGTGGCAACCACATCTCGTTCCACATGCTGCACCGCGATGACAACACGCGGATCAAGCAGCAGCTCTGGTGTCCGCATGACGAGCGGGTGGTGGAGCGCAATGAGATTGTGAAGGGCTATGAGTATCGCAAGGGCGAATACGTCATCATCGAGCCCGAAGAGATCAAGAAGATCGAGCCCAAGACCGCGAAGGCCATGGAGATTCTGGAATTCGTCAAGGCCGACGATGTCGATCCTATCTACTTCGAGTCGTCATACTTTGTGACGCCGGAAGAAGCCGGCCGCCGTCCCTATGCGCTGCTGTGCAAGGCCCTGGAAGAGACCAAGTACGTGGCCATCGCCAAACTGACCATGCATAACCGCGAATACACCGTTTTTCTGCGTCCGTACAAGGGCGGCATGATGCTGCACACCATGTACTACAAGGATGAGGTTAAGGACCTGGAAAACTTTGGCCGTCCCGATGTCGAACTAAAGGACGCCGAGGTGAAAGTGGCGCACCAGCTCATCGAGGCGCTGGCCGGAGATTTCGAGCCGGAGAAGTATCATGACAGCTTCGAGGAGAACATCAAGACGCTGATCAAAGCCCGGCTGGAAGGCGAAGAGGTCACGCCGGTGGAGAAGCCGAAGAAGATGGCTCCGGTGGTGGACCTGATGGCTGCGCTGAAGGAAAGCCTGGCGCAGTTGCCAAAGAAGCCGCCGCAACGCGTGGAGGCAGCGCAGCGGGAGTCAGAGGTAAAGGCAATAGCGAAGAAGGCCAAGGGATCGCGCCGCAAGCCCGCGGCATAAGGCAACGTCCGGCTGCTGCAACTCGTCCCAATTGCGGATGGGAGGCGTGGCTGCGATGGTATGATTCGCCACAGGAGGGCTTACCATGCCTCTAGCCTTATTTCTTCTGCTGTCTCTGGTTCTGTCAGCGCCTGCTGACCGCGCAGCCCAACCAGCACAACCCGCCGAACCTTCGGCGATGGTTGCAACCGCTGAGAATCTCCAATCGCTGAACGAGAGTGGCGAGCCGCAATCTTTCGAATTGACTCCAGCGGATACGCCAGACGATACCGCACTGTCGCCCTCGGACGATGTCTGCTACAAAATTCGCGCCTACATCTTTAAGCGCGACGACGACCACGCGCCAGAACTCGTCGGCAGCACCACCTGCGGACCGCGCAAGGCGCAGGCGAAGGACGCAGCCTGGCCGAAGGCGAAGCTGGTTCCGGGGAAGTAAAAGAGGGTAGAGCTGGCCTTCATTCGCAAAGGTGGCCGCGCCAGCGCTCGCTCAGGATTACAAAACCTCCTGTGGGAACCCTTCCGCCGCTACGCGGCTCGGGCCCGCTTCTCAATAGCCGCCGCTGGCGCGGCTAGTTTGAGGCAAATCCCGAGCGATCGTTCCACCGCATAATTGAGATTCAAGCTACGACACAGGCATCCTGGGGACGATAGGGTTCTCACGCAGATTCTAAGGCGGTGCTCCGCCCCGGCTGATCCACGCAAGAAAACGCCGGAACTCGTCGCTCCGGCTCTTTCCCCTTATACAGCAGGAAGGGACACGCCTATAGCTTGATCCATATGCCTTACCGGTGCGGCTCCGCAGTTTCTGGCGCTGTGCTCTGTGGTTGCGAGCTCTGCTCCTTACTGGCCGGCGGACTCAGAACGTCTTGCACATCGGCGGGCACCACGCCCTGCACCGTCGGCTTGTGCTTGACCTTGCCCGACTCCGCATCCGCAACGTCGATGCCCAGCTTGGTGAGCGTCTCTGCCGTGTAGTAATCCAGCAGCACCTTTGACTTTTCATAGTTGGCAGCCGAGTTGAGCACGTTGGATTCTGCCTGCGTCAGATTGCTGGACGCCTGCAATACCAGGGTCGGGGTCGATGCCCCATAGCTGAACTTCTTCTGTTCGGCGTCGAGATTCTGCTGGGCGTAGTCGCGCGCCGCCAGAGCAGCCTGTAGCGCCGCATAATTATTCTGCAGGGTGAACTGCGCCTGCCGTACTTGCAGTGTGATCGTGTTTTCCGTCTGTTGCAGGGCCACCTGTTGCTGGCGATATTCCAGTTCCCCGCGGACCTGGTTGGCCTGCGCCGCGCGATTGCGGATCGGAACACTGAGGTTCACGCCGATCCCCTTGTCTGGCGCCGAGCTATTGAACAGATTGGAGAACGCCGAGTTATA
>JBEKTC010000393.1:0-3714 GCA_049516475.1 Candidatus Korobacteraceae bacterium | reverse complement strand
TTGATGCCCGCAGGGCTCAGATCGCTGGAGTGCGTGCTGGCAGCGCGCTGTCCGAAGAAGACGCGCACGCCGATGCCCTTTGAGCCGGATTCCTTCAGGGTCTCCACTTCGCCCAAGCGCACGACGGTGGAGAACTCGCTGCCATCCATCGCGACCGCTTCCGCGGCGGTGGCTCCGCCTTGCATGGCGCGGCGTACAACGTCGGCCGCGATTTCCTTCAGATCGGTTGAGGTGGTTCGTGCGGGTCGTTCTGCGGTAGCAACATTCATGAAATAGTATCCTATTAAACAAAGTCCCACAATGTGGGATATAACCGTTCTATTCTCTGGGGGGTCATCCCGACCGAGGGCTTTAGCCCGAGTGGAGGGACCTGCTTTTCCCGCCAACCGCCATTGCGTATCGGAGGGACAGCAGGTCCCTCGACTCCGCTTCGCTGCGCTCGGGATGACAACCGAGAGGAGATGTCGTCTATCCGCCCGTCCCGCCGACGGTCAGCCGGTCCACCTTGAGCGTAGGAATACCAACGCCCACCGGCACAGACTGCCCATCTTTGCCGCAGGTCCCGACGCCTTCGTCAAGTTGCAGATCGCTGCCCACCATCGAGACCCTGGTCAGCACATCGGGCCCGTTGCCGATCAGCGTCGCGTTCTTCAGCGGCGAGGTGACCTTCCCGTCTTCGATGAGATACGCCTCAGAGGCGGAGAAAACAAACTTACCATTGGTGATGTCCACTTGCCCGCCACCGAAGTTCACCGCATAAACGCCGTACTTCACCGAGCGAATGATGTCTTCCGGCGAATCCTGCCCCGCGAGCATGTAGGTGTTCGTCATGCGGGGCATGGGAATGTGCTGATAGCTCTCGCGACGGCCATTGCCGGTGTTCGGAATGCCCATCAGCCGCGACGACAGCTTGTCCGAGAGATATCCCTTCAGAATGCCTTTCTCGATCAGCACCGTGTTCTCGGTCGGGTTGCCCTCGTCATCGACATTGAGCGAGCCGCGTCGCCCCGGCATGGTGCCGTTGTCCACCACGGTGCATTTGTCGCTGGCCACGCGCCGGCCCAGCATCCCCGAAAACGCTGATGTCTTTTTGCGATTGAAGTCTGCTTCCAGGCCATGCCCGATGGCCTCGTGCAGCAGGATCCCCGGCCATCCCGGACCGAGCACGACTTCCATCTCGCCCGCCGGCGCATCGCGCGCGTCCAGCTGGATGATGGCCTGCCGCGCCGCTTCTTTGGCGAAATGCTCCGGTGAGGCCTCGCCGTGGAAGTAGTCGAGTGACACACGGCCGCCGCCGCCGGCGCTGCCGCGCGCCGAACCTGCGCTCTCCGATTTCGCGATGCAGAAGACACTCATGCGAGCCAGCGGCTGCGCGTCTTCCGCGAAGCTGCCGTCGGAGCCGATCACCAGGATCGTGCGCATCTCGTCGGCATAGCTCACACGCACTTCGTGGATGCGCGGATCGTAGGCGCGCGCGGCCTTGTCGGCACGCTGTACTAGCTCGACCTTGGCCAACACATCCGCCTCGTCCGACGGCAATCGCACGGGGTAGAGATTGTGGGCGGGCTTGTCGGTGAGGCCGACGACGGGCTGCTTGGCCGGGCCGCTGGCAATCAGCGCCGCAGTCCGCGCGGCATGAAGAATGCGGTCCTGTGACAGATCGTCGGTGTAGGCGTAGCCAGTGCGTTCGCCCGATAGCACACGGACGCCGCAGCCGACAGATATGCCCTGCGTGGCCGACTTCACCATGCTTTCGTCGAGCGAAACCGAGGTGGAAGTCTGATATTCGAAGTAGAGGTCAGCGAAATCGCCGCCCGCCGAGAGCGCCGCAGACAGGTACCGCTCGATGTCAGCTTGCGCCAGTCCGTAACGCGCGAAGAAAAAATTCTTGTCCATAGTCACTCTTATTGGATGTCCAACGACGCGCAAAGACGCCGCGACTGCTACCGCTTAGCGTTTTCGCAAGGAATAGAAAATGCTGGAATCCGCAGCTATATCCCGCAATGTTCAATTATCACACAGCGCTGTGTTTCCCGAGGCTGCGCGAGCATAGTAAGTTCGCTAGTGTAGTGAGTCAGAGATTCATTTACGAACTGAATACGGCCTTCGACTTTCACTTCAGGGCCTAAAGGCCATGTTTTCTTGGGCTGCGGTTCGGCACGGCTGAAGCCGTGCCCTGACACAAACCCAGGAGTTATTTAATGAACTTCCGATTCGGGACACTAGACTCAGTTTGGATATATTCGTGCCAACGATAGCCATTTCCGCAGAATTGCTCTTTCGCCTGCTGGAACAGTTTCTGGCAGACGCGCCACAAGCCGTCGCCCGCGAAGACGGCCAGGTCCTGTTTGAATTCAGCAGCGCACGATATTCGGTTTCCGGGGAAGGCAAGTGCGTTCTTCACATGTGGTCGGAGGAGCGCAACGCGGTGCGGCGCGTGGTCGACGCTGAAGTCGGGAACCGCATTTTGCGCTTGCAGGTTCTGCGCTTCGGACAATCGCAAACTAATCTGCTGGAGATTTGTGCTGATCGCGACTGGCGGACTGGGACCTCCAAGCGCGCGGCGCGGACGCGCTATCAATCTCTTCTGGAACGCGTGCTGCGGCGCGAGTATCCGGGATTCAAGCTGGAACAACTCAGCAGCAGCCCCGATCTGGAGCACTCGCTTAGCCCGGTTTACACGCGCGGCCTGCTGCGAGCGGGACAATCGGCGTTTGCCGTTCTCGGGGTCAATGCGGAGGAGACGCAGTCGTGTGTGGATGCCGTGCTCACTTTTGGCATTCTCTGGATGGACTACCAACGGCAGCATCAGGCAGGGCGTGCGCAGGTTGAAGGGCTGAAGCTGTTCCTGCCGCCGGGCCGTTCGGAGATTGTGCGGCAACGCGCGGCCAACCTGAGTTGCGATGCCGCGAAGTGGCAACTCTACGAACTCGACGAGCGCTCCGAGATGTGCGAAGCCATTGACATTGCCGACAGTGGCAACATCATTACCCGGCTGACGCACGCGGTTGACATGCAGGCAGCCCGGGAACGCTTCGCCACTTCCATCGCTCGCATTCACGCGCTGGCGCCGACAGCGGAGATCACGGTTGAGTCTGCGTCAGAAATTGTTTTCCGGCTTTACGGACTGGAGTTTGCCCGAGCTTGCCTGACGCCGGTCTCCGGCTCGTTCCGCAATCGCGAGTCGATTGTTTTTGGCGTTGGTCCGGCCGAATATGAACTCGACGAGAGCAGCGAAGCGCTATTTCACGAACTGGTGCAACGCATTTGCGAGCAGCGCAAGCCGGGCGGTTCGCACACCAACCTGTTCTTCCGCGTAGCGCCCGAGCGCTGGATGGAAAGCCTCATCGTGCGGGACGTTCGCCGCCTGGATGAGCGGCTCGACGGCCGCTTTGTCTATTCGCAAGTGCCGGCTTTTGCCGCCATCGATCGCGCCATGCTGGACGTGCTGACTTGCACGCTGGATGGCCGGCTGGCCATCCTGGAGCTGAAAGCGAATGAGGACATCCATTTGCCGCTGCAAGGGCTGGACTATTGGGCGCGGGTGCGCTGGCATCAGCAGCACGGCGAGTTCACGCGCAACGGTTATTTTGCCGGACGCGATCTTTCGAGCGCTCCGCCACTGCTGTATCTGGTTGCTCCTGCGCTGCGCGTGCATCCTGCAACCGATGTCCTGCTGCGTTATGTTTCCCCACGCGTGGAATGGACACTGGT
>JBEKTC010000392.1:0-3715 GCA_049516475.1 Candidatus Korobacteraceae bacterium | reverse complement strand
GGCGATCACGCGCGCGTCCACGGTGACGGACTCTTCTTCGCCGACCGGCGCGAACCGTCCCTCGTCCAGCGTGCGTAAGACCTTCGACTGCGTCTTCAGACTCATGTCGCCCACTTCGTCGAGAAACAGGGTTCCGCCGTCGGCCTTCTGGAACTTCCCTTCCTGGTCGGCGGACGCGGCGGAGAATGCGCCCGCGCGATGGCCGAACAATTCGCTCTCGATAAGGTCTTCGGGAATCGCGGCGCAGTTGACCTCGACAAACATTGCATCCTTGCGCAGGCTCTGCGAGTGCAGCGCGCGCGCCGCCAATTCCTTGCCAACACCGGACTCGCCGTAGATCAGCACCCGGCCGTTGGTGGGCGCCATCAGCGCGATCTGCTGGCGCAGCGCCTTCAGGGGAATGCTGTCGCCCACGATCACGCTGCGCGTCTGAAACTGCTTCTTGAATTCCAGGTTCTCGCTGCGCAGCCGCTTGGCCTCGATGGCATTTTTTAGAACGATGAGAGTACGTTCAATGGAGAGCGGCTTTTCCAGGAAATCGAAGGCGCCGAGTTTGGTGGCGCGCACGGCCGTCTCGATGTTGCCGTGGCCCGAGATCATGATCACCTCGGGATGGTCTTCGCGCTCCACCAGCTTTTCCAGGGTCTCTAGCCCGTCGATGCCCGGCAGCCAGATGTCCAGCAGGATGACGTCCGGCGACTTGTGCCGCAGGAGCTCGATGCACTCCTCGCCGCTGCCGGCGAGCAGGGTCTTGTAACCTTCATCCGCCAGCACGCCTTCCAGCGCGCTGCGGATCTGCGACTCGTCATCTACGATCAGAACAGTTTGCATGTTGGTGGGCGGGTAGTGCGGCGCTTCAGCGCCGCGTCCAGGTTCTATTACTAAACTTTGCGGCCGGCTTTAGCCGGCTCGGCGACGCAACTTCCGCCGGCTGAAGCCGGCTTGCGAGGTTTGAAAATAGCAGGCTTAACGCTGGCCTGAAGGCCAGCACTACCCTGGCGAGCCGGTCCCTTCACTTAGCGCGCCTGCACCAGATTCTTAAACTGTAACTGCTTCGACCCCGACTTCCTGGGCCACAGGTAACTCTACGATAAAACGCGCTCCCACGGGAGAGTTCTCTTCCACGCGGATAGAGCCGCGATGATCTTCGATGATGCGGCCGACAATCGCAAGACCGAGGCCGGTCCCGCGCCCTTTGGTGGAAAAATATGGCAGAAACAGTTTTTCCTTAACGTCGGGAGTGACACCGTGTCCGGTGTCGGCAACCACGATCTCCACCGAGTCGCGCTCTTCCATCAGCGTGGTGGAAATCACGATTTCTTTCATCAGCGAATCCTGCAAGGCCTCAGCGGCATTGTCCACCAGGTTGGCGATGGCGCGCTTCATGGCTTCGGGATCGGCCTGCACTGGCGGCAAATCGGCCGCTAGAAATTGCTGGACGCGGATGCCGTCGAGTCTGCCGTCGAACATCAGCAGCGCTTCGTTGACAATGGCGTTGATGTCGGAAGGTTGCGGTTTGGCCGCGGGAAAACGCGCCAGAGTGGAGAACTCGTCGACCAGTTTGCGCACCGTCTCCACCGAGGAGCTGATGGTGGTGGCGCACTGACGGATCACATTCAGCGAGGACGCATCCGGAGGAGTTGCCCGCTCCAGGTGACGGCGAATTCGTTCCGCAGCCAGAGCCAGCGGGGTGAGCGGATTCTTGATTTCGTGCGCGATGCGCCGTGCCACCTCACGCCACGCGGCCTGCTTCTGGGCGCGCAGCAGATCGGTAAGGTCCTCCAGCACCACCACATACCCCGTGCGCTGCCTGCCGTTGCGAGCGGTCTGCAAAGGCGGATCGAGCGAAGCCACGGTGACCGCTACGTTCAGATGGACGCGGGTAGTGACCGTCTCGATCTGGCTGGTCGTGCTCCCCATGCGATCTGCTTTGCGCAGCATGTGCTCCAGGTCGGCAACCGTGTCCGGCGGGAAAAGGTCCGACAGCGTCTGGGCTGCGCCAGGAGGATCTTGATCAAGACGCAGCAGCCGGCGCAGCGCAGCATTGGAATGAACGATGCGCCGCGAAGAATCGAGCGACAGCACGCCCGAGGGAACGCTCTCCAGAATGGTCTCAATGTGGCGGCTGCGATGCTCCTGTTGTGCGTTCATCTCCGCCAGCTCGCGCCGCGAAGCTTCGATGCTGCTCCGGCTGGATTCCAGATCGCCGGCCATGCGATTGAACGACTCCACCAGCTTGCCGATTTCACTTCCGGCCTTCACGTCCACGCGATAATCAAGGCGGCCGCGGGAGATTTCCTGAGTGGCTTCCGCCAGGGCCACCAGCGGACGCGTCACCGTCTTAGACAGAAACAACGCCAGCCAGGTCGAGGCGAACAGCACACCTACGGTCAGCAGTAACAGAAATCCCAGGTACGTGCGCCGCAGCCTTCGCCGCTGCAGCCGCAGCTCGCGATACTGCTCCTGGCTGCGTTCGATATCGGCCAGCGTGCTCAAGTAGCTTTGCGGGAGCGGCATGGCCACCAGAATCTGACCGTGGTCGCCGACGTGCGCCCGCCCCAGAACATACATCTGCCCCAGCAAATCAAATGGTGTCGCCTGACTCTTGGCGGCGGCGGCCTCCGGCAGATGACGGCGGATCAAAGGCCACGCTTCCGGCGCATGAAAGCTGGCTTCGGCCTGGTTGTCCACCAAGGCAAACGCGAATCCGCCTTGCAGCGTGATTTCGCTGCGGCGGAACTCGTCCATGATGAAAGTGAAATTGCCGGTGTGAAATGACTTCTGCGCATCGGGAGTCGCCGCAATCCGCAGCGCCTCGTCGCGCGCGTTGGTCTGCGCGTATTCGGTCAGCAGCGAGGCGATCACGTTGGTACGGTACTCCACATCTTCCGCCGGGCGCGAGAACCACTTCTCCAGCGAGCGATTGAGCAGCCCGTAAGAGAAAAGAAACAGAAAAATCACCGGCCCCAGCGACAGCAAGAGCGCCCCCAGCACCATCTGGCTGCGGAAACGCGAGCCCAGCACGCCCGTCTTGCGCTCGGCATAGAGACGCAGCAGAGTGCGAATCAGGACAAACGTTAGCGCGATGAAGAGCAGGAAAATCAGCGCCGAAACCGCTGCGAAAATGATGGTCTCTTCGCTGGTGTCAGGTTGCAGAAACGTCAGCTTGAAGGTGGCTTGCGCCAGAATGACTGTGAACAAAAAGAAGATGGCGATCGACAGCGCGATAATCGCGGGAGTGCTACTGCGTTTCTTATCCTGACGAATTGGCGGCGTTACTGGCAAGGTCGCTCGCTGAGATTTCTGATGCGAATCACCCGCGGCTGGCGGCGAACGTCGATTCACAACGGAGCGCAATTACATTATAGCCGGGTTTTCCCATGTACCTTTGTTGAAGATATGGACGGGAGCTCAACGAACAACTGCAACTCCGGTTTTTGAATATTCATGACAACAACTGAACAGCCTCGGGGACGATCAAGCTCTTACCAGTCCCGGACTGGCGGTTTCGATTGACTAACCATACGATCAGCGGCACAGTCTGGCAACCTCGGTTTGATCGGCTTGGCGCTGTGTAAGCTCTTGCCAATCATCCTGGTAGATCACTTCACCGCGATTCACGTTCGATGTCTATAATCCTGTTGGACGCGGCTCGCCCAGGACGGTACACTCCGCCGGAGAGGTCATGGTGAAGCTCTGGGATGCTTGAGGTTCA
>JBEKTC010000391.1:0-3725 GCA_049516475.1 Candidatus Korobacteraceae bacterium | reverse complement strand
CCTATAATAGCTGTTTGGGCTACTGCCGCAGAAAGAGTCTGAGTGAGCCGTCGAGTACGTTTGGAAGCTAACAAGGTCATCCCCGAGGGCGAGTCGCCAGCCATCGGCACCCTCGCCATCGTGGGCCGCCCCAACGTCGGCAAGTCTACGCTGTTCAACCGGCTGGTGCGCTCGCGGCGCTCCATCGTCGGCGACGAGCCCGGCATCACGCGCGACCGCATCTACGGCGAAGCTGAATGGGCTGGACGCAAGCTACGCGTGGTCGACACCGGCGGCATCGTTCCCGACGACCAGGCGCTGATTCCGGCGGAGATCTTCCGTCAGGCGCGGGTTGCGCTGGAGGAAGCCGACGCCATCGTTCTGGTGGTGGATGGCCGGACCGAGCTGGCGTCGCCCGACATCGATCTGGCGCGGCTGCTTCTGCGCACAGGCAAACCGCTGGTTCTGGCAGTAAACAAAATTGACACCACGGCGCTGGAGCCTTACGCCGAGGAGTTTCGCCGACTGGGAATCAAGGAATTGCTGCCTATCTCCGCCGAGCATGGCACGGGAGTCGCGGAGTTGCTGGAGTATGTGCTGAGCGTAATTCCGGAGCGCAAGAACGCAGCCGGCGATCCCGAACATTTGGGAGCGGACGACGGACAGCAGGTCCCTCCACTCCGTTCGGTCGCGACACGCGACCTCACTCCGGTCGGGATGACAAAACGAAAAGGTAGCGGCTCTACGGAACCCGAGACAGAGGGGATCGAGGAGAACGACGCTGCGGAGGAAGCGCTCGACTCGGCACGCGAGACCAAGGTAGCAATCATCGGCCGGCCTAATGTCGGCAAGTCGACCCTGCTGAATGCACTGACCGGAACGTCGCGGGCGATTGTCTCGCCAGTTGCAGGCACCACTCGCGATGCGGTCGATGAGTTGATGGAGCATGATGGCCTGACCTACCGCTTCATCGACACCGCCGGCATTCGCCGCAAGGGCAAGACGGAGCTGATGGCCGAGAAGATGTCGGTAGTGATGGCGCGCAAGCACCTCGAAGCCGCGGATGTAGCGCTGGTGGTGATCGACGCTGTCGAAGGCGTCACCGCCAATGACGCAACCATTGCCGGCTACGCCCACGAGAGCGGCCGGTCAGTGATCGTGGTCATCAACAAATGGGACCTGATCACCGACAACCGAAAGGACGGCGCGCCTCCCGCCGACCGTAGCGTCTATGAAGAGCAAGTCCGGCGGCATCTCAAGTTCCTGTCGTACGCGCCGGTGGTTTTCGTCTCGGCGACGACAGGAAAAAATCTCGATAAGCTGTTTTCGACCTTGGAGTTGGTTGCCCGCGAGCGCCGCAAGCGCGTCGGCACCGGCGAGATGAACCGCTTCCTCAACCGCATCGACTTTGAGCGGGCCTCGGTGCCCGTTGCCAAGCGAGTGAAGATCTTTTACATGACGCAGGCGGCGGTCGCACCGCCCACGTTTATATTGTTTACTGATCGCCCGGTGAAGCTGCACTTCTCCTACCAGCGATTTCTGGAGAACCAGATACGGGCGGCGTTTGGCTTCGTCGGCACGCCGATATGGATCAAGAACCGGGCGCGAAATGAACCTCGGGGAAAGAAGTAACGATCCGAACGAAGCAAGTAGCGATACGCCTGGGGGCGGTGACGAACCGAATGGATGAGCAGGTGTTATCTGAACGCCGCGTGACGGAAGCCGACAGTGTCTTAAATTTGCCGATTCCGTACCCAGCCTCTACACTTAGGGCTTTCCTTTTGAAATAATGCGTTGTGCGCGTCCGCCGGCCCTCTGTAGCGGCGGGGAGGATTCATGCAGCGGGTTTCAGCCGTTCCTGTTTTGGCTGCGGTAGCAGCAATTCTATTTCTGATATTTCTGCCTGGGTGTGGTGGTGGCGGCAGCACCGCGAGCAGCGTCGTGTCCCAGCTCATTCTGACGCCCTCACCAGTTTCTTTGAACGAAGGCGGAGTCGCCACCCTTTCGGCAGTAGCGCAGAATTCAGCAGGGACCCCCGTCGCTGCGGACATCAGCTTCAGCAGCAACAACACGAATATCGCGACCGTCTCTGCCGGCGGCCTGGTTTGCGGAGGAATCTGGGACGCCAGCATCATCAACTGCAACGCCACTCTGGGCCCGGCGGGGGTGGGGGTGGTAACGATTACGGCCACGGCTACGGCGAACGGCGTCACCGCGACCGTGAAAGTCTACGTGCACGAGCACGTAGACCAGGTAAAGATGATCCTGAACGACAGTTGCACCAGCATGGGCCAGATAGCGAACCTCTACGCCGAGGTGCTGAGCACTTCGGCTCCGGGCTGCTCGCCGTCGGCTCCGTGCGACATCACCTCCACGGCCGGTCCCAGTGCTTTCGGCTCCAACGATGTCAGCATCGTATCGACTAACTCCGCGGGACAGTTGGTCGCCGTCAGTCCCGGCGCTACCACTGTTTTTGGCAGCAACACGGGTGTGAACAGCGTGGGCGCGCCTTATGTCACTTGTCCGGTCGCGACGATTTTGGTGCATAGTGCCAGCAGTTCAGCCACTTCGTTCACCCTGGCAGCGGGCAACACTCAGCCGCTAACCGCCGACGTCTACGACACCATGAATCAATACATCAAGCCGACGCTCACCTGGGGCTCATCCTCAACCGCGACAGCCACGATTGCAGCGACTGGCACGGTAAACAATCCGGGCACGATTACGGCGGTTGCTCCCGGCACGGCATACATTACCGCCTCCTGCAGTTTTCCCAATTGCAACAAATATCTCCCGGCGCAATACAGTCAAAACGTGGTTACCGCAACCGTAAGCGGAGGAACTCCCACCTCGGTTTACGCGGCCAGCACCAACTCCACCATGCTGGTGCCGTTCAACATCCAGACTAATACTCCGGGCACCGCAATTACACTGCCTTATTCTCCGAACTCGATGGTCGCCAATCCTGCTGGCACGGCAGTCTATCTGGGTTCTGCGAGTGGCTTGATGGCGGTGAGTGTGAGCGCCGGAACAGTTACGACTTATGCTGTCAATGGAACGATCGAGGCAATCTCGCCGGATGGGACGAGCTTACTGCTGTCCGACACCGTCGCTGGCTCCCTGAATTACTTCGATCTCACTACCGGAACCCTAAGCAGCTCTCAGTCGGCGAGTACCACCAGTTCAGCGGCCTACACTCCCGATAGCGGGTTCGTCGAATGGCTAACCGGCTCAACCCTTGGATTTGGCCTTCCCAGCGGAACGTCAGGCACTGTGGGATTACCGAATAACAGTACGGCCAATGCGCTGGATATCATGGCGCAAGGTGGGCTGACCTACATCACTACCAGCACCAGCCCGCAACAAGTTTTCGTCTTCTCCACCTGCAATCAGAGCCCGGTCCTGGAACCGGTCCTGAACGCAACCGCTCCTACTTTGGTTACGGCGGTGCCCAATGGAACGGGTGCTGTGGCTGCCGACTCGCCCAACGTCGACGTGATCTCCACTCCCTCAGTCTTAAGCGCCGGCTGCCCTGTGACCACCAAGAGCACAATCACCCCGTACGACTTAGGCGCAGGCAGTTTCACTGCCCGGCAAATGTTCGTCAGTCCGGACAGCACGCGCGCGTGGATCGTCAGCAATCTTCCCCAGATACTGACCTTCTCTTTACCTTCGTTAACGCCGAACAATATTCCGCTGACTGGAGGAGCGACAGCTTACAACGGCGGGATCACGATGGATAGCGC
>JBEKTC010000390.1:0-3746 GCA_049516475.1 Candidatus Korobacteraceae bacterium | reverse complement strand
CGCCCGCTTCCCAGCGACTCCCGATGACCTCGAGTTGTGTCTTTCCCAATACATGGATCGCGAGTGCATGGGAATGGGAACACCCCACCGACGGCTAAATCTAAAGGTTAACGGTTTTCCTCAGCTTGGTGACCGGGCAAGGTACCGTGAATGAGGAGGCAAACATACTTAGCACAGCAGGTTCGGATAATAACCTGAGCCCAGGGCTGACTTCCTCGGCGGCCCTCGAAGTAAGCCCAATCAAGTCTATGTTCGACAGCCAGAATGCGACAGAAAGGATGTTTCGCTTTATACCTGCAAAAGAAGAGTTTTGCAATAGGTCATCGCGGCCAATTTTCCGGCGCCGAGAATTGTTTGCCTAACGCAGGCTTTAGGGCTAAGATAAGCTGCTTTTTTGCCACATCCAAAGGCCGCTGCGTAGTCAGATTCAGCATGAATCAATTGGTACGATGACGACGAATCCGGAAAGAAGACAGCCGCTGCAAAATAAATAGATGAGGTCTTTTGGCTATGATTCCACACCAGGCACGCGAACTTTCTCGCGGCGATATCGATCAGCTTGCGATCAACACGGTCCGCACACTTGCGATTGATGCCATCCAGAAGGCGGATTCCGGACACCCGGGTACGCCGATGGGAGCCGCTCCAACCGTTTACACGCTGTGGCAGCGCATACTTCGCTACGACCCGGAACAGCCCATGTGGCCCAACCGCGATCGCTTCGTGCTCTCCTGCGGTCATGCCTCGATGCTGCTCTACGCGCTGATTCATCTTGCCGGCATTAAAGCAGCCAATCCAAGCTACGAACAGGTCGGCCGTGAGGCCGTTACGCTGGATGACATCAAGACCTTCCGGCAGGCCGGGAGTCGTTGTCCGGGGCATCCGGAGTACGGTTGGACTTCGGGTGTGGAGAGCACCACCGGTCCGCTGGGTCAGGGCGTTTCGACAAGCGTCGGGATGGCGATCGCGGGGCGATGGTTAGCGGAGACCTACAACCGGCCAGGCTATGACCTGTTCAACTTCAACGTCTACGCACTGTGCGGCGACGGCGACATGATGGAAGGCATTTCCAGCGAGGCTGCATCGCTTGCCGGCCATCTGCGGCTCCCAAATTTATGCTGGATCTATGACAGCAACCGCGTCACCATCGAGGGCCACACGGATATTGCCTTTACAGAAGACGTCGCAGCCCGATTTATGGGATACGGCTGGAATGTCACGCGAGTTACCGATCCGAACGATACCGAATTGGTGGAGCGTGCGTATGAAAACTTCCGGTCCACAAACGATCGCCCCACGATGATCATTGTGCATAGCCACATCGGTTATGGCGCTCCGCACAAACAGGATTCTCCTGCCGCGCATGGTGAGCCCCTGGGGCCTGAGGAAGCGCGCCTCACCAAGGAGTTCTTTGGCTTTTCGCCCGATGAGACATTTGTCGTTCCTGACGGCGTGCGCGAGCATTTTGCGGCCAATATGGGTGCGCGGGGCTTGCGACTGCGCACAGAATGGGAGCAACTCCGGGCGCGTTACCGCGCTCAGTATTCGGACTTGGCGCAGCAACTCGAGTGCATCAAGAATCGGGAACTGCCGGCGGAGTGGGAGAAGGCGCTGCCAATTTTCCCGCCGAGTGCCACTGGCATGTCAACACGTGACGTATCTGGCAAGTTGCTCAACGTACTGGGGGAGAAGATTCCGTGGCTGCTCGGTGGTGCTGCCGACCTGGCTCCGAGCACGAAGACCCGGCTGACGTTCGAGTTTGCTGGCGACTTCCAAGCGCGGGGCCCTTTGGGCGACTACCGCGGCCGCAACTTTCATTTCGGTATCCGTGAGCATGCGATGGTCGCCATCGTAAACGGCATGGTGCTGACTGGATTGCGGGCTTTTGGGTCGGGTTTCCTGATCTTTACGGATTACGCTCGAGGCGCCATCCGCTTGTCTTCGCTCATGGACCTACCGGTGCTCCATGTCTGGACGCACGATTCCATCAGCCTGGGCGAGGACGGCCCGACTCATCAGCCGATCGAACAACTGGTTTCACTGCGTGCTATCCCCGGCATGGTCGTCATCCGGCCGGCCGATGCCAACGAGATGGTCGAAGCCTATCGTGTGGCCTTGTCCCTGAAGAACCGACCTGTCGCACTCATCTGCACGCGCCAAGCGCTTCCGATCGTTGACCGCACGAAGTTCGCAGCGGCGAGCGGATTGGCGAAAGGTGCGTACGTGCTGGTTGACGCATCCGATGGTAAGCCGGAGGTAATTTTGATTGGCTGCGGTAGTGAAGTTGGGCTGTGCGTGCTGGCCTGGGAACAATTGACGGCGCAAGGAACGAAGGCCAGAGTGGTGAGCATGCCTTGCTGGGCGCTCTTCGACGAGCAAGATCAGGCGTATCGGGACACAGTGCTTCCCCCATCGATCGGGGCCCGGGTCACGGTCGAAGAGGCCTCACCCATCGGTTGGGACCGATATGCGGGACCGAACGGCGTGGTGTTAGGAATGCGGACCTTCGGGATGTCGGCGCCAATGAAAATTGTTACTGAGCATTTCGGCTTTACCCCTGAGCATGTAGTGGCGGCGGCAAAACAGGTGATGGCTCGCGCTCACTGAGCCTAGACAGCGCTGCCTGATTGCGAAGGCAATCGTCCGACCCCATATGCGAGAACTTAGCGCAGGCGGCAAATTCGCGACCGCGCTTTCGCTCACCGCGGTTGGCGGATATGTCGACGCGGTTGGGTATATCGCACTGTTCCAGATCTTCACCGCGAACATGAGCGGCAACAGCATTCACGTTGGGATGGGTGCCAGTAAACTGAACTTTATCGAACTGCTAAGGCCGCTCTGCGCGATCGTCTCCTATGTAATCGGACTGATTATCACCCGTGTTGCCGTCGGTACGGCAGCCCGATCGGGCCTCCAGCGTATTGCCTCTTTGACCCTGGGCGCAGAAGCGATCCTGCTGTTTCTGTTTTCGCAGGCAAGGCCAACCCTGCACCTTGGGCAAATCGTCGACCTCCAGTCGCCGGGTTATTTCGCACTGGTGGCGCTGCTGGCCTTCGCGATGGGCATTCAGGCGGCAACTCTGACCCACATTGGCGCTCTGACGATCTACACAACGTTCGTAACCGGTACCTTGGCCAAGTTTTCTGAGGCCTTTACCAGATCTGTGTTCTGGAGCTATGACCAGTTCAGCGATGGAACCAGTATGTCTGACATTGTGAGATACGCTCCGCAGCAGCGAGACGTGCGGGACGCGGCATCGCTGGTTTCGGTCTGGATTTGCTACGTGGTGGGCGCGGCGCTTGGAACCATTGCTAAGCAACGATGGGAGTTCCATTGTCTCTACGCTCCAATCGTGCTGTTGCTGTCTCTCATCCTGGTAGATCAGTTCCGTCCTATTGATATTCAGGAGGAGAAGCATCAACAAGGGTGAGCTAGTTCTTGCCCTCAGCGATTTGCAGGTCCAGGGCGGAGCGTTCGCCGTTAATCACTACCGTTCCCGAGTCCAGCAGCTGCTGCCCAGTGCAGTCGTAGGTGGCGAAACAACGCATTACGCGCAAAGGGAAGAAAAATTCCACAGCCTCTGCCTGGGAGCCATCGCTAAGGCGGATCATACCGCTAAAGTCCACTCCATCGAAGTCAACTTCTGGGGGGAAATAATCCAGCGTCGGCCGTATGAGATGAGATACGTGCTCATCAAAGGCCAGTGCCGCGAGTTTGTAGCGCGAAACTCCGGGCGGGACTTGCAG
>JBEKTC010000389.1:0-3768 GCA_049516475.1 Candidatus Korobacteraceae bacterium | reverse complement strand
ACCTCTACAAACCTCTCGGCGAGGACTGATTCCATCACCTGTCCTTCCCCAACGGTGTCATCCTGAGCGGAGGTTCGCCGCTTTTGCGAACCGCAGTCGAAGGGCCCCTACCGTGGCTGGCCGCTTCATCATCGCTCTTCGCTTTCATCTCCTCCCGCAACTGTTCTCTACCCTCCACTCGCCGGCGCGCTCAGCTCTTCCCGCAGAATTTCGAACAGCGCTGCCAGCACCGACGCCACCACCGGTCCCAGGAACAATCCGATAAATCCAAACGCCTCCACGCCGCCGAGGATGAAGAACAGCAGCACCATGGGATGCAATTCCACGCGCCCGCCCACCACCCATGGCCGGATGATGTTGTCGGCCGAGCTGATCACCACCACGCCCCAGATCAGCAGGAACACGCCCTGCCAGATCAGGCCGCTGAACAGCAGGTAAATCCCCACCGGCGCCCACACCAGCGACGATCCCACCACCGGGATAATCGAGCAGAAGGCCGCGCCCAGCCCCAACAACAGCGACGACGGCATGCCCACAATCTTCATGGCGATACCGGTCAGCAAGCCCTGCGCGACGCCCACGCTGAGAATCCCATAGACATTGGCGATGATGGTGTCGGAGATATTCCGATACAGCCGCGACACTTGCGCCGGCGTCAACGGAATCAGCCGGCCCACGCGATCGGCCAGGTCCTTGCCTTCGCGAAACAGGAAGAACAGGATCACGAAGGTGATCAGCGCATCGATGGTGAATCGCGCCAGATTGCTCAGAACATCCGCGCCGAAGCCCACCATCAACCCGCTCGCCTTTTGCGCGTTGTCGCTCACGACGGTGTAAAAGTCGTACTTCGACAAATCCACCCAGCGCCCCGCGTAGTGCAGCAGCGGCGCGGCCGTCTTGGTGGCAAACAGTGCCAGTCCGCCCTCTTCCGCGCTTCTGCGGCTCAAGTAATGCGCCGCGCTTACCGCCTCGTTCGCCGCCAGCGTCGTGATAATGAAGCTGGGCACTCCGAACAGCACCAACACCAGCAGCGTGGAAAACAGCGCGCTCAGGCCATTCTTCTGCCGCGTCGCCAGCAGCATCCGGTCGTGAACCGGATAAAAGACGACGGCCAGGATGATGGCAAACGCAAACGGCTTCAGAAAAGGCCAGGTGATGATGATCGCCAGGCCCAGCACCAGAACCACCAGCACGCTGAGAAAGACGATGGTTGTACGCTTGCTGTTCATGTGCGGGACGTTTCAGTTGTAACACGAAGCACCGTGGCGGAAATAGTTTCGCGTGACCTCGCTCTTTGGAACGTGCTGCGCCACAGGTTATAAGGAAAGGATTATTGCGGCACAATGTGCGCCGTTGCCCTGAACTTGTGACAGTTGCTGAACTCCAGCACATTGCGCGCCACCGCCCCTTTTCGATTGGCGTCGTTGACCACCGACTTCACCGGCAACACGAAACTCGTGCCATCGTCGAAGGCTACGTCCATGTAGTCAATCTGCAGGTCGGCGCTGCTCATGGGAAAGTCTTCCGGTATTTCCGTGGCCTCCACTTCCAGCCTGCGCAGCAAACCTTTATCTTCGTCGATCCATAATTGGCCGTGGTAGGGAGGGGCGACCACCTGGTCCTTCACCCGCAACCGCCAGGAGGAAATCTTCTGCTGCGGCACCTGATACTGGAAGGTCAGAACGCGTCGGCCGTCGATTTCACTTTCGTTGACGAACTGGAAGCTGACCTTGTTGCTGGTGTCGAAGAGATTCCGTACATCGGCGCCAAACTGACCGGTCGACCACGTGCCCCTGGCCAACGCAGGATCGCTCACTGGCCGCCCCTTCGACTTGACGTCCCGGTACGACTCCTTTCCGTCCTCGTAGGTCACCACGGCGGTGATCTCGTCGGTCGCCTTGTCGCCGAGGAAGCGCGAAGTCTTCTGGTCGCAGGTGAAATTCGGCATCCGCTGAGGAATCGTCACCGCATACAGGCAAACCTTACGCAGAGCATCGGAACGCGGCGTTTCCGGCGCCACCGACTCGCACACAGCCAGAGCGTAGTCCGTACCTTGCGGATCACTTGCAGCAGTCTGTGCGACCAGAGTTCCGCCGAGCAGCAGCGCCACCGCCATCCCGCAACGCACGCACACAGCCATCGCCCGGGTTTTCCTCATCCACGCGTGAAGGGAGGCAAAAATCATTCCGCTACTCCCAAGACCGGCTCATCCTGGTTCTCAGCTTCTATGGAACAACTCCTGATTCCAGCCTGACCCTTTAGACTCCGGGTGCAGTCAGTCGGTTCCCGGGATTGGCAGATTCAGGGTGCGAGCTGTCGAAATTCAGGGACGGACTCCACCGTCAACGCACGCTTATGCAACTTTCTCTTCCTCCTCGTGCGCAGGCGGCGCGTCCCCTCCGACTTTGGGCCGCTGGCGCGGAATAAGTTCGATACGCTGGCTGGCCGCGTCACGCCGCATCAGCTCGGTCGGCTCCGGCACACCCGCTTGCGTCCGCCCCAGCGGGCCGTTAATCAAGCAGAAAAACTGGCTCATCAGGCCGCAAGGATAAGACGCCCGCATCGGCCCCTCGCCGTCCTCTTCGGTCGGCGTTCTATGCAGGTCAGCTTCGGCCTCGGCCTCATCCATCTTCCCGTACACCGCCGCTTGCTCTTCAATCTCCGCCACCTTGGCCAGGTCCACTCCCTCCTCGGCAGCTTCGTCAACCTTCAACTCCGGCGCATCGTCGCCCAGCTCGAAGTCCTGCTCAAAATGATCGTAGCGCCCGGCCACGGTCGCGCCTCGCATCTGCTCGAAGCGGGCGCCATTGCCCAGGTTCGAGCTCGCCGTCTGTAGCGCGTACAGCACCAGCCCGGCCCGCTTGCTGTCCAGACGGTTGTGCAGGATCGCATCGATCACCTGCATCAGCGCACTCTGGATGGAGTTGGCGTCCTCCAGCGGCGGCAGCTCCAGCGCGGCAATCTGCGTTTCGCTCGATTGCTGCTGCTGCCCCAGAGCCTGCCCTGAGCTTGTCGTAGGGTTCGCGTCCTTCTCTTGGACGCCAACCTGGGATTGCTGGAATTGCCGCTCAGCGCGCAACCGCCGTCCGATGTGGGTCAAGTGGAAGTAGCAGTAGTTGCGGCCGCGCAACGCGGGCGAGCCGCAAAACTCCCCATTGCTCTTGATGTGTTCGCACTGCCGCGCTACCTTGGTGTTCACCACCTTCATCTTGCAGATTAGCGCTCGCCGTTGTTTTGCATTTGTAGCTTCGATTTCAGGAAACTTCATTTCAGCTGCCTTCGTCTCCGGCAGTTTCGTCTCCGGCGGATTCGTCTCCGGCGGATTTATTTCAGGCAGATTTGCTTCCAGCAGATTTACTTCGGATAGATTTATTTCAGGTAGATTTATTTCCGATGGATTTACTTTAGGTAGCTTCATTGTTTTCGTTCTCCTTGTGTGGATGGCTAGTTCACCATCGCTTTATCTCTTTCGCTTTTCGCTCTTCGCTTTTCGCTCTTTTTCTTGGGTGTCATCCTGAGCGGAGGTTCGCTGCTTTTGCGAACCGGAGTCGAAGGACCCCTACTTGACCAGCAAACTGCTTTTTCGGCTCTTCGCTCCGTGGCTCTCAGCTCTTTTTCTTGGGTGTCATCCTGAGCGGAGGTTCGCTGCTTTTGCGAACCGGAGTCGAAGGACCCCTACCTGACCAGCAAACTGCTTTTTCGGCTCTTCGCTCGTGGCTCGCAGCCACTGGTCACTGCCACCCCCTCCCCCCGCTCCCCCGTAAATTC
>JBEKTC010000388.1:0-3777 GCA_049516475.1 Candidatus Korobacteraceae bacterium | reverse complement strand
GGACAGGGTCAGCACAGCTCCGGCGATCCAATGGTATGTAACCCAGTCAAACTGAACACCTACTCTCGGCAAGAAAGCGGTAAACAGCAGCGTGAACATGGAGGCCGCCATGATCCAGTGAAATGCACGGGCCGTCAGCGAGTGCCGGGGGACGTGTTCGGGGATCTGTGCGGGGACTACGGGAGCAGCATCGGGCGCGAACTGCTTAGGTTTCGCGAAATACCGCACGTAAATCGCATGGACGATAATGAACAGCAATCCCGCGATCACCGCCACCCATATCAAGAACCACGCAATGTGGATGGGGACAGTTTTTCCCCACGGATCTATTGCCCATTGTAGGGGGTCCATGTTGCCTCCTCCACGCCACCGATGGCGCGCTTCACCAGGTTCCTCATCATCGGGATCTTGTAGGCATTGAACTGCAAGGGGACAGCGCCCTGCACCGCCAGTTTCCCCGCCATCTCTCCGGTTGCCGCATTCGGTGGTTTGCCCCGCACCGCGTCTTCGACAACCTTCAAACGTAGCGGACGAGCGGCGGCGCCGTTGACCGCAATGCGGATTCGCTCAATGCTGCCACTTGACACCACCATCGCTGAGGCGACGTTCAGCAGCGGAAAGTCCCAAACATTCCGATCTCGCACCTTCTCAAAATAGAATTGCGCGCCGGCCCAAGTCGAAGGAAGACGAATAGCCGTCAGCAGCTCTCCGGGCTTCAAGATATGCAGCCGGGTGATATCGATATCGGGGCCGATAAAGTAGTCTTCGGCATCCACTACGCGCTCGCCTTTGGAAGTACGAATCACGAATTTGGCGTCGAGCGCGATAAGCGCGGGAGCAGAGTCAGAAGGATTCACCGCCACGCAGCGTTCCGCATGCAGAATCGCGTGCTCGCGGTTGCGGCCTTCCGGTGTGTCGGCATAGCAGATGTTCCCGCCGGCGCGGTAGCACGGCCAACCCGCGCGGTAATACCAGCAGCGCGCGTCCTGGGATACGTTGCCGCCGATGGTGCCCTGGTTTCTGATTTGCGGAGACGCCACTAACTCCGCGCTCTCCGCCAGCAGCTTGTACTTCTCCCCGATGACGGGATGCTGGACTACTTCCGTCAGCGTGGTCATCGCTCCGATCTCGATGCCGTCGGGGGTGGCGCGAATTCCCTTGAGTTCCGCGATCCCGCTCAAATCAACAACCACCTTGGGTTTCTTGATGCGGTCCTTGAGCCAGTCGAAGCTGTCCATGCCTCCGGCCAGCACCCAGCCGTTCTCGCCCTGCTGCTCGAGCAGCTTTTGCGCATCAGAAATTGAGTTCGGCTGAGCCAGCTCAAAAGCCGGCATGACGTCTCGAATTACAGCCATGGTTCCTCCTTTCGCATCACCGCTAGATGTGCGCCATTAACGGATGTTGCATCGGATGGCCCGCCTCGAGGGATGTGAGTATGGTGTCGGCGTTGACGGGCGCGCGCTGAAAAATCTCATCACCAAGGGCGTCTGAAAGCGCGTTCAAGATGGAGGCACAGCCGCCTCCAACGGGCGGTTCGCCCACGCCGCGGGCGCCGACCGGCGTTTCCGGATCGGGAATATCGAGCGCCGCCCATTGCATATCGACCGGCACGTCCAGAATTGTCGGCGGCTTGTTCTGGTAAAAGCGCGTCGAGAGCATGGCGCCGTAGTGAGGGTCGTACACCCACTTCTGTCCAATCGCATGTCCGATCCCCAGAACGGAGCGTCCAAGGACTTGGCCACCAAGCGCGCGAGGATGAATTACCGAGCCGACATCGGCGTAGGCGAGGAAATCCACGACGTAATACTTGCCCGTTTCAACGTCGACCTCGACCTCGGCAAAGCTGGCAACGTAGGAAAATGTGGTGCCGTCACGAGGGTAAGCATCCTTGGCGGCTGCCACCAAACCTTGTCCAGCAAGTGCCGCGACGGACGCCTTCGTGAGTTTGTGTAGGTCAGGAGAGGTTTCATGGCCGTCGTAGATGCCACCTAATTGAATGGCATACTTCGCGGCCTCCGCCAGACTCATGCCGGCGCCTCCACCCTTACGAAATACGCGCTCATTGGCGACATCGTAAGTCTCTGGCTTGCCGCCGAGTTTCTTCGCCGCGATTTCCTGGAGCTTCGTCTTCGCGTCCATGGCGGTCGCGTAAGCCGCGCGTGTCATTGCGTGGGTCGTCTGGCTGCCGCCGGAAACGCAGGTGAAAGGAAGGTTATTCGATGAGTCACCCCACGTAACGTCGCACTTTTCCCACGGAACCCCCAAAACTTCGGCGCCTGCACGGTGAACGTCAATCACCGACTCCGTCCCCAGGTTGCCGATTCCAGATTGGAAGTTTATTCGGCCGTCGGGCTTGATGATCAGAATCCCATCGAAGCCGATCGTGCCACCGACAAAGCAGCTGAGCGAGACGCCGACGCCGCGCACTTTGGTACCGATCCGCTTGGGGGTGCGTGAGACCCTTTCGCTCCATTTAAACTGTTCCGCCCCTTGGTCAAGCGCTTCTTTGAGGAACGCACTGGTGGCGTGTTGCCTCTCCCCCTTCACCGCCGCTCCGAACAGCGCCTTGCCCTCCGGACAATTGATGCGGCGGATGGCCACCTGATCGAGCCCGAGTTTGCGCCCAGCTTTCGCGATGATCGGCTCCATGATTGCGATGCCCTGCATGCCACCTGGCGAGCTCTGCGCGCTTCGCGGGGGCGTGTTCGTCAGAACTGTGACTCCCCGCCAACGCATGGCTTGAGGCTGGTACAGGAGCGACACGATACGGCCCGATGTCGGCACATCGCCGTTTGCGTCGTAGGGACCGTTGTTGGAGATAACGAACATGTCGAGCGCGATGATGCGCCCTTCCTTTGAGAAGCCGACTTTCATCCGCCCCAGCAGGCTGGGCCGCGCACGGCCAATGAAGGTTTCCTCTTCGCGGCTGATCCGCATCATCACTGGCGCATTGGCTTTCTTCGACAGCAGCGCCGGGATAATCAGAGACACGCCGGCTGTGATCTTGCTGCCGAAGCCGCCCCCGGTGTATTCGCTGATGAGGACGACTTTGCTCACATCGATATTCAACCATCTCGCAATGGCAGGCACGGTTTGAGCGGTGCTCTGCGTCCCCGTGTGAACGTAAACCTTACCGTTTCGCCAGTAGGCCAAGGCCGTGCGAGTCTCGAGCGTCTGATGGCTGGTGTCGGGTGTGACGAAGGTTTCATCGAGGACCAGTGCGGCGCTTTGGAAACCCGCTTCGACGTCACCGTACGACCATTCGTCGGGCGTCTTGCCCATCGGCAAACGGCCTTTCTTTTCCTCTGCGAAGTCCGCCTCGGTCCACTTGAGCACACCGATCGTGGGAGGCGCCGGTGCCGCCGGCGGAGCTCCCGCCACGGCCTTCGGCGTCGGAGACTGCACCCAGATGTTTCCGTCCGTTCTCGGATTGGGGCCTCCGGGACGCAAGGTCACAAGCGGATCGATGGCGAAGGGCAGCGGCTCAAACTCGATTCGAATCTTTTCGATCGCGTCAGCGGCAGTGAGTTCGTCAACTGCGGCGACAGCGAGAATCGGTTCGCCCTGGTAGAGCGGCTCCATGTTGAGCCCCCGCTCGCTCTTTGGGTTGGCGTGAATCACCGTGCCATTGTCGGTGAGGGTATCGGCTGGAGGCGGGAGTTCGTCGGCGGTGAGAATCGCTTTCACGCCCGGCATTGCAAGCGCCTGGCGAACATCAAGATGCTTGACCCGCGCGTGCGGTAAGGGGCTCAGCAGCAGTTTGCAGAACAGCATGCC
>JBEKTC010000387.1:0-6710 GCA_049516475.1 Candidatus Korobacteraceae bacterium | reverse complement strand
CTTCTTGGAGTCGATGGATTTGGCCAGCAGTACTGGAATTTCCGCGCTTATTACTTTCTGAGCAGCGGTCTGGGAGGCCGTCAGAGGAGGTTGTTGAGCGGTAGCATTTTTGTCGAGGCACAAAGAAGTTGCCAGCAGCATGCATGCGAAGACTACAGCTGTCCGGCAGGCAGAGCGAGATGGGATGAAGGCACAAGCAGTGCCGCTTCTCCCGCTCCAGAACGGGGTTACCTCAGCGTATTGGTCGATAACTTGCGTTTTCATGGTGACCTCCTTTTGGTCGTGGGTTGTGGCGGCGATTAATCTTGAAGGTGAGGAACAACTTCACCGCATAGCTGCTCCTCACTTTGTCGCTCGGTTGAGGCACCGACTTCGCGCTGGGGCTGCAGTGCCCATTGGTTCTCCTTAATGGGAGGGCCCGCGATGGTTTTATTCCCATCGCGAGCCTGAGGCCCGAACGCCCCGGCGAATTGCACCGTAAGCGGTTAGTTATTCAGAATCGCTTCGGGGGCCGGATGTAGATATGCCCTGAGAGGTTCCCCAGGGAGGGGGATTACAGCACCCCGGGGAAGGGTAGCACCCGTCGATGGGGGAGTGCAGATATCCCCTGAGAGGGTCCCCTGCGGAGGGCAGCACCCCGCGGGAGGGCAGCAGTTGTCGCCAACACATCCGGTACCTGTGCCGCCCAGCATGACTGGGGGCGGGGTGCCGTCCGGGGAGTTATCCCTCACGGTCAAGAGCCCGCCTACGTAGCCATCCGCGTCAGGCGTGAACACTACGCTAATGTTACAAGAGGAATTTGCCGGCACCGTGCTTCCGCATGTTTTGCTCACTATTGAGAACGGGGGCTCAACGGTGATACTGTCGATGGTGAGCCTAACCGGCTCCTGATTCTTGAGGGTAATTACACACGGAGCGCTCTGGTTTCCGACTTGCACGTTACCGAAACTACAGCTAGTGGGGGTGAGCGTCACATCAGCTTCGCCTGAGCCGGTCAGGGTGGACGTCTTCGGGCATGACGGAGCGCTGCACTCGACAGTTAACGTTCCGTTGAAGTTGTCTGGGGTTCCAGGGTCGAATTCCACCGTAATGGTGCAAGAATCACCTGCCCCAAGCGTTAGGTGGCAGGTGGTGCCGAACACCGAAAAGGGAGGATTTGGAGTGGTGGTGATGCTGGAGATGGTGACGCTGTTCGACCGGCCGTTGCACAGAATAAATCCCCCATAAGACGGGAAATCGTCTGGTACCTCGCCGAAGCTGTAGTGTTGGGGAGTCAGGGTTAGGTCGTCGCCGGAGCAGGGCGGCAGGTTGTCGTCAGAAGCGAGTTCTTGCGAGCCGGTCGGCTGCGCGTCGTTGGCAGAGACGCCGTCGCCAAGGTAATTGGGGGTTTGGTTTTGAGCAAAAGCGAGCATGGAAGCCATGCACAGGATAAACAGCAGAGATAGTTTTTTCATATTGACCTCCTCCGGTCATGGGTTGTGGCGGCAATTGAGCTTGAAAAGGTGAGGAGCAACTTCACCGCGCAGCTGCTCCTCACTACAGCCTTACAGTTAGGAGTTGGCAGTTGGCCTAAATTGGGGTGCCTACCAAGTCTGCCGACTTATGGTTGATAGACTTGGTACTTGAGGGACCAACCTCCCACAGCCAGCCCATAGTCCGAGTTGACAAAGGTTTGAACCGTGTGCGTGCCCGGTGACACACTGCCCGCAAACTGGAAGGACGAGCCCACCTTGTAAAAGTAGTTCCCCCCAAAGTCTGCGTAGCCCTGGTATGGGCAGTTGGGCGCGGACACAAAGACGCCGTCCAGTTGGGAGCAGATCGCCCACCGGTTATCCGTAGCGCTACTACCTATCTCGACGAACTGGTCGAATTCGATCAAGCACGAACCGCCACCGACCGGGCACGTTACAGTGGTCGCGTCGTCAAGTTGCGCGTAACCGGCCGCCTTAAGAGTGATCGTGTCGTTGTACTTGGCATATGTCGCATACAGCGTATGCGACCCGCCGATCTCGATGTCGTTCCCCACGCTGCTGAGCGGGCTGGCGGCAATCTGCGGCAATACCTGCGTGCCGCCGATAGAGGTGTCGTTCCCCGCGGTGAAGAGGGTGCTGACGACACTCGACGCCGGTTCCTGCGCCCCGAGCGAAACTACAGTGCCCATCAACGTCATGAAAAGCACTAGCAAAAAGCTTTTTTTCAACATACTGACCTCCTGTGGTCATTGGTTGTGGCGGCAATTAATCTTGAAAGGTGAGGAGCAACTTCACCGCGTAGCTGCTCCTCACTACAGCCTTGCACTTAGGAGTTGGCAATTGGCCTAATCAATCGTTAAGCTCCTGCTATGCCTTGACGGCAAGTTCCAGCAGACCCACGGACACGGCAATCCAGATCGCCAGCGCGACGGCATTAAGGGTGAGCCGGATCGCCACGCTATCGATCAGCCAGTCATACTTCGCGTCCATGAGAGCCTCCTTTCGGTGAGAAATTTGTGTACTTCATGACAGCCTGCCCACACCCGGAAAGCGTTCGCTGAAAGCAGATCGTCGAGCTGTGTTCGATTCCCCCGCTCTCATGGGCGCACAGTAGGCCAGCTCGCCCCGCGCAAGCAATGCCCGACGGGTCACTTCTCGATATCTTTGGGTACACCGTCTAAACTGCTGCTTCTGCGAGGGTTAGGAGGTTAGGTAACCAAAATCCACGGAACTCTGGGGAGAAACCGGGTTATAATCGCGCCAAGTGTTTTCCCTTAATGAGGGGGTTGTGGGTGTGAGCGCCACGCAAAAACTACTTGGCTTCGGCGTTTTCGAGCTGAATGTCGATACCGAAGAGCTGTTCAAATCCGCCATACCCGTCAAGCTGCCTCCGCAGCCGCTCAAACTCTTAGTCTTGCTCGCCAGTCGGGCCGGCCAGGTGGTGCCCCGTAACGAAATTCAACAGCAGCTATGGGTTGGGGAAACTTTTGTTGACTTCGAGCATGGGGTGAACAAATGCATCAACCAGATCAGGACGGCGGTCGGCGATACCGCCGCCCGCCCGCTCTACCTCGAAACGCTGCCTCGCCGCGGATACCGGTTTGTAGCCCCGGTAGTTTCCAGGACCGTTCCCGCGCCGCAGCCGAAGGTGATCGAGCCGGACTCCGCCGAACGCAGCCCACTTCCAGTCTTGATCGGTGGCAGGACGGGAGCGGCCACGGCGGAAGTGGCGGCGGGAAGCCTTTCAGCCGCAGTGCCGGATGTAAGAACCGCGGCAGAGCCGGCGACAGAAGTTGACGCTGCTCAGCAGGCACGATTTAGATGGTCGCGAATTGGTTTCGTCTGGATCGGCGTGGCGGTCCTGCTGATTGCGGTCGCCGGCGGAGGACTTTACTGGCGCTGGCACGCGCACAAGGCACCTGCACTCACCGAGAAGGACACGATCGTGCTGGCCGACTTCGACAACAAGACCGGCGACCCGGTATTCGATAACACGTTGAAGCAGGGGCTGGACATTCAACTGGGGCAATCACCATTCCTCAACCTGATTTCCCAGGACAAAGTAAATCAGACCTTGAAGCTGATGGGCCGTTCCGCTGGTGACGTTTTAACTCCGGAAGTTGCACGCGATGTTTGCCAGCGCACGGGCAGCAAGGCCATTGGTCTGAAGGCGGTGAATTGCGAGACGGGAGACGTGCTGGCGCAGGAGCAGAAGCAGGCGGCTGGAAAGGAGGCGGTGCTCAAGGCTTTGGACGCCGCCGCAGTCAGTTTACGCAGCAAGCTGGGCGAATCGCTCAGCTCGGTACAGAAATACGCGACGCCGCTGGAGGAAGCGACCACGCCATCCCTGGACGCACTGAAAGCCTACAGTCAGGGACGTGAAATGTCTTTTGCGAAAGGGCACGACTCCGCTATGCCTTTCTACCAGCGTGCGGTGGAACTCGACCCGAATTTCGCCAGCGCCTACGCCGCCATTGCGGGGGTCTACTTTCACCGCGCCGAAGTCGGGCTTGCAGCGGAGAATGCACGCAAGGCGTACGAGTTGCGGGGGAAGGTGAGCGAACGGGAGCGGCTGCATATAGAGGCGTCGTACTACATGACTACGACGGGAGAACTGGAGAAGGCGGCAGAGGTCTTGGATCTGTATCAGCAGACCTACCCGAGGGATTTTTGGCCATGGGCGGCCTCGGCGTTCGTTGCCACCGGCCTTGGAAACTGGGAAAAGGCGCTGGAGGAAGCACGAGAGGCAATCCGCCTGGAACCGAAAATTGGGGTCGAGTACACCACTCTAGCCATCAGCTACGCGAGCCTCAACCGGCTGGACGAGGGGGAGGCTGCGTATAAGCAGGCAGAGGAACGCAAGATCGGGAGTGACGACCTGCTACCGGGGCGTTACTTGCTGGCTTTTCTCAAGGGAGACACAACGAAGATGGCGCGTTTGGTCTCGGATGCCATGCGCAAGCCGGGCACGGAAGATGTGCTGCTGGCAAACCAAGCAGACACGGAAGGCTGGTATGGGAGGTTGAAGAATGCACGCGAGCTGACCCGTCGCGCGATGGATTCAGCTCAGCATAACGATGCGAAAGAGACTGCCGCTCTGTACCAGGCTGTAGCAGCGCTGCGCGAGGTGGAATCGGGCTACGGGAGGCAGGCCCGTGCTGACGCCGATGCGGCTCTGGATCTGGCCCCGAACCGTGATGTTCGGGCGATGGCGGCGCTGGCATTGGCGCGGGCAGGCGATACAGCACGCGCGGAGAAGCTGGCGGCCGAACTCGATAAGGCATTCCCGCTGGACACGATAGTCCAGAGGTATTGGCTGCCCACCATCCGAGCTGCCGCCGCCTTGCAGCACAAAGAGCCTGATCGCGCAGTCGAACTGTTAAAGCCAGCGAGCCCGATCGAACTCGGACAGTCGGCGCAGTTCAACGTATTCCTATGTCCGGTTTACTTGCGGGGAGAGGCCTATCTCACGCTGGGCGACGGCAACGCAGCAGCGGCCGAATTTCAGAAGTTCATCGACCACTATGGTCTGGTGGTTAACTTTCCCTGGGGAGCGCTGGCCCGGCTTGGCGTGGCTCGCGCTAACGCGCAGGAAGCTGCCACCGACCCTGCTGCCCGGGGTAAGGCCCGCGCAGCGTATCAGAATTTCCTCACCCTCTGGAAAGACGCCGATCCCGACGTCCCCATCCTCATACAAGCCAAAGCCGAGTACGCCAAGTTGGCCAATAACCAATAATCTTCGATGAATTCCAGCTTCCGCCGCATTCTCCGTTTGGGTAGCGGTGCAGTTTGATCGTTTGTTTAGTTGAAGAATCAAACCGCACCACTGCTGCGGCCGCCGCTAGTGCGCGGCTGCTCTCTCCACGTTCGTAAGAGCTTCCAGCCGCGACAGGCGTTCCTGTAGCGTTGCATTCTGCACTTGCAATTGCTGCTTGAGATCGTCGATTTCTTGCTGCTGCGCTTTGATCAGATCGGCCTGAGCCTCGGCGCGGTGATTTTGCTTCTGCACTTCATTCAGCAGCATCGTGGCGATGTACTGATAGCGAACGGTGTACGGCTGGCCATCTTTGTCATAGGCGACCAGCTCGGGATAGACCTTGGCCACCTCTTCCGCGATCAATCCGTACTCCAGCGTGTGCTCTCCGTTTGCGTACTCCGGCTTATAGAAAAACGTGACCGGGCGCAGTTTCATCAAGTCGTTGGTGCTGTCGCCCATGTCGCGTACCTGCTCCTTAAATCTGCGGGAGGAGGTAGTGCACTGGGTTCCGAATGTTGCGCCAAAGAGCAGTCCGACCGAATCGACGCAAGCGACCTGAATGGGGGGATTTGGGGTCCCCATTGAGTTGTTGATGCCGGCAATGTAGGTCGTGGTGTGGGTTGAATTGCCGATGCGGATCGTGTCGTTTTCAGCGTTGTTGTTAGTCGGGCCTCGGTTTCCAATGTAGATGTCGAAGTCGCCAGTCGTGTTATTGTAGCCGGCATTGATACCCAGGAACGTGTTGTTAGTGCCGCTCGTGTTGTTAAAACCGCTCTGGGAACCGTAGAAAGTGTTGTTATTGCCGGCATTGCTGTTAAAACCGCTCTGGTAACCAGTGAACGTGTTGTCATTGCCGCCCACGTTGGGATAGCCAGCCCCGTTGCCTACAAAAGTATTGTCGTCGCCGGTTGTGTTGTCATAGCCAGCGTTGTGACCGAGGAACGTGTTGTATTTTCCCATCGTATTGTTAAAGCCAGCCCCGTAGCCTACGAAGGTGTGTTGGCCCAAAGTTCCCGTGTTGTGCATTCCTGAGGTAATGCCGACAAACAGGTTCTCGTCATCCTGGCTGCCATGCTGGTTGAAAATTGTGAGCAAGGGCATGCCGAGGATATTGTAGCCGGGAGCGCTGCCCTCGGAATCGATAGCACCGTTATTCGCGACGCACCCAGCGGGGGAAGCGGGGGGCGGGGGGACGCATTCCGGGTTGACCCACAGCGTGGAATCCACGAGGAAGTTGGAGGCGGCGAACATTGCGACACTGCCGGCTGTACCCATCCCGCCGAGGATTGGCCCCGGCGGCAATGCTGGACCATGTTGCGCGGGGTTGGCGGGTGTGCTTTGTGCCGTCTGTTGCGCTGGGCAGATGGTAACCAGCAATAGAGTGGAGAGAGCAAAAGCGATGCTGAGACGGCGCATGATGCGCTCCTTTTGTGTGTTGGAATTTGTAGACACGTGCGCAGTCGGCCCCATGGCGATGGACG
>JBEKTC010000386.1:0-4268 GCA_049516475.1 Candidatus Korobacteraceae bacterium | reverse complement strand
ATGCGCTTCTGGATGGGAGCGACGATCTCGGCTGTCTCCAGACCGCGCGTCCAGCCGTGATCGATTTGCGTGGTCTCAAGGTGCACATCGATGCCGTAATCCTGGAAGCGCTTGCGCGTCCATTCGCTGGCGGCCTGCATCTGGGGCGAGCCGGTGAGACGGGGACCAATCTGCGTAGTGAGATATTCCAGGTTCTTGATCAGCTCGGAGCGGGCCGTGACCTCATCGGCGATTTTCTGATCGGCTTGGTCCATGGCTTTGCGATAGGCTTCACGCTGCTTCGCCGGACGCTGCGGGAGAGGTTGAGAAGGCGGAGAAATTTCGGCGCCTTCTTGCGGTTGTGCGATGAGTAAGCCGGCAGACAGAACTACAGCCAGGAACGCCAGCGACTGGCGACGAATGCGAATCATTGCGCCTTCCTTGGAGAAATTAAGCAGGGAAGTCGATGATAGCGGGTGGGAGAGGGGGTTGTCATGCTGAGTGGGGGCGTTCTCGGCGCCGGTTTGAGATGTGTCATCCTGAGCGGAGGTTCGCCGCTCTTGCGAATCGGAGTCGAAGGACCGCTATGCTGCACCGATCCGTTGAACGTCGCTCTGACCGGCTTGTCGTACCAGCCGCGGCTCAGGTCCTTCCACTGCGGATTTACGGTTTCAATAAGGGAGATTTTCTTGTCGCGTCTCCACCCCTTTAGCTGCTTCTCGCGGTGGATCGCGGTCAGAACCTCTCCGTAGGTCTCAAAATAAAGGAGGCGATCAACCTCGTATTCCGCGGTAAAACCACGAAAGGTATGCTCCTTGTGCTGTCTCACGCGAAATCGCAGATTGCTGGTGATGCCAACGTAAAGCGTGCCGCTACTGCTGCCGAGGAGGTAAACCGTGTAGCAGTGCTCGCGTCGCGGGGCCATGATTGCCGTCCCGCTAAGCATGAAGGGCTGGCGAGTGGCGCGCTGTGATTGTTGAAGCTAATGAGTGTGACGAAGCGGCCGCTCGGTCACACGACAGCTCGTGAGTTTTTCGCAACTATAGGGGTCCTTCGACTGCGGTTCGCGCAAAAGCGGCGCGAACCTCCGCTCAGGATGACACAGCGAATGTTGGGAGTTTCTGGTGATTGTAGGAGTCCTTCGACTGCGGTTCGCGCAAAAGCGGCGCAAACCTCCGCTCAGGATGGCACAGCGAATGTTGGGAGTTTCTGGTGATTGTAGGAGTCCTTCGACTGCGGTTCGCGCAAAAGCGGCGCAAACCTCCGCTCAGGATGACACATCGTAAGTGGGCCGCCTCCGCTCAGGATGACACAACTGGAGCAGCGAGATCCTGGTTACTATAGGGGTCCTTCGACTCCGGTTCGCAAAAGCGGCGAACCTGCGCTCAGGATGACGCAGCTTGTGTAGAGCTTATGTCGCCCAGTTGCGGCGATCGACGAAGGTTGGTGGTTCGTAGGTCTTGCCGCGGGCGAGTTGGCGGTCTTCGCGCCTTGATGTCCAGAGCAGGATCGGCCCGGTTATTGCGCGCACTAAACGCGTTGCGCCGCCGAACTCGTGTTCGATCTCGCGCCGCAGATCACGAATCCGAATGGAAACGGCGAAGTTCGTCTTCTTCAAGCGCTTTTCCATCGCCCAGAGAGCGGCGTCATAGGTAGTGCGCAGCTTGGCAGCTTCGTTGGCCACGCGCTGGCGCACGCGAAGATCGGGATGATCGTGATACTTCTTCCAGCCTTGGAAGATGGTGTCGCAGATGCGGAAGAGGCTGGGGCCGTTGCGCTCGAAGTCGAAGCGGAAGGCCCAGTCGAGCAGGCGCTTGGAATCGTCGCGCGAGATGGCGGCGTGCTCGAAGTTGAACTTGAACTGGCCGTGAATGTCGGCGAGGTCGATGCCGTCGATCATGCGGCCTTCGTCTTGCATCTGCTGGAAGAGCGGCGTGCCCGGGACCGGCGTGTACAGCATGAACTGGTGGAAGTCGGTCCCATGCGCGACGGCGAACTCGATTTCCTGGCGAATGTTGTCGAGCGTGTGATGTTCCAGCCCGACGATGGTCGAGCCCAACAGCTTGATGCCGTGCTGGCGCAGTTCGGAAGCCAGCACGTGGGTATCGGTGTTGTTCAACTTTGCGTAGGAAGATTTCGGCGACTCCAGGCCGAGCCAGATCCACGAGACGCCGAGCTGCACCAGTTCCTCGATGGTGTACTTGCGGATTGCATTCGCCGACGAGAAGACATACAGCGACCAGCTCTTGCCGGCTTTCTTCATGCGGTCGAGCAACTGCATCGCGCGCGGACGATTGAGCAGGAAGTTTTCATCCATCATGAAGAACGAACTGACTTTCATGGACTGCTCCATGTGCGCCATCACGTCGAAGAGCTCATCTCCCGATTCATAGAAGTTGACGCACTTGCCTTTGCCGCCGAAGAACGCCGAGGTGGTGCAGAAGTTGCAGCCCATGGGACATCCGACGGAGGGGATGATGGTGGCCGCGGTGTCGCGCGTCTTGTCGGGAATCTTCATGCCTAGCACGCGCATGCCGAAGCCGGAAAGGATTTCGGGATGGGTGATGGGAGCGGCGGGATCTTCGCCGAGATAGCGGCGCATCCAGGCGATACCCTCGCCGCGCACAACGTAATCGGCATCGATCAATTTATCGAGAGCGGGAATAGCAGCCACGTGTCCGCCGATAACAATGGTGGACTTGGGCGAGAGCTTGCGCACGATGCGGCACATCTCGCGCACCTTGCCGAAGTTGGGGATGATACCGGAGATGCCGACAACGTCGTACTCGGTCGAAGTAAGCTCGCGTTCGAAGTGCTCGAGGGTAGGAAAGTCGAGCAATGTGCTGGGCGCGGAAATGTTGCGCTGAATCATCATCAGGCCCCAGGAGCGATGAAACATGCGCAGCGAGAAGCTGCCTTGGGCGCGGGTGACCTGGTTGTGATAGAGCTCCATGGGATTGATGGCGCGGCTGCCGAATTCGTCGTCGCGCGCATAGGGTCCGAAGACGGAGCTTAAGAGCACGCGCGCCTGAATCCCCTTGGGGTGCGGAGCAATCGAATCAGAGTTTGCTGTCGAAATCATGAGTTAATGGTAGGAAGAAGCGGCGAGGGTTTCCGTGATATATAGCACGTGCAGGACGAAATGACAGAAGTATTACATTGAGGACGGATTTGGGGGGGGCTAAAGCCCCAGATATTTTGTGGCGGCTGTGCGGCACGACTGAACGGCCTCATGGAAGAGTCGGGACAGCAGGTCCGTCCACTCGGGCTGAAGCCCTCGGTCGGGATGACATTTGAAGGGCTGGGGACGGCGCAGGTTAAGGTGCGCCCCTTCAAGACCCGACGAAGGGGACTCTTCGGCAAGCTGTGGAAGTCGTGCGTAATGCGAACTGTGGTCTAAAGCGTTGCCCTAATACAATGCAAATCGATCTTCGAAAGCAGCCCTGACCTACACGAATGGCGTTCCTCGGGAATCAAGAACATCGGGAAATTAATCCCTGGCTGATTGCAATCGCGGTCATGTCGAGCACCTTCATGGAGGTGCTGGACACGACGGTGGTGAATGTTTCGCTGCCGCACATTGCGGGCAGCTTGTCGTCGAGCAACGACGAAGCCACGTGGACGCTGACGTCGTACCTGGTGGCCAATGCCATCATCCTGCCGATGACGGGCTGGCTGGCGGGACGCTTTGGACGAAAGCGGTTGCTGCTGCTGATGTCGGTCACCGGCTTCACGATGGCATCGTTTCTGTGCGGGCTTGCGCCCACGCTGCCGTTTCTGATTCTGTGCCGCGTGATACAGGGCGCGTGCGGCGGCGGTTTGCAGCCGCTTTCGCAAGCGATCCTGTTGGAATCGTTCCCGGCGGAAAAGCGCGGGCAGGCGATGGCATTCTGGGCGCTGGGAATTGTAGTGGCGCCGATGCTGGGCCCGGTGGCCGGCGGCTGGCTGACCGACAACTACAGTTGGCGCTGGGTGTTCTATATCAATGTGCCCATCGGGGTGATTGCGCTCATCCTGACGCAGGTTTTCATCTTCGATCCGCCGTACCTGCGGCGCGAGAAGACCGGCATCGACTACTGGGGAATCGGGCTGCTGGCGGTGGGCATCGGCAGCCTGCAAATCATGCTGGACAAGGGGCAGGAGGACGACTGGTTCGGATCGCGCTTTATCGTGACGCTGTGCGTGCTGGCGGTGGTGGGTTTGAGCGGACTCATCATCCGCGAGCTGATGGCCAAACACCCGGTGTTGGATCTGACCATCTTCAAGTACCGCTCGTTCGCCATCGGCAC
>JBEKTC010000385.1:0-3848 GCA_049516475.1 Candidatus Korobacteraceae bacterium | reverse complement strand
ACACTAGAAACGATCCCCATTGACATTTGTTAGTGAGAAAACGACTGAGTGAATTCGGAATCGAGGAGACGATCCGGTCCTTAAGCTCCCCTGCCGGCAGTGGTACCAACTCAGTTTTCTTTCCGTAAATGCGAATCTCTTTTATCGCGAACAGGTCGGAAACCAGCTGCTGCCACTCCGCCCGAGTATAGTAGCGGGCCATCGCGCCGTCGGTTCTTCTTTGGATAGTTGCGTGAAGTGCGGCCGGCTTGAAGACCTGACCCGAAAGGACCGCTAGCAATGCGCCTGCACGTAATACTCCCAGAGCGTGCGGTGATACCATCACGACGGCTTCCCCGCCCGGCCTAAGAACCCGATACATCTCCTCGATGATCTTCCGCGTGTTCGCCGAGTGGTGAATAACGCCCCAACTCCAAACGAAATCGAAGCTCTTGTCCGGGAAGAGCATCTTCTCGGCGTCCATTTCTGCCACTGTCCCAGGAAGACCAAAGACTCGCAGTCTTTCGGATGTGCTCCTGACCGAATATTCCGTCAGGTCGATACCGGCGAATGACTTTGCATGTTCCGCGAGCAATTGCGCGTGACTGCCATTGCCGACGCCGATTTCCAGCACGTCTTTGGTGCGAAGAGAATCGAACTCGATCAGCCAATCGAACGGAATTTTCTTGCAGGGCGCGTACAGCTCGACGGCGGAAAAGAACCGGCGGTCAATTTCTGCGAAAAACTCTTGGCTGAATTCCTCGTAGGGAATGCCATCCTTCCAGTCGTAGCGCATGGGATGGGTTTCCCACCATGTGCGATTGGCGTTCTGCCAGCCCTCGTGCTGGTCGGCGGTCGAGGGAAGCTCGGTGGGGCGACTGAAGCCGCGGGGCAGTTCGGCGAGTTCTTTCATGAACTTTGTCAAGACTGTTCACCCGCATGCACCAGCTTCGGGAGATTTTCGGTCCCGACACCGTAAGACCGCAGCAGTTCCTTCAGCGACCGGGAGAGCGCATCCTCGGAAAAGTTATCAAGCGCCCATTTCCTGCCCGCGGAACCCATGTCAGCCGCCAGTCGCGGATTGCCTAGAATGGCGAGCACCGACTCGGCAACTTCCTCACTGGAGGCAGGATTCACAACCAAACCTGTTTTTCCGTGAAGCACGGCTTCGGACGCGCCGCCGCAACGGCTCCCTATCACGGGCTTTCCAGCGAGGGCTGCCTCAACGTAAACGCGGCCAAATCCCTCGCCCCCGATCTCGTTGCGCAATTCCTGTCCACGGCTAGGCAGCACGAAAACATCGCAGCGCCGATAGAGTTCAGCCAACTCCGGGTCCGTCACTTCCCCAGCGAACGCGACATTCTCAGCAATGCCCAGTTCGACTGCGATGTTCTCGAGCTTTGCTCTGATCTCGCCCTCGCCCACGACCACGTATTGCAGGCCAGGGAGTGTTGTTAGAAGTTTCGGTAGGGCTTGCAACACCGTGTCCACGCCCTTGAATTCGTTGCCCTTCACCAGCGCGCAAACCGAAAGCAGCAGCGGTCTCTTGTTTTCAGGCGCTGTCACTGAAGCTGCAGGAGGATCTTCCACGAGCAACAATCGCGCGAAAGAATTTGGAATCGCGTTGTAGATCACCTTCACACGTGAAGTCTGGATGCCATCCATCCTTTGCACAGCGTCAGCCGTATACCGACTGACGGGAAGAATAAGATTGGCGTTCCTCAATGCTGCGCGTCGTAATCGCGAGGTGCCCCACCAGATTTCCACGCTGTGACACGCCACCCAATAGGGAGTTCCGAAGGCCAGCCTCATCAGGGCCGCCACAGGGGCTAGCGCCACGTGATTCGCTATGACGAGGTCATAACCCTTGGTTCCGGCAGCGCCGGCTTTGAATAAAAATTGCAACCGCGATAGCAGCCCTGCGCGCCCGCGACTGCTAACCATTCCGATCACTCGGAATTCACTTGGACGATGGTCAGAGAATCCCCAATCCCAGAAGCACAGGACATCCACATTTTCGGGGCCAAGCGTGCTCCCAAGAGAGGAAGCGAGGGTGTAGGTGTATCTGGCGATTCCTCCGCGGGTGAAGATATCGGTGGCGAGAATCAGGACCTTCATGAAAGGTCCTCCATCCCGCGGCGCAGGGAGCGCAAAGCGGTGTAGTGGTTCGTCAGCTCAGGAGAACTGGATAGGGCGGCCAGAGAGGTTGTCATCTCGTCTTCTTAGGAGCGCTCCAGTCCGGGCCGGAACCCGAAGGAATAGTTGGTGTCGCCGCGGCGGACCAGGGCAACCACGCCGGCCACAAGGACGAACACCAACAAGGTTTGAATGAAGGTCGCTACCGAGTTATCAAAGTCGCGCTCCACCGACATGGCGCATTGCGTGGCGACGACGATGGTAATGGCAGCGGCACAGAATGACGGGAGATGGCCCTTCCAGCCATCCACGAGGCCCAGCAAGGTTCCCCAGATCAGCGCTCCCAGTGCGATGTAGAGCACGCCGCCGGCATCGAAGAGATCGCCGGGCATGGAGGGCGCGATGGATGCGTTGTGGTTTTCGCGGGCTGAGGGATCGTCAAAGGTCCAGATCCGTGCGCTGAAACTAAAGCCTGCGCCGGCGCCACTCTTGCCGCCATAGATAAAGCGCGGCACCACGCCGCGAAACAGCGGCGAGAGCAGCACATTGCGTCCCGAGTACGGCTCCAGCGAAGGCACCAGGGCCACCGTCAGCAGGAAGGAGTCAAAGGCGTGGAAGCGATGTGTGGGCTCCGCGGACGCGTTGGCAAACCAGGCACTGAAACCGCCCTGGTTGTACTCGCGAGCCACTTCCTGGGGACGAACGTTTTCCCACTTGATCAAACGGTACGAACTGACCACGGTGCTGAGCACCAGCAGGCAGGCCAGGCCGCCAGCGGCCACTTTCAACAGCGACGGACGGCGACCGGCGAAGATGGCGGCAAACAGCGGAATGAGGAAGATGGGCGCCAGATTCTCACGGAAGGGGCTGCAAACGCCGCGCACCAGCGCCGGCAGCAGCACCATCACATGCACGGTCCCGATGCGCCACTTGGGACCAGGCCGGCGGAAGTGGTCCCACCAGACGATCACCGCCGGCACCATGTAGAAGCTCGCCAGCAAAGACAGCGGCGTAATCAGCACCAGCGGCACGCTGGATAGTCCTTCGGTCAAGTAGATTATGACGGAACACACGAGCGCGAAAGGGATGGCGGCGGCATAGGCGAAGTCAGGCGTAAAGGTGCGCGCCAGGGTGAGTGGTCCGGCGGTTCGGCGGCGCACCGCAAAGGCGTAGGGGAGCGCGATCAGCACCCAGAACAGCCCACAGTAAGCGAGGGTCTGATTGACAATCGTAACCGGCTGCGCCATCAGGCGAAGGGTGCCGTTGCCCCACTCCACCGAGTTGTAGGCCAGCATGGAGAAGCGCAGCACGATGTCGAGGCCGAAGTCGAGCCAGACAAGCCCGAAGACGGACTTTAGAATTGCGGTCCAACCTTCGCGTTTCCAGCCGGGAACGAGGCGCAGCGAGAGCAGCCAGCAGGAGGTGACGCCGGCCAGCAAGAGCCACGTGTTGAGATCCGTCCGTAAGCCAGCAAATCCAGGCATAGCGTATATGGCCAGACGCAACTGCTAGAAAATTCGACGAACAGTCGCGATACCGCTGCAACTCAATATGTTCGTCCAGTTAGGCGGCAACGAAAAACTTCAAACTTGGGGAATTCAACTCGGGGCGGAGTCAAACCCAGGAGAATAAGTACCGTCTAATGACGGCCAGTCTAATCGGGGGATTTCAGCGTTGCCTATCCCATCAAAGTCGTATGAGCTTTGTCGGATTGAAGGACAGTATAGGGCACG
>JBEKTC010000384.1:0-3851 GCA_049516475.1 Candidatus Korobacteraceae bacterium | reverse complement strand
ATCCGGAAACGCGCAGCGGTAATGCTCCCGACAATCGCAAGGTCAAGTCGACGATTCACTGGGTGTCAGCGCAGCACGCCATCGACGCTGAGGTGCGGCTCTACGAGAACCTGTTTGCCAACGAAAATCCGAGCGATGTTCCCGAAGGCCAGGACTTCGCCGTGAACCTGAATCCGAACTCGCTCGAGGTTCTGACCAACGCGAAACTGGAACCGTCGCTGGCTACTGCGCAGTCGGGCGATCGCTACCAATTCGAGCGGTTGGGATACTTCTGCGCCGATCTGGACTCCAAGCCGGGAGCGCTGGTCTTCAACCGCACCGTGCCGCTGCGAGACACGTGGGCCAAGATTGAGAAGCGTGAAAAGGGGAAGAATTAAACCTTGTCATCCCGACCGAGGACTTCAGTCCGAGCGGAGGGACCTGCTGTTCTGTTTGCACTTCATAAAGATGTGGAAGAAAGTAGGTCCCTCGACTCGCTTCGCTCCCTCGGGATGACACATCTAAGAACTGCACAGGTAAGCTGATTCATCAACCATGACTTCGACCTCGAACCTGTCAGCAGCTACCGCTCCTCGTCTCCGTTTCGCTCCTTCGCCGACTGGTTACCTGCACGTCGGCGGGGCGCGTACCGCTTTGTTCAACTGGCTCTACGCGCGGCATTACGGTGGCACGCTTGTCCTTCGCATCGAGGACACCGATCTGGAGCGCTCCACGCCCGAGATGGTGGAAGGCATTCTCGTCGGTCTGCGCTGGCTCGGCATCGACTGGGACGAAGGACCATTCTTCCAGACCAATCGCATGGAGCTCTATCGCGCCGCGGCTGGGCACCTCATCAACAGCGGTCATGCCTATTACTGCTTCTGCGCCAAGGAGCAGCTCGAACAGCAACGTGCCGAAGGCGTTGCGCAGGGCCGTGTCCCACGTGATGTCTGTCGCAGCCTCGCGCGCGACGAAGTTCAAAACCGCCGCGATGCTGGCGCTGCCGCCATCCGGTTCGCAGTGCCCGACGGCGGAAACACGGCGTTCGACGACGCTGTCTTTGGCCGGGTGGAGTTCGCCAACTCCGAGATTGAAGACTTCGTCCTGCTGCGCTCTGACAGCGTGCCGACCTATCACCTCAGTGTCGTCGTCGATGACATCGAGATGCGCATGACGCACATCCTGCGCGGCGCCGATCATCTCTCCAACACGCCCAAACAAGTGATGTTGTACCAGGCGCTGGGCCGCCCGCTGCCGGTGTTCGCGCACGTCCCGCTCATCCTCGGGCCGGACAAGACACGGCTCAGCAAACGCCACGGCGCCACCAGCGTCATCGCATATAAAGAACAAGGCATCGTGCCCGAGGCCTTTCGCAATTTTCTGGCGCTGCTGGGCTGGACTCCGCCGGATTCATCACAGGAAATCTTGCACGATCGCGAACTGATTGATCTCTTCGACGTGAGCGGCATTCAGAAGTCGAATGCGATCTTTGACCGCTCCAAGCTCGACTGGTTCAACACCGAGTACATTCGCGCTACGCCTTCCGCGCTGTTGCTGCCGCTGATCGAAGAGGAGTGGAAGAAGGTCGATCTCATACCGTTCCAGACCAGCCGTTTGGCAATGGGGGCGACGGTCGATCTGGTTAAGCCGCGGGCGCGAAACCTCAGAGACTTTGCCAACCTGTTCCGCGCTTACTTCAGCGATTTCTTCGAGGCGGACCCTGCCGCGGTGGAGAAATTTCTGAAGGATGACGCCGTGCGCGAAATGCTGGTGGAACTGGCGTCGTGTTACGAGAAGGCAACGGAATTCTCCGAGGTGAGTACGGAGCAAGTGCTACGCGATTTCGCTGCGGAAAAGAACGTAAAGGCTGGCGCGCTGATTAACGGCGCACGCGTGGCACTCACCGGACAAGGCGTAGCTCCCAGCCTGTTTGCCGTAATGTCGAACCTGGGGCAGGAGCGTACCGTTGCCAGGCTGAAGCGCGCAAGAGAGATACCTGCCGGCGGCGCGGAATAAAACACAAGCCTCACCACAGAACACTTGACCAATCGGTTTGTCCCAAATAGAACGCTTCGGCCCACCTGCTGCACTGCCAGCGCTGTAATATACCTCTACAGTTTTTTCGGGGAGCCCATTTGTAATGCAACGATGTGAGACATGCGGTTCAGAGAGCCCGGCCGATTCGCCTTTCTGCGCGCAGTGTGGAAGCCGGCTGAAGAAAATCTCCTCAGCATCTTCCGGCGCTGAAGGTCCGACGATCGCCGTTACAGCCGCCTCTGACCGGCCCGCTTACACACCTGTTCGTCGACCTCCGTCATCACGCCCCTCCTCTCACCCGTCCCGCAAAGAAGGGCGCTTCATGACCGGCAGAGTTCTGGCGGAGCGCTATCGCATCGTCGCGTTGCTGGGCCGCGGAGGCATGGGCGAAGTCTTTCGCGCCGACGATCTCAGCCTCGGCCAGCCGGTTGCCCTGAAGTTTCTGCCCGAGGCTATGACGGACGAGGACACGCTGGAGCGCTTCCGCAATGAAGTCCGCATCGCGCGCCGCATCTCGCATCCCAACGTCTGCCGTGTTTACGATATCGGACAAACCGACAACCAGGTCTTTCTCTCCATGGAGTACGTGGACGGCGAAGATCTCGCATCGTTGCTGCGCCGCATTGGACGCTTGCCCCACGACAAAGCCGTCGAGATCGCCCGCAAGATCTGCGCCGGTCTAGCGGCCGCGCACGACAAGGGCGTGTTGCACCGCGACCTGAAGCCGGCGAACATCATGCTCGATGGCCGCGGCGAGGTCCTGATTATGGATTTCGGGCTGGCCGGTGTGGCGCACGAGATCGAGGACGTGCGCAGTGGCACGCCTGCCTACATGGCCCCAGAGCAGCTCGCGGGCAAGGAGGTCACCGCTCGCAGCGACATCTACTCGCTCGGCCTGGTGCTCTATGAGCTGTTTACCGGCAAGGCCGCCTTCGATGGCAAAACGCTGGAAGAGATTGTTCGCGTGCGCCGCGACAGCACTCCAAATCGTCCTTCCACGCTGGTACGCGACATGGATCCTGCGGTGGAGCGCGCCATCCTGCATTGCCTTGAGGCGGAGCCTGAGAACCGTCCTGCCTCGGCGTTGATGGTTGCAGCGGGGCTGCCCGGTGGCGATCCTCTTGCCGCCGCGCTCGCTGCGGGCGAAACGCCGTCGCCGCAAGTTGTTGCCGCCGCCGGCGAGACTGCTGGATTGCCGGTCCGCATTGCGCTCGCGTCACTGGCGTTCGTGCTGGTGGGAATGGCGGTGTTGTACCTGCTGACCGCCCGAACCAACGGCCTGGCCAGAATAGATATTCCCTACTCGCCGGAGGTGCTCACCCAGCGCGCTCGCGACATCGCGCGTCAACTCGGGTATTCCACGCAGCCGTTAGACGCTGTCAGCGGGCTCTACTTCGATGACGACTACCTGGAGCATCTCGATCATCCGGGAGGCGAACATCCTGACTGGAGCCAGGTCCTCAAGAATCGTCCGGCACTGCTGACCTACTGGCACCGTCAGAGCCCCGATTACCTGGTCGCCACCGAAATCAAAAGCAATTTGTTAACGCCAGGCATCGTGACTCTTGAAGATCCTCCTCCCATCCTGTCGGGCATGGCGGCTGTTTCGCTCGATCCTCAGGGCCGGCTGGTGCGCTTCACGGCAGTACCGCCGCAGCAGGACAGCGCGCCCGCTTCGCCGCAGCCTTACGACTGGAACGCGTTGTTCACGTTGGCCGGCCTGGATATGACGCAATTCCATTCCGCCACCCCGACCTGGAATTCGCTGGGCGCATCTGACCAGCGAGCGGCCTGGACGGGGGTTTGGCCTGGCACGTCGATGCCGTTACGGGTTG
>JBEKTC010000383.1:0-3883 GCA_049516475.1 Candidatus Korobacteraceae bacterium | reverse complement strand
AAGCCGGCGTCCTTCAACAGCAGCGCCTTGAAGCCGTGCACCGCGTAGGTGAAGGGATCGATGTAGGCGATCCAGCGCAGCCATGTGGGAAAGGCTTTGATGGGATAGATAGAGCCGGCGGGGAAAAACAGGAGCGTATTGAGGATTCCGAAGGTGGCGCGCGGCACCAGCGGGTCCTCGACGCGCACCATCATCAGGAACATCATGGTGTTGAAGGTCAGGGCCGTAGCCACAATCATCAGAAATACCCAAAACATGTTTTGCAAGGTGAAAATCGATCCCAACCCCGACAGCAGCGACCCCAGTATGGTAATGACGACGCCGGCCATGATGGCTTTCACTGCGCCGGCGATGTTGAGGCCGGCAACCAGCTCGAACTTCGTGATCGGCGTGACCAGATAGCCTTCGTGCACGCCGCGCGCTTTGTCGTCGATGTACAACATGCCGCCGCCGATCATCACCGAAACGAACATGGCCAGGGCAATGGAGCCGGGCAGCAGATACTTCATGTACTCGGTGTAGGGATAGAGCTCAACGGTATCGAGCGAGATCTGCTGCAAAATGCGCGAGGGCTCGACATCGGGATTATTCAGCGCCTGGACAAGGCTGGCGAATTCGTCTTCCAGCGTCGAGCTCATGATGTTGTCGGTGTTGTCGACAATGAGCGCGATGCGTGGATGGTTCTGCTCGTAGACGCGGCGCGAATATTCCGGCGGGATGATGATGGCGCCATCCAGTTTGCCGGTACGGACATCCTCCATGGCCTGCTTATCGCTGTCATAGGGAATGGGAGTAAATGTGCGGGCGTTGGATTGGACTGCGGCCAGGGCTTCGCGAACTTTGACTGCCTGGGTGCCATGGTCCTGATCGACCACGCCGAGGCTCGCGTTCTTGATCTTGCCGCCGAAAGCGTTGCCCAGCACAATGAGCTGGACGAGCGGGAAGACCATCGCCACCAGCATCAGCGCGGGAGAACGGAAGAACTTGCGCAACTCGCGCTCGACAATTGCCCACATTCGATTCATAAGCGACCCCGGTGTCGTCGGCTAAAGCCGACTCAGAATCTTTAAAGCGCGCGCTTGCGGCACGACTAAAGTCGTGCCCTGACACAAACCTTTTCACGCCGGTCGAGTCCAAAAGCGACTTTTTCAGCGGCCTGTAAAGTCGTGCCCTGACACGTTCCCTGCGAACGCGGAAAGTTTCAACCGCTCCGGCAAACAGCAGGTCCCTCCACTCGGGCCGAGGCCCTCGGTCGGGATGACACATCGGGGGAGGAGTCGTGCCCTGACACAAACCGTGCTCATGTATTCACCCGTCATGGCCGCATCCCCGGACGGTCCGGCATCACGAAGTTGTAGGCCTTGACCTGCTCATCGCGCAGTTGCCGTCCCGTGAAGTGGACGAAAACATCGTCCAGAGTAGTGTTTTGTACGGAGAGCGATTTGACCTGCACATTGGATCGAACGGCAAGCTCTACCAACTCCGTCGTGGTCTTGGAGCCGTTGCTGGTGAGGATGCGGTACATGTGGGCGGCTTCGGGTTGCACCGAGGTGACGTCGTCAAGCTTTCCCAGCTCCTCCTGCCAGTCTGCCGGCGCATTCAGGAACTGAGCTTCGATGACGTTGGTTCCGGGGACGCTCGCCTTCAAGGCCTGCGGCGAATCGAGCGCCACCAGCTTGCCGTGATCCACGATGGCGATGCGATCGCACAGGCGGTCAGCTTCGTCCATGTAATGCGTGGTGATGAGGATGGTCAGGGCGCGGCTGTTCTTGATCTTGGTCAGCATCTCCCACACGGCGACGCGCGAGACCGGATCAAGCCCCGTGGTTGGCTCGTCGAGGAAAAAAATGCTGGGACTGTGCACCAGGCCGCGCGCGATTTCCAGACGCCTTCTCATGCCGCCGGAGAGCGTCTTGGTTTGCGCGTGACGCCACTTCTGTAGATCGACAGTGGTCAGCAGGTCGTCAATGTTGCGCTTGCGGTCTTCGGCGGAAACACCGTACAGCTTGGCGTAGATGTTCAGGTTCTCTTCGACGGTCAGGTCAATGTCGCTGGTCAGCGCCTGCGGAATAACGCCCATGCAGTGGCGCGCGGAGTCTGCCTGCTTCGAGACGTCGAAGCCATTGATGAGCGCGCGGCCGCCGGTGATCGGCAGCAGGGTCGTCATCATGCGAATCAGCGTGGACTTGCCCGCGCCGTTCGGTCCGAGCAGGCCGAAGATCTCGCCCTGCTGCACCGCAAACGACACGTCGTCGACAGCGGTGAAGTCGCCGTACTTCTTGGTGATGTGGTCGACGACGATAGCGTCGCCGTTAGGGGGCTCGGGGCAACCGGCGTCGGTGAGAGTCGATGTGCGTTTAAACCAGGTCATTGCGTCCTTGTGAAGTCGTGTCCTGTTACAAAGCTCCGGGCACCGGCGCTATTGCCTCACGAGTAAGGTCGTGCCGGTTACGAGGAGCTTCAGTTTGCCGCAAACATCCTTCTTCTCAGAGTCATGTTTTGTAACAGGGCACGACTTCAGTCGTGCCGCCGTCGCGGCCATAAAGAAATCAGGGGGCTTTAGCCCCCGGGGCCTTCCGCCGTGCCAAATAATTGAAGCAAAACGGGAACTCATCGGGTGTATCCACCAAACCCTTTCGAACCGGATTCTGGGCGATGTATTCCCGGTGGCGCGCAAAGCTGTCTTGATCTTCGACCCGCAACTCCCAAAATCCACGCTGCCAAACTTCACCGGAATACCCATGTTCCTTCTTGACACGATAAGAAAATCGGCCCTTGATCAACTGCATTGCTTGCTCGATCGTCAGCTGATCTGAAAGCGTGATTAGCAGATGCACGTGATCGGGCATGACGACGAAGTCATGCACTTTGAATTTGCCCTCGCGAGCGTAGGAGCGCAGCACGTCAACGAACAAGGTCGCGTTTCGCTCGGACTGCAGCAGGGCACGCCCCATGCTGGTCTTCGTGGTTACGAAGAAGGTACGAGACGAGCTGAGTATTTGGCCGCTCTCGGTATGTCGTGAAGGTTTGGCCATTGTTCGGGGCTAAAGCCCCGCAGAATTTATTTATGCATCGCGTGCGGCACGACTGAAGTCGTGCCCTGTTACAAAACGCTTGCGCCGTAACGTCGACGATATTTCATCTCGCTGCGCTCCTGTTTGTGTCGCCGGCTAAAGCCGGCTCAAGCAACTTAATGAACGTCCTTGCGGCACGACTGAAGTCGTGCCCTGTTACAAGGCACTTCTCTTCCAACAAAGTCATTCACCAGCTCATCGCGCGCCTTTCGCCAGAGCTTTGGTCAGATCTTTCGGCAACAGGACCTCGGCGGTCATGCCGGGAACCAGAGCGCCGTCGGGGTTGTCGACCTTCAGCTTGAGGCCGATGGTCTTGATGTCGCGCTTGCGGCGGCTGACATCGCGCTGGGTGGCGTAGTCGCTTTCGACGGCCTTGAAGATGACCGTGCCTTCGATGGGCTGGCCGGCGGGCAGGCGTACTTTGAGTTTGTCGCCCTCGGCCACGAAGCGCGCTTCGGTCTCGGGCGCTTCGGCGCGCACCCAAGTGTCGTCGAAGTCGATTATGGTGACGATCGGTGTACCCGGATTTACCACCTCGCCCTGCCGCGTCGCGCGCACCGAAACCGTCCCGCTCACCGGCGCATAGATTTTCGTATAGCCGAGGCGGGTATCGGCTTCGGCCAACTGGGCGCGCGCATTCGCCACCTGGGCTTCGTTCGCCGCAACATTGCTGGCCGCGGCACGCTGCTGATGGAGCCGGGCGTTGGCGGTATTGAGGTCGGCCTGGGCTGCGTCAACATTCTTCTGCGCACTCTCGGCTACGGCGTTCTGCGCGTTGAGCTGTTGCTCCGCCCGCACCCGATCCTGGT
>JBEKTC010000382.1:0-3906 GCA_049516475.1 Candidatus Korobacteraceae bacterium | reverse complement strand
TAGGGAAAGCCTGATCAAGTCACGGCGAAAAGTCCCTCGGCGGCTAAAGCCGCATTCATTACAGGGCATTTACGGACGGCCTGAAGGCCGTCCCCTTCAACAAGCCAGACTTAATCAGAGTTTCCTTAGCAATCGAAGGAGGACTCCGTGCGAACCACAGCTTTGTTCTTCCTGGCCACCACCGTGGCCTGCGTCGCTCTCGCGGCACAGACGCTGCCTGGCTACCCGGTGTATCCCCTCAAAGCCAGCGCCAATGGCCGCTATCTCACCGACAGCAACGGCGCGCCATTCCTGCTCATGGGAGATTCGCCGCAGTCCATGATCGCCAACATCACTCCTTTCCAGATGTCCGGTTACATGTCGAACCGGCAAGCGATGGGTTTCAACTCCATTCTGGTGGACGCGCTTTGCACTACCTATACGGGGGGAAACGGCAACGGTACGGCGCACGATGGCACGCCCCCATTCACCAGCGGCACCGATCCCTCGAACTATGACCTCTCGACACCCAACCCAGCCTACTTCACCGAACTCGATGCTTTGGTCAACCTTGCCGCAACCTATCATCTCGCGGTTGTCCTTGACCCTATCGAAACCGGCGGGTGGCTGGTGACACTCGAAAACAACGGCCCCCAGAAGGCCTACAATTTCGGAGCCTACTTGGGGAACCGCTACCGCGGGTTTGCCAACATCGTCTGGCAAAGCGGCAACGACTTTCAGACCTGGAACAGCAGCCCGACAGACAACAACCTGGTGCACCAGGTGATGCTGGGAATCGCCAGTACCGATCCGGTGCATCTGCAAACCATCGAACTGAATTACAACTTCAGCTACTCCAACCAGGACACGACGCTGAGCGACGTTCTGGCCTGGGATGCCTGCTACACCTATTACGAAACCTACGATTGCTTCGTGCAAGCCTATGCCAGCACGCCCGTCTTGCCGCTGTTCCTGACCGAGGCCAACTACGAATACGAGAACAATACCGGCGAGTTGCCTGGGCCCGCCGGACCGTACGTTTTGCGTGAGGAAGCATATTGGACGCTGACCAGCGGCGGCGCGGGCCAACTCTACGGCAACCACTACACGTGGTTGTTCCCGCCGGGATGGCAGTTGTATCTCCTCAGCCCTGGAGCGCGGGAAATAAAGTACATCAACAGCCTGTTCGGCACGCTGCCCTGGCAGAACCTGGTGCCCGATACGGCGCACCAGGTGGTCACTGCCGGCTATGGCACATACGATGGCGGCAATGAAAACCTGACCACAGCCACCTATTGCACGACGGCCTGGGTGCCAAGGTCGTACGCCCTTACCTACTGCCCGCAAGCCACCACTCTCACAGTCGACATGGCGGAATTCGCGGGCCTCACGCGGGCCCGGTGGTACGATCCTTCGGACGGAACGTTCGTGTCGATCAGTGGGTCGCCATTCCGTAACTCGGGCAGCCACAATTTCACGCTGCCCGGCAACAATCATGACGGTAATCCGGATTGGGTGCTGGACCTGAATCCAGCAGCAGGACCATAAAAGGTTAAGCATGTGCCCCAGGTTCGCGTCCGTCGTTTGGACGCTAACCTGGGCGGAGACGCCCCACCACCCTAGGCTCGTCCCGCGAACTCCCGCGTCTCGGTCGAGACTTTCACCTTTTCTCCCTCTTTGATGAAGAGGGGAACGCGGATCTCGAGGCCGGTTTCCAGCTTGACGATCTTGGTCACGCTGCCGCCCGAGGAGTCGCCACGCGCACCAGGCTCCGCATAAACCACCTGCAACTCAACCTGCAACGGCAGCTCCAGGCCGATAGGGTTGCCGTTGAATTTATGTAACTGGATCATCGCGCCTTCCACCAGAAAGTCCATGGCGTTGCCGATCATCTCTTCGTTGAGCGTGAGCGTCTCGTAGGTTTCCTGGTCCAGAAAGTGGGAACCAGCTTTGTCGCTGTACAGGTAAGACGCGGGACCGATCTGGAGGTCCGGCTCTTTGAATTTGTCGCTGGCTTTGAAGGTCTTCTCAAAGACCGCGCTGGTAAGCAGGTTGCGCATCTTCAGGCGTACCAGGGTCTGGCCGCCGCGAGCGGTAGGAGTGTTCACCTCGGCTTCCAGGCAGTGGTAGGGAGTGTTCTCGAATTCAAAAAACATCTTGCGCTTAACGTTGATGGCATCAATTAGGGCGGCCATGAAGTCCTCAAAGGCAGGGTCGGCAGAGAATATTGCGAGCGAGCCTGATCTCAATTACCTGTTCATTATAAGGGCGGGGTGGGCTTGCGCGATTCCACCGGCGCGACCGGGCAGCACATCCTTAATATTGACAATTGTACGTACACGTTGTAATCTAAGAACAACGAGCCATGCTGTTCGAATGGGATAACGAAAAGAACCGGACGAACCGCCTGAAGCACGGCGTCAGTTTCGAAACAGCCAGGTTGGTGTTCGACGATCCTTATTCCCTGACGCAACCTGACGCCAACTCCGTAAGGGAAGAGCGGTTCATCACGCTCGGGGAGGTTGGGCCGGGAGCAGTCCTTTTCGTCGTGCATTTGAGCTATGAGGGACCGGGGGGCAGAAACGGTCCGGATCATTTCGGCTCGCCCTGCGACCTCTCGCGAGAGGAAGAGTTATGAAGAAGCTTACAAGAGATCAGAAACGAGAAATCGCCGCCATCGCCGCCAGAAAAGACGCGGACATTGATCTTTCGGAGATGCCGGAAGTGGTCGATTGGAGCGGTGCCGAGGTGGGCAAGTTTTATCGTCCGCCAAAACAGCCAGTCACCATGCGGCTCGATGCCGATGTCATCGCCTGGCTGAAGAGCTACGGGCCAGGCTACCAGACCAGAGCCAACCTGCTGCTCCGGCACGCGATGCAAAGCACCGCGCCGAAAAAAGCCGATGCCAAGCGACGGCGGGCCTAGCGGCTGCCTGTCTTACATCTGTGCTAGAATGTAAGACATGAAGAGTGAGCAAGGAATCGTTACGTCGAAAGGCCAACTGGTCATCCCCGCCACGCTGCGCCGTACGTTGCGCATAGGGCGGGGCACTCACGTCCGCTTCGAGCGCATTCACGGAGGCATCGGCATCTACCCGCAGCGCGAGCACGACATCGATCGTTTCCATGGAATTCTCGCCGATGCCGGCCTGCCCACCGAGATTGAGCGCGAACCGGACCGTGAAATTCGATGAGAACGCAGGTTCTGGACGCCAGCGCTCTTTATCGCTACCTGACCAACGGTGCCGGCGCTGCCGTTGTCGCCGGCGTGCTGAAAGACGCTTCGGCCGCCGACTCGGACACCATCATGTCTGTCGTCAACTGGGGCGAGGTCTATTACACACTGGTGAAACACATTGGCCTGGTAAAAACCGATACGCTCCTGCGCGAACTGCTGGAGCGAGTTCCGATCACTCTGGTCGGGGGGACACAAGCAGATGCTGAACGTGCCGCCCGCCTGAAGGCACAGTACAACCTACCCTATGCTGACGCCTTCGCCGCTGCGACCACGGCGGCGCAGCACGTGCTTGTGACCGCCGATACGGAGCACTTCCGGCGCGTGCCGAAGCTTCGCCTGCTGAAACTCCCGCGGGCCAAGCATGTTCAGAATTGATGATCTTGAAGGGGACGGCCTTCAGGGCGTCCGCAAATGCCCGCACTCTTGCGGTTTTAGCCGCCGAGGGACTTCGCCTTGACTTGAACAGGATTTCCTTAGGCAGAGCGGCGCTTCAGCGCCGCGTCACGTCGATTGTTTTGAAAGCTGAGCCGGCTTCAGCCGGCGACACTTCTTTCGCCCTCCCACTCATTCGAAACCCGCGAATGAGTGGGGCACCCGGCGCCGCCTGCGCCATAATGACACATGCCCTTTGAGTCGCATCCGATCTTCACGCCCCCTGCCGACACGAACGCACGAATCTGGAGGTACGGC
>JBEKTC010000381.1:0-3949 GCA_049516475.1 Candidatus Korobacteraceae bacterium | reverse complement strand
GCAGCGACGGCCTGGTTGATCAGCGGCGAGCTGATGGGGCAATTCTCCACCGGCAACAGGACATGCGAGTTGTGACGGAAGTAGCCGAGGGCGAATTGCGGCTGGTGGTGCACATGCATTCGCGTGCGATTGCGATAGGCCCATGGCTCGGATGAGTGCAAGACGATGTCCTGCCGCAGGTCGAGCTTGGCGGTACGGCGCAAGGTTTCGCGCAGGATCTCCGCCTTGTGGCGGAGTTGTGCCGCATAGTCGATGTGCTGGTAGTGACAACCACCGCAGCGGCCAAAGTAGGGACAGCCCGGCTCAACGCGATCAGCGGAAGGCACGAGCACGCGATCGAGCGAGGCGCGCACGAATCCAGAGCGGCCTTGGAGTACTGAGGCTTCGATTTCTTCGCCTGGGAGGACGAATGGCACGAAGACGGCCTTGCTGGGACCGTGCTCATCGGCCGGCAGCCGCGCCAGGCCGTCTCCGCCGTAGACCAGCTTTTCGATGTGTAGTTGCAAGGGAGTCCTCTCTATCAATAACGGGTTGGGTAGTGCGGGCCTTTCAGGCCCGCGTCACGCCGGCATCGTAACGATTGTCTCAGCCACCACGGTCATCTCCGATGACCGCGGTGGCTGGTCTCTGGGCTGCCCGATTACGCGGCGCTGAAGCGCCGCACTACCCTTACATGTAGAACAAACTCAAACGCGGCACCTGATACTGCTCGAAGAGCCGCTTGTGGATGTACTGCTTTTGCAGTTGCTCGATTTGCGGAGCGGTCATCTTGCGACGATACGGCGCCAGATCGCGGTCAGCTTCAGAGCGCACCTGGTACAGCGCTTCGTCAGGCGTGGCGGCCAGCAGCGCGGCGAAGAGCTTCTCTTCGGCAATCGTAAGACGCCGCTCCAGGTCTTCCATTTGCACCGCTGTTCCCAGCGCGAGCGACTCGGCTAAGCCTAGCAGGGTCGCGGCAGTCTGCTGTGCCAGTGCTTGCGCAGAGCCGGGCAATTGGAGCTGATCGAGTTGGCTTGCGTTGCGCGTCAGATACTCGGCGACGGCAGACTGATCGAGGCCGGCGTCGCGCTTTTCTTTATCATGCGCAGGCGCACCGACAGCGGCTTCTTTCAGCTCTTCCGCCGACGCCAGAACCTCTTGCGCGCAGAAGGCGAGACCATTTACCTTGCGTGTCTTGCGCGAACGGCGCTCCCATTTTTCGAAGGTTACATCAATGCCGCGCAGGACGGCTTGCAGTGGAATGCCAGCGTCCTTCCAGGTCTCCATCAGCGCCCAGTCGAGCGGGGACAGCAGCAGCAGCGTGCCCCGGCGGCGCTGGAAATGGTCTTCGATTTCCGTGAAGTAGTTGAAGTAGTTTTCCACGTTGTGAGGGATTCCGGGAGCCGGCTTTCAACCTGTGTGTGCCGCCCCCGAGGGGCTCAGCTCGTAAAATCGAGCCGACCCCGCCCTGAAGGGCACGGGGCTATCATCTTCCATCTCGCATCGCGAGACTCCAACTTTCATATTGGGCCAGGGTGGAGCACCGCTTCAGCGGTGCAGTTTCAAACACTCGGCAATAGATCGGCTTTAGCCGCTGAGGTAAGAAAAGCATTACCTCAGGCGCAAAAGCGCAGGTCATGGTTGCGGGCATCCATGCACGCCTGAAGGCGTGCTCCACCCGCAGCAAACTGATCATCGTCAGCTCCGCTTTGGCACTACGCCGGCAGTCTCGCTCCTGCTGTGCGGTTCGGGAGGGCTGTCGCCCGGCGCTGATTCCGAGCGGCGCTTGCTGTGCGCCTGATTGCGCTCGTAGATAATGCGCAGCCCTTCCAGGGTCAGCAGGTCGTCGATCTCGCGAATGTATTTGGAGCCGCCGCCCATCAGCGCGGCCAGGCCGCCCGTTGCAACTACAGTCACTTTGTCGCCCAACTCCGCGATCAGCCGCTCCAGAATGCCGTCGATCAATCCAAGGTATCCGTAGTAAAGACCCGATTGAACGCTGTTGACAGTGTTGGTGGCCAGCACGCGCGGCGGTTTGCGGACATCGACGCGTGGCAGACGGGCGGTGCGTGAGAAGAGCGCGTCCGCCGAAATGCCGATTCCAGGCGTGATCACGCCGCCCAGGTACTCACCCTTCTTCGACACCACGTCAAAGGTGGTCGCGGTTCCGAAGTCTACGATGATGCACGGGCCACCAAACTTCTCGAACGCGGCCACGCTATTGACGATGCGATCGGCGCCCACTTCGGCGGGATTGTCGTAATGAACCGGCATGCCGGTCTTGACGCCCGGCTCGATGAACAGCGGCCGCGACTGAAAATAGCGCTCGCAAACTTCGCGCAAGATGGAGTCGAGCGGCGGTACAACCGACGAAATGACCGTGCCTTGCACGGAGGTGAACTCGATGCCATTCATCGCGAACAGATTGCGGAACAGCACGCCGTACTCATCGACGGTTTGCGTTTTGGTAGTGGAGACGCGCCAGTGCGCGATCAGGGGGCCGTAGTGCGCGCCGGGATCGGCCGATGTGCTCTGGAAAACGCCGAGCACGGTGTTGCTATTTCCGACATCGAGGACCAGGAGCATGATCTACTTTCCATCCAGCGCGCGCACATTGCCCGACAGCACGGTCCGCAGTCCATCATTCGTGCGCAACAGCAGGAAGCCGCGATCGTCGAGGCCCTCGGTAACGCCTTCGTAGCCGCCATTGTCGTCGATACGAACATGCCGGGAGCGGACGAACGAGGAGCGCTTTTCGAACTCCTGCAGAATGGTGGTGCGAGCGCTCTGGCCGCCCTCGACCAGCTTGCGGTAGTGGCCGTCGAGCGATTTTAGCAGAGCGGCGCCGAGTTCAACCCGCGACCAATCGCGCCCGCTCTCCATGCGCAGCGAGGTTGCAATGGGTCCCAGCTCGCCGGCAAACGATGTGTGATTGACGTTGAGGCCGATGCCGATGACGACGTAGCGCACGCGCGTGGGCTCGGCATTCATCTCGGTCAGAATGCCGCAGAACTTGCGCCCGCCGAGCAGGCCGTCGTTGGGCCAGCGCAGGTCGGGGTCGAGGCCCGTGGTCTGCTTGACCGCATCGGCCATCGCAATGCCGGTCATCAGCGAAAGAAACAGCGCATCGACGGGCGCCATTTCTGGACGCAAAACCACGGAACAATAGATCCCGACGGACTGTTCCGATTCCCAACTGTGGCCGCCGCGTCCGCGTCCGGCGGTTTGCTCTTCGGCAAGAAAGACGGCGCCTTCGGGTTCGCCACCCGCGGCTGCTTGCATGGCTGCAACGTTAGTCGAGCCAATGCGGAAATAGTGATGAATGCGAGAAGCGAAAATTGTTCCGCTGATGAGCGGATCGAGAATATCGGGAAGCAAGAGATCAGGCATGGCGTCCAATTGATATCCAGTGGCCAGATGGCCGGTAATTTGCACACCCAACTCGCGAAGGTGTTGCACCGCGCGCCAGACCTCAGAGCGAGATGTGCCGAGCTCTTCGGCGATGCGCTGGCCGCTGATGACGACGGTCGCGTTGTCGCTCAGCAGACGCACGATGCGGCTGAGACGCGCGTCGGTAGAGCCATCATCGGCGCGGGTTGGCGCGATGCGGGTGATAGGAAGATTATGCGGGAAGCAGCAGAGAATGGGTAGCAGGGAAACTAGGCTATATGTTAAGGCCGGAATAGATATTCCATTGCGGTGAGAGGAACATGTTTGCGACGTTCTTGCGTTCCCGTAATACACTGTAAATGGAATGGCGACAATGACAACTGATCTTATCGCTGCTGATATTCAGCAAGCATACTTTGAGCATCGGACAAGTTTCAAAACTCCGATAGCCCCTCTTTTCTACGGCGGTCGGCAGGGCGAAGTCATCTCGGTTGTTCATAAGGCGCTCACGCCGTGGGGCGTAGGGTTGGAGAACATATTTTGGAATCAGGCGGCGAAAAACCTGGGCGAGGTTCAATTG